>JAYUSZ010000063.1:0-15103 GCA_043755435.1 Bryobacterales bacterium | reverse complement strand
GTGTTGTGGTCAATTTCGAAAAACCTTGTATTCTTCCTCATCTTCTATGCCGCAGTAGGTACACTCGTAACATTTGGAGTGTTCGGTGAAAAACTAGTTTCGTTGCATTTCAATCAACGCCGTCGGGAAGCCGACTTCCGCTTTGGCATGGTGCGGATCCGCGAAAATGCGGAGGCTATTGCCCTGTACCATGGCGAGCAGCAGGAGCAGAATCAAGTTCAACGGCGTTTCAGCGATGTATTCTCGAACTACAACAAATTGATTGCCTGGACACTCCGTTTGAACTTTTTCCAATATGCCCACACCCTGCTTACCATGGTGTTGCCTAGCGTAATTCTTGCGCCGCGCGTGCTTTCCGGTGAACTCGAAGTCGGACGCATCGTTCAGGCGAGCGGTGCTTTTTCCGCCATTTTGAGTGCCCTTACAGTTTTGCTCGATAACCTGGAAAACCTCAGCCGTTTCGCCGCTGGTGTAAGTCGCCTGGATACCTTCGCCCATAGTCTGATACCTGCTAAGAAGCATCTTGCACGCCACAAAATTGTAACGAAGGAAGGCGACCATCTCAGCTTCCAAGACATTACCCTGCAGACCCCAAATTACGAACGGACCTTAGTGAGAGGACTTACTGTTTCCATACCTCCTGGAGAGGGTTTGATGATTGTCGGAGCAAGCGGCCTTGGCAAAAGTTCATTACTCCGCGTGATGGCAGGGCTTTGGGATTCCGGGGAAGGTACCGTTGAACACCCAAAAGCGGAGGAAATGTTGTTTCTTCCACAGCATTCCTATATGATTCTCGGCAACCTCCGGCATCAACTAAGTTATCCAAATCTTGATCGCAGAGTGACTGACGAAGAGCTTCACGAAGTACTAAATCAAGTCAATCTTCCAGATTTGGTGGCGCGGTGCGGCGGCTTTGATTCCCAACTGGACTTTGAGAAAATCCTGTCCGTTGGCGAACGGCAGCGTTTGGCGTTCGCAAGGGTGCTGCTGAACCGGCCACGATATGTGCTTCTGGATGAAGCAACCAGTGCTCTGGATCGTAAGAATGAATCGGAACTTTACCAGAAATTAACGGCAACATCCATCACGCTTGTGAGTGTAAGCCACCATCCTGCCCTTGTTAAGTTTCACTCACAAGTTCTGGAATTGAAGGCCGAAGGTAATTGGCAACTGCACTCGGCCGCGGAGTTCCGCTTCACCGAAGAACTTGAATGAGGTTCAGTTGCCCAAAAACGGCAGTTGCATGCCGTAACTGGCACCCCATCTGTCATGTTCGCGAAACTCCGCAGGCCGCACATACTCTAGTCTCAGGCCTTGGCAACAAAGGTGAAATTGAGAACTTAAGGGCACTCACCATTCAGGGACAGTCGAGTTCCCCGTAACTAACGCTCGCCCTTAGTCTAGGGACAATCCCAGAAGAATTGCAATGAAACGAATTCACCCTGAAAAACACTACTATGTGCCGGCATACTTAGGAGGATTCGATTATGGGACTGACCGCAGAAACCACAAGCTTCACCCTGGACAACATGGGTCGTTTTCTTTGCAACACTTTACAGGAGGCACGGGACAGTGCCGCTGTCACGGTAGGCGGCCAGCCACGAGGGTTCGACGTCATCATTATTGGTGGAGGCACTTTCGGCGCAGTCATGGCGTCCAGACTGTTTCTGAACGATCCCACCCGCAGCCGTCGAATCCTGATTCTGGAAGCCGGTCCTTTTTCCATACCCGAACATGCCCAAAACATGCCTTTTCAAGGAGGTGCGCCTGATTTTCGAGTCCCTTGGGACAGCCACCCAGGGCTTGGTTATGCCGGGCTCTTATATAGCGTTGGAGGACGTTCGCTTACCTGGGGTGGCTGGTCGCCTCAAATGCTGGAACAGGAATTCAAGAACTGGCCCCCATCGGTGATCGCAGCGCTCACCGATCCATACTACCGGCAGGCTAGCGATCAGATTGGCGTCAACACCAGTAACGATTTCATCTATGGTCGTCTGCACACTGCGCTACGGCGGCAATTGGCGGACGGTTTATCGTCCCCAGCTGTGGTGCCACACGCAATTCCATTGGCAGCTCTACCCGATCATCCGGTGGTTCGATTCGCAGGCTTGGGAGCAATTGGTGATCTTGCCGTCGCAGCTGGTGCATCCAGTGGCGGAACAACCACCATCCCAGCCAGCAAAACCGTTAGCGACAGCCAGCTTCGCGTGCTGCTTGGCTTCAAATCAAGCGATACAACACCTCGTTCCGAAATGCTGAACTTGCTTAAACTGGAAGCTCCATTGGCAGTACAATCGCGTGCAGAGCCCGGACTATTTCCGTTCAACAAATTCAGCTCAGTGCCGGAACTAATCAAAGTGGCAAGGGTGGCGAGTGCGGAAACCGGCGGTATCGGCACTGAGGCTGATGCGCGCAAACGGCTGATGATCGTTCCCAAGGTCCGTGTTCTGGACATGGTTACGGAAACGCAAAGTGACAATTGGATTCGCGTGATCGGAGTTCGCGTGAAGGATGTCGATGGCCAGGAAATCGTGGTTTCGCTAGCCCCGCAGTCCAATGGACGCCAGCCTGCGGTAGTGGTTGCTCTCGGTGCAATTGAGAGCACGCGTTTGGCGTTGAACACTTTCAAGGATTCTCTTGCGGGCCGTGCAGCTCAGCGCATGGGCAAGAATTTGGTGGCGCACTTACGCTCCAATTTGACGATTCGCATTCCTGCATCGTCGCTTGCCGCACTGCCCGCCGCAACCCAAACGTCACTGCAGGCTTCAGCGTTGTTCGTGAAGGGGAAGGCCAACATTGATGGGGAGGACCGCTTCTTCCATCTTCAAATCACCGCTTCAGGACTTAGTAAGTTGGGTCAGGATTCCGAAGCTGAGTTATTCAAGAAAATTCCTGACACGGAGCAAGTGGACTCTATGTTAGGTGCCAGCGACACTCATGTGGTGATTGTGCTCCGTGGCATCGGCGAAATGACTCCGCAAAATCCTGATAGCTTCGTGCGCCTATCGAATACCAGGACCGAAGACGGCCGTGCGGTTGCTGAAGTGTCGCTTGCCGATGTGAAGACAGGAACAAGCAATACCCCGCAATCGAATATCGACAAACAGATTTGGGACGCAATGGATGCTTTGGCGGACGAAGTGGCCCTTGTATTTGCCAATGCCCAGCCATTTGAAATTCTGATGGCCAGCGGCGGCGCAACTATACCAGTAGGTTCGGGAGCCACTGCCGCCGACCTTCGTGTTGCTCATCCCCATAAGAACCGGCGCGACAAAGAAGGCAGTACTCATCATGACGCAGGTACGCTATGGATGGGTTCCGACCCAGCTACTTCGGTAACCAATGAGTTCGGGCGGGTTCATGACACCACCAACTGCTATATCAATGCTCCGGCGTTGTTTCCGAGTCTCGGTTCCCCCAATCCAATGTTGACTGGTGTAGCACTTTCCCGCCGCACAGCCGATTTACTGGAAGCAAGCGTACTTCCCAAGCCAGTGATTCGTAGTGCTGCGCCAGGCTTCACCGCGCTATTCGATGGAACAGCTGGAACATTCAAGAAGTGGCAACTGGCCGGTGCCGGTGGTCAAGGTTTCGCCTTGATCGCTGGTGAGTTAGTAAGTTACGGAGGCTCCGATTTCTCTTTACTCTACTACGCTCCGCAGGCGTTTGAAGATTTTCACTTACGGTTACAATTCAAAGTGTTCAACGCAGCCAATGCCAACAGCGGGGTGTTTGTCCGGTTTCGCAATCCACTCGCCAAACTTCCAGATGTTCTTCGGCAGCGTGCGATTGCCGAAGGTGCGGCAGTCGCAGCGAACCCCGCTTGGGGTGCCGTTTATTCGGGGTTTGAAGTACAGATTGACGATAACGCCAAACGCGATGTCTCCAAGGATTTCTACGGCCGGCTTCCCGAACCCAATGGGCTCTACAAGAACCGCACCGGAGCGATTTACAAGATCCCTGCCGGAGATCTAATTGTTCATACCGGAGGTCATGACACGGTGGTTCAGCAGTACACCCCTGGACCTGCCGTCAGGCCCGGAGTCTGGATGCAGTATGACATTGCAGTAACGGGCAATCACTACGAAGTAACGTTGACCGATACCGAAACTGGAGTCTCGCAACTTACTTCGGTTTTTGACAATACTGACGCCGAACGTGGCTTGGGTAGAATTGCCGGGGCACCAGCAGGGTTCCTTGGCATTCAATCCTATCCAAACTCGCCCGTAGCTTTTCGTGATATCTGGGTTAAGTAAGGGTGCGCGACATTGAGGCGAATCGCGGAAATCCGTGGTCCTTCAATCCTAGCCGCGACCGCAAGACAGAGGGGCTTAATAGGTTCGCCTGGACAGTAACCAATTGCTTGCGATCAGCTAGATCTGCATCCGTTTTGATGGCAGTGACTGTTGCAGCCTCCAGCCTTCAAGCGGTAGCTAAGCATTCCCATGCGATCGGGGCTCACTATCGGATCTCCACTCCGATGTCGCACCCAGTTAGGGTGGGTCCTAATCCTTAACCCTAAATGCTGCTATCCTTTAGAGGATGGGTTTGCCTTTTCGTTTAGATGGCCGGGTTGCGCTTGTCACTGGTGGAGCTAGTGGAATTGGTGAGGCCACTTCGCGCGTTCTAACCGCAGCCGGAGCCTCTGTTCATATTGTTGATTTAGATGGTGCGATGGCGCAAAAACTGGCGTCCGACCTTCCCGGTGCCAAGGCGCACGCCTGCGACATTACGAATGTTGAGCAGGTGGCCGCTGTTTTTTCATCCATCCCCAAGCTGGACATTCTGGTGAACAACGCCGGCATCGGGCACGTGGGTAGCATTGAAGAGTGTGAGCCTGATGATTTCGACCGCTTGTATCGAGTGAATGTTTTCGGACTTTATGTTGTGTCCAAGGCTGCTGTACCGTTGTTGCTCGCCTCGCATGGGTCCATGATCAACCTTGCTTCGGTGGCCGGTTTGATTGGTATTAAGCGCCGCTTTGCCTATTGCATGTCGAAGGGCGCGGTGGTGGCTATGACCAAACAGCTTGCCGTGGAATATCCAACGCAGATGCGCGTGAATTGCATTGCGCCCGGAACGGTGGACTCCCCGTTTGTGGAATCGTACCTGGACAAGTATCATAAACATGAGAAGGCAGAAATGCGCGTTCAATTGAATCAGCGGCAACCCATTGGACGTTTGGGCAAGCCAGATGAGATTGCCCATATGGTGTTGTACCTCGCCTCCGATGAGGCTGGATTTGTGCAGGGCAGCGTTCAGACCATTGATGGTGGCTGGACAGCAGCGTAGTTCTTTCGAGCAGTAAAAGGGAATGGACCGGTTAAGTTGGAAAACATCGATTTTGCTCCGATGAGAGCAGAACGGCAACGAAGTAAATTTTATCTGGGGGAAATCAGATGCGGCGATTTGTTCAAGCTGTGGCCGGCGTTATGGTCCTGTTGGCACCGGCGGCAGTGGATGCGGCAGTAAGCAATAAAAAGAAACCGGCGGCCAAAACGAAAGTGACGGTTTCCAAGCAGCGTAGTAAAAAAATTATCCCGGTTGAGAATTGGAAGGAGCCTTCCTTTGCCGATTCCAGTCTGGGCGACAACATTGAAGGCGAAGATCTTGTGGTGCGCAAAGCTGCCGTGGACGCCCTTGGCCCCTTCAATGGCAGTATTGTCGTTAGCGATCCGCAGAGCGGACGTGTTCTTACCATCGTCAATCAAAGACTCGGATTGCGCGGCGGATTCCAGCCTTGTTCTACTATTAAACTTGTTTGTGCAATGGCCGGTCTAGGCGAAGGTGTCATTGATCGCAATAGCATGATCCGTGTGGATCGATATTCGCGATTGAATCTAACCGAAGCGTTGGCTCATTCCAATAATCCTTATTTCGCAAACGTTGGCAGCATGCTGGGGTATGACCGGGTAACTCGTTATTCAAAAATGTGGGGCCTGGGCGAAAAAGCAGGTCTGGATATTGCTGGCGAAAAAGCTGGCGATTATCCCTCGCAGGCACCAAAGTATGGTGGTGTGGGAATGATGACCAGCTTTGGGTTGGGCATTACCGTTACTCCCCTTGAACTGGCATCCATCCTGGGAACCATTTCCAATGGCGGGACAATGTACTACTTACAGTATCCAAAAAATGCCCTCGAAGTTGCTCGTTTCAAACCCAAGGTAAAGCGCATCTTGGACATTGGCGATACAATTCCAGAGATCAAGCCCGGCATGATGGCCGCTGTCGAATATGGAACCGCCCGCCGTGCAGCGTATGATCCAAACGAACCCATTTTAGGCAAAACCGGAACATGCACTGACAAGGATTCACCAACACACCTGGGCTGGTTCGGCAGCTTCAATGAAGTGGGGCACAACAAGTTAGTGGTTGTGGTTCTGCTCACTGGCGGCAAGCAGGTAAACGGTGGCGTGGCCGCCGGCGTGGCGGGAAATGTATATCGCAACCTTTCCCGGCAACAGTTTTTCGCAGCCGGTGCATCACCTGGGTTATCGGGCTTCTTAGTCGGCGGAACCGAATAACCTTACCATTCCAGATCGCAGGCAGCTTGAACTTTATTGCCTGCGGACAGTGTTAGATTCTTCAAGCCAAACGAAAGCACACGCGGATCCAAACCGGACTGAATCCCCGGGGTTTGTGCCTTTAGTTGAATCAAGTTTTCCCCTGCATGCAACGGTAGTGAAATATCGATCGCCGGTTTGGCATCCCAGGTGAAAACCTGTTTGCCGTTAACCAGCATGTCCACTTTTTGCGGCCACTTGATGGAGAGAAATTCACCTTTCCATTTAAGGTCTCCATCTTGGGTGGTAACCACCATAAGTGTTGGTAACCCCTCCGACCATCGCCACCAACCACTGGCATTGGCTTCCCTTGAATGCCAACCTTTTAGTAACGAGGCTTTGCAACCGGGAACTTCGGGAGCGGTATCTGATTTGGTGACTTGCCGAATAAAGAATCCGTTGCCACCATTCACTATTCCCATCATTTCAGTACTACCTATTGGATTGACGCCAACCAGGAGGCTGGAAGTTAAGAGGGGATGCTTTGTGGCGCGAAGCGAGGACTCGGGGTCGCTGCGATGATCCACGACGAAAATCGAGGCGGGAGCCGGTTTCTTCTCAAGCATCTTCAGCGCCTCTTCCAATTGGTCATCTGATGGACCCACCTCGACTACACCGAGGGGAAACAATTGCCCTCGCGTAGCCCACTGCGCGGACATCGGATCGAAAGTACAGCCAATACAAACCACCTTCAACGGCTTTTTCTCGTGTACCAATTGAACCAGCCGGGGCATGTCGAATTGGTTTCGGGAAGCCTGGTGAAATTGAGGGAATGAGTAATAGAAAACTGCAATCAGGATCATTGATGCGATGGGTGCTACCCAATCGGCAAACGAGGAGGAGTCTTTCCGGCGGACGTTGATCCAGGCCAGAATGTTGGCTTCTCCAAATCCGCTGAGAAGCAGCAGCGCAGGTAGCAGGAAATGAGAATGGCGAGTTACACCAAAGGGCATTTTGCCAGCTAGATTCAATACAAAGCTGGTGAGCAACAATAGCATGCTGTACCACGCAATCAGCCTTTGCCATAGTGGGCGGCGGCTGGTGAAACTCGGTAGGCTGAATAACAATAGAACCAACACCACTACTCCCAAAGCTTTGGTAAGTGAGACTCCAGCGATTGGCGGCCATAGCGGAGTTACGCTGAATCCCGCAACATCGATCCACTTACTAAGAACCTGCTGAAAAAAGTCAATTGGCGAACCATGCCATCGGACCACGTCGAATGCGGACCACGGTGGCATCCCCTGGTTGTTCTTGATACGGAGTCCCAAGTAAAGCACCCAGATTTTATAGAAAACTGCGGCCCCAAATAACGATAGGATTCCGCCCATTAACCAATTCGTCCCAGGGATTTGTCGAAAGGCTCCGGGCTTCCGTAATTCTGGCAACGCACAAATCAGCAGGGCCAAAGTGCTTGCCAGTACTGAAATTGTAAGCTGAAAGCTGAAGCAAATAGACAGGGCACCCCAAGCCGCCAGCCCCCCAATGAGGAGCGGTAACCGGCGAGGTTCAAGCAATTCGCGGCCTTGGGATATTGCGTAAAGAATAGTAATCGTGAGAGCAACCAGCAAACAGGTGACAGCATAGGGATAGCCTTGTTGGGATTCCACCAGGGCCCGCAGTCCGCAGAAAGCCAACACGATGGAAAAAAGTCCAGCGAAGGGCGAAGATTGGTTTTGGACACTAAGCCTCGATAACAGCCAAGCAATAACTAATCCGACGAAAGTACCGGCCAGAGCACTGGGAAGGCGAGCAGCCCAGATGGCGTCGGGCCAACTATTGGGCATACTCCAAATGGGGTACCCCAGCACAAACTGAGCTGGGGCATAGGTCCAATAGGCGGCAATGGCATCGCCTGCGGAAATTGCACCTTCAGCCGCAAAACCTTGAAGCAGAAAGCCTGTATCATCGCAATGGGTCATTCGGCTGGTGAGCGTCAGAAATCTGAAAAAAGCAGCTAATCCAGAAGCAAGGGCCACGATGACGAAGGCAATTCGCTTCTTGAGTATGGTTTGCATATTTGTAGGAGTGACCTCAATAGTAACAACAAAAACGCACCCAAATTCCAGTAATGTTTCCCCTTTCTCAGCCGAATAGTTGTTTTGGGACTACCATGAAAAACTCTACTGCAATACTGCTCCGGGCCTTATTCCTAGCGCTTGTGCAAGCCACCTTTCTTAAAAATGGATTGGCTTTGTCCGCAAGTCCATTAATTCCGTTCTTCTTTTTTGAAGCGCCTGGATCGAAGGGCATTCAATATGCGGGACAAACTGCGGAACTATCTGGATCCTTCACGAGAGAAGGAGTGCGGTATGGAAAGCAGAATAAGAAACTCACGATGCAGTTCAGGAATGCGAAGGTCGGGGCAACACTTCGTGCGGAGGAACAGCTTACAGGTAAAGTGAATTTTCAATTTGGGACTGACGCCAGAAAATGGCAGACGAGTCAATCCATGTTCGCGAAATTGCGCTATGTGGAATTGTTTGAAGGTACGGACCTGACTTATGAAGGAACATCGAACGTCCTTAAGTCGGAATATCATGTTCGGGCTGGAGCGGATTACCGGGACATCGAGTGGCAGTATGCGGACGCGGAAGATTTGAAACTGGGTGCCGATGGTCAACTGAAAATCAAAGCCAGCGGCGCATGGTTTGAAGAGCGTATTCCAGAGGCTTACGAACTAGATTCAAATGGGCGCAAAATAATGCGCAAGACAACTTATGAGCTGCGAGGCAATGGTATTGTTGGTTTCAAAGTGGAGGGTAGGAACAGTCAAAACCGGCTGGTGATTGATCCCATTTTGTTATTCAGCACGTATCTTGGAGGAAGACAGGCCGATGCGGTGACTGCGGTCGCTACAGATTCGTCGACCAACATTTACGTTGCGGGTTGGACGGAGTCCAAGGATTTTCCGATATCGGGAGGAATTCATCCAACATTCTCAGGTGGCATTGACGCTTTCGTGATGAAGTTTGCAGCAAGTGGGCAACAACTCTTGTGGGCGACCTATTTCGGCGGTTCCGGGGACGACCGTGCAACATCGATCGCAGTGGATGCCAGCGGAAACGTTCTGGTGGGGGGATGGACACAGTCCTCGAATTTTCCCACGAGTGGTGGGCAAAATTCCTTTGGTGGCGTGCGGGATGGGTTTGTGGTGAAGTTGAGTACCGCGGGTAGTAACGTTTTTAGTTCCTATTTAGGAGGGAATGGATCGGACGCGGTAAATGCGGTGACTTTTGACAACGGTGGGAATGCCTATGTTGCTGGAGAGACTGCATCCACAAATTTTCCGGTTCTTGCAGCCCGGCAATCCACAAACGCAGGTGGAAGTGATGCGTTCATAGCGAGCTACCAATCCTCAGGCACGATGATATTCAGCACGCTTCATGGGGGCACTAGTGAGGATCGCGCATTGGCTTTGGCCCTTGACCCAAGTGGGTTCATCTATGTTGGAGGCACAACTAATTCTCTGAGTTTTCCTCTGAACAACGCGTTGCAGGCTTCGCTTAAGGGTGGTCAATCGGGCTTCATAACCAAGTTCACACCAGCGGCCCAAAGTTTGGTTTTTTCAACCTACTTTGGGGGCTCAAAAGGGACAGGGATCAATCCAGAACAAGTTACAGCATTGGCCCTGGATGCAACGAATAACGTAGTTGTAGCTGGAGTAACCAGTTCCTCTGATTTCCCGGTAACCGCTTCGGTTGTTCAGCCAGTATACGGAGGTGGTTCACAAGACGGTTTTTTCGCTAAGTTGAGTCTTACAGGCACAACCCTTCTCTACAGCAGTTTTTTCGGGGGGAAAGGAATTGATTCTGTGCAGGCCATGACTATGGACGCAACAGGAATTCTGCATCTAACAGGATCCACAACATCGCGGAATCTGCCTGTGCTGAATGCGTTGCCTGGGAGTTCTTACAAAGGCGGATACGAAGGATTCTACGCCAGAGTCCGTAGCGACGCAATGGTCTTTGAAACTCTGACATACTTGGGCGGCACTGGGGCTGATCAAGTTCTCGGGTTGGCCGTGGACCGTTTCAATTTTGCCTATCTTGTTGGCCAAACCCTCTCTCCTGATTTCCCCTTGAAGAATGCTTATTCAGGTTCTAATGCTGGGACCAATGGTGGGTTTCTTTTGAAACTCAACGAGGTACCACAGGCCGTTTCAATGAGTCCGTCGAACGGCAGTGGTTTAAGTGGAACTTTCGATTTTGTTTTTAACGACGGCAATGGGGTAGCCGATTTTTCCGTGGTTCAAGTAATCATCAACGCTACTCAGAGCAACACTTCCGCCTGCTCGTTCTATTACCAGCCTGTTAACGGAATCGTCACCATTCTTACAGACAGCGGAGGGAATGGCGCGTCGGGATCTCCAGGGTCTGCCATCGTATTACAAAACAGCCAATGTAAAATCCCACTGAGTAGTTTTTCGCGAACCTTGGCCGGGAACAATTTAACAATACGAGTCTCCCTGCAATTCCTCACCACATTCACCGGACCAAAGAACGTCTACGGCTATACGTCGGACCAGTCGGGAGGTGCCAGTCCTTGGCAGGCGCTTGGCACTTTCACTCCCAGTTCCTTTGTAAACGTAGCACCAATTGTGTCGGCTACCCCCGTAGTGGCCGGCAGCAGCTACACCGCCAATTTCAGTGTTGTTGTCAACGACGCGAACGGATATGCAGACATTGGTCAAATTGTGATGTTGATCAATACTAGTTTGAATGGGAATAATGCCTGTTTCATGTCGCTTGATACCGGTAGCCGGATTCTTTATCTGTCCCCGGATACTACGGGTAACTGGACCGCCATCGCGTTAGGAACCAGCAACACCGGATTTAACAGTACCTGCCAACTCCTTGGTTCTGATATTTCGCTCACGGGGTCCGGCAATACGCTAACTTTGCAAATGAAGCTGACGTTCCAGGCAGCCCAAATTGGCACTAAGTCAATTTATGTGCTTGCGTACGATCAGGCTCGCGCCGATTCTTCGTGGGTTCAAATCGGAGCATGGAATCTGGTGGCTAATCAGCCTCCACAAATCCTCGCCATGTTCCCAACAAATGGTTCTGGTTCCAGTGCGACGTTCACCTTTAATTTCGCTGACGGAAATGGCTTTGCTGACCTGGCAACTTCTCAGGTTCTGATCAATACGAACAATGACGGTAACAATGCTTGCTATCTTCTGTTGGATCGTCCACTGCAGAAAATTTGGCTTTCTCAAACGGGCGGCGGCTTTGCCAGCAGTCCGGTTGGGACTGGAACACTTAGTAACAGCAAATGCACTGTAAACGTGGCTGGTGCGACAGTTTCCGGATCGGGTAACAACTTAACATGGTCCATCCCGATTACATTTCAATCAGTTTTCCGTGGTGCAAAAAACATCTATCTCATAACCCAAGATCTGTCCTTGGTATCGGTAGGCTGGGTGACTGGAGGATCTTTCAATGTGCAATAACTTATGTGACGATTAATCGCTTTCAGTAGCCAAGAGGCAGCAAAAGCCGCTGCCTCTTGGTTTCAACACTCCGGAAATTGGCATAATGGATGGGTAACCGCTCACCCCGCTCATGCCGGAACTTTCCCTTATCATTCCCGCTTATAACGAATCTGCCAATCTGCCTCTCCTACTGCGCCGAGCCGCTGAAGTTTTTACCAATTCGCCAGTTGAACTTATTTTGGTAGACAACGGATCTACCGATCAAAGCCCCGCCATCCTTGCTGAACTGCTGCCACATCATCCTTTTGCACGCAGCATCCGGGTGGACGTGAATCAAGGCTACGGTTTCGGAATTCTCAGTGGATTACGAGCAGCCCAGTCCCGCTTTCTTGGCTGGACTCATGCTGATCTGCAAACCGATCCCGGAGACGTTTTGCGGGGACTTGAACTACTGCAACAATCAAAAAATCCGGTTCGGACCTTTGTTAAAGGAAAGCGCTATGGCCGTCCCCCTGCCGACGTGTTCTTTACTGCAGGCATGGGTGCATTCGAAACCGCAATTCTTCAAAAACCCCTGTGGGATATCAATGCTCAGCCTACGCTGTTCTCCAAAACCTTCTTCGACACCTGGAAGAACCCTCCCCATGATTTCTCGCTGGACCTGTTTGCCTACTACATGGCTTGTGATCAGGGGCTCATCGTCGAAAAATTCCCAGTGAATTTCGGCAAAAGAGCTCATGGTGTGTCACGCTGGAATGTCAACTGGAAGGCCAAGATGAAGTTCATCCGCAGAACAGTCGATTATAGTCTGACGCTTTCCCAACAGTTAAAGAAACCTAGCTAATGAAGATCATTCACCATCGTCGTAATACTATCGAGCAGCTCCGCGCTACTCCTCCTGAGTACGGTGTGGAAATCGACATTAGGAGCAATGGAACCGACCTGATCCTCAATCATGATCCCTTTGCCCCAGGCGAGCGGCTGGATGACTGGCTAGTGGATTTCCATCATGGAACACTTATCCTGAATGTAAAGGAAGAGGGTCTGGAAGACGCTTGCTTAGAAAGAATGCGGCGCTTTGGAATTGAGGACTTTTTCTTTCTGGACCAGTCCTTTCCTTTTCTTGTCAAAACTGCCCGCACGGGTGAAAAGCGATGTGCGGTGCGGGTAAGTGAATTTGAGAGCATCGATACGGCCATGGCATTGCAGGGAATGGTGAAGTGGGTATGGGTGGATTGTTTTAAGAAATTTCCGCTCAGCCGCCACCAGGCCGATCGCCTTCGCCAGGCAGGGTTCAATTTTTGCCTGGTCTCACCTGAACTGCAAGGCCGCACTGAACCAGAACATATCGCCGCTATGCGCCAACTCTTGGATGGATTGAGAATCCCAGCCGAAGCTGTCTGCACCAAAATGCCGGAACTATGGAGATAGCAGCCAGCAATCAAAGGGCTAAAGTTCAAGGGCACGGAACGCCTACGGAATCCCTCGACATCTGGTTTTTTCCCCAGTGGAATGCGCTGGTTCGTTTGGCGAGGCACCCAGTGTTTAAGTTCGGAATGCTGCTGCGGCTGGCTCTGGTTTTGCTAGCCGTTCCGAAAGTTCAGGAAAAATGGTTTGTACCTTTCCTTCTTGATTTTCTGCGCCAACCGTCCTTGGATCCTTGGACCACGTTCTTAAGCACAGGTGGAGACTCCATGTCTTTCCCCTACGGGCCTGTGATGTATCTGCTGCATCTGCCAGGTGTGGCGCTCGGTGGACTGCTTGATCAGCAATTCGGACTTCACTTTTTCGCGATACTTGGGTTTGGTCTCACAATCCTACTGCTTGACTTGGAATTACTGTTGTCCCTGGAACAGATTCTAGGAGCAAGCGACGAAGATATTTTGCGGTTTTACTGGTTGTCTCCCATTGTTTTGTATGTCTGCTATTGGCACGGGCAAACCGACATGGTCCCAGTATTGCTTCTAATGATCTCGCTACGCTTGCTGCAGCGGCTCCATCCACTTACTGCTGGTGTGGTGCTAGGTTTGGCCATATCAGCCAAGTTGAGTATGGTGCTTCCAGCCCCATTCCTTGCCATCTACCTGTGGCGAAGCAAGCGTCTTGCGGGTCTGCTTCCTCGATTCATGATCCCAGCAGTACTTACAGCCGCCTTGTTGCAGGGGCCCTATTTGCTTTTTTCCCCTGGAGTGAAAGTTATGGTATTGGGTAGCCCGGAAATTCAAAAGGTGTACCAGCTATCCATAAAGTTCAGCGACAAGTTACAAGTGTATGTACTGCCATTTACCTACTTACTCTTGTTATATGCAGCTTGGCGAATTGGCCGCATGAGTTTCGAACTTCTATTTTCTTTTCTTGGCGCATCGTTCTTTCTGGTGCTACTACTAACCCCAGCATCCATCGGGTGGTTCTTGTGGGCAGTACCATTCTTAGTCGCACACCAGTTGGGTGGTGGTCTTTCCGCATCGCTTCCTGTTTTCGCTTTTTCCCTGGCAATGATCGGTTTTCATATTGGTCAATCTACCGGCTCCATGGTGCGTCTTGCGGGAATGGATCTTACGGCGCAAATGCCCATGACTCCACATCTCCAGTCGCTTTGGCTAACCGCGATGGTTGCTATCGGTGGAGCTTTGGCTGCCCGAATGTTCCGGACGGGTGTGCAGCAAAACGATTATTTTCGCCTGAGCCGCAAACCTGTCGCCATTGGCATTGCAGGGGATTCCGGTAGTGGCAAAGATACTTTGGCTGCAGCCCTGGCAGGCGTTTTTGGTGCCAGTGCGGTAGCCAGCATATCTGGCGACGATTACCATAGCTGGGATCGGCACGCTCCCATGTGGCGCGCCTTAACTCACCTCAATCCTCAGGCTAATAATCTGATGGCGTTTTCCAATGATGTGCTGGCTTTGATGGAAGGCAAGAGCATCGTCTGCCGCCATTACGATCATTCCAGCGGGCGTTTCACTAAGCGGCATTCCGTTGCCCATAATGACGTGATCCTAGTTAGTGGATTACATACACTTTATATTTCCAGTCTGTTATCAAAGTTCGACGTTCGACTATTCCTGGCAATGGATGAGGAGCTTCGGCGATATTTCAAACTGCG
>JAYUSZ010000062.1:0-5805 GCA_043755435.1 Bryobacterales bacterium | reverse complement strand
TCGCGCACGGTTTCCAAGCTGACGGTCTGGGATGCGCGGACAGTCCAAGTCAAACGACGGTACCGCTCGATGGGGAGGTTAAGCTCATGGGCGAGTTCCGCGTCATCGGGGGATCTACCGAACGATCCCATAAATCGAACAATGACAGCTTGGCGTTCACGGGCGAAATTACGAACGGCTCGGGGAAGCGGATCGATCCTACGGAGGTAGTCGAGAATGGCTCCACGGATGCGATATTCCGCCAGCGTCTTGATTTTGAAGCCGCGGTCGGAGTCGAAGCGGTCGATGGCCTGGATGAGGCCGATGGTTCCAGCGGACATCAGATCATCCAATTCGATGAAGTGCGGGCAGCGCCGATGGATTCCGGCTGCGATGAGACGTACCTGCGGCATGTGGTCGAGAATAAGTTGGTCACGATTAGTCACTTAAGGCTCCTTGGGGCGAGAGCCTTAAAGCAACTCCCGCTCAAGGAAGCGGCACTGCGCTGGCGCGGAGCAGTCAAGATCGGGCGTCAAGCCCGGCGCAAGCGGAATCTTGACGGCGAGCACCAGCGCGGTACAAAGGGAAGAGCGGGATGTAAGGGTTATTTCGAAGCGAAACAGCCGGTAGCCATCGATTTCACTTCGGCGGCTGACAATGGCCGATTATAAACCGCGAGTTCGTCAACAAGTCCGTGAAAGAAATTGCGATTGCCACCGCTGGAGCCAACGTATTGCTGAACAATCCCTCCGTGGCTGATGAATTTAGGCTGATCTGCATTCGCCGCTTGCAGCACTCCGTCAACATACAGAAGTCTGTCATTCCTGTCTGTAACCACGGCCACGTGATACCACTGCCCAGCTTTAACTGGGGTAGAACTTGTTGTTGTGAGTTTAGGAAATTCCCTGCCGCCTGATTCTAGTACGAACTGGTTCGCCGCACTCTTGAATAGTTTTCTGCCAGGAGTCTCATGATCAGGCACCATTTCCAAGATTGTCATTTCTCCTTGCAAGGATTCAAATTTTACGGACATCACTTCCGTCCAGGAAAGCGTGCAGAAAGGGCAGTACGGAGCTCCGTTCAACGCATAGAGGAAATTATCTATCCCATTCAAATGAAATGCTTCTCCAGTGCGGCCTGGCGAATAGCCAATCTTCCCACCAATTCTTAGCACCCCGCCGCCATGTAAGTCGTTGGCCGTTCCGTCCCCAGAATAGAAATTCGTCAACCCTTGAAGCGGTGGCATGCATGTCTCTTTTTCAGCGTCATACACTACAATCCCTGGAGGTTCAGTCATCTGAATGAATAGACGATCTCCTGATGGCGCTATCGCCGCTACTGCCGTAACATCGCCTGGAAACTTTATTTGTTCCACAATCATTTGACGGGCCCAGTCCCAAACGGACCCAGTCTCGCCGAGAAAAAGTACTCGTGTCCCGAAAGGAAGAAACGTGCCATCAGAGAGTCCGGCAATTGCATAACTGCCGAGCAATCTCCGGTCTTGCATGCTCCAAACATGAAACATATTCGGTGTCCCTGGTGGGCAGCCAACATGGTCGTAGTTTTTTGATCTGCACGCATCCCGTGCATCCAACAACACCACCTCACCCCGTGGAGAAAACGCGGGATGGCCTCCCACCATGGGAAGATCCTTTATGACGTACAGGCTTCGTTCCGATTCAATATCATAAACATCCACCGCATCATGTCCGGCCCGTCCGCCAGGACCGCCGCACTCATAATTCACGAAAAGCTGTTTCCCTGAAGGATCAATCCCAAGGTGCACTGGGCATGCAAGCGGCGACAACTCGCGAACTTCACGCGATGGAAGCAGCATTCGCCTCAACCCAGCGTTACCCATTGCCAGGAACAGTTTCTTTTCATCGTTAGTAACTGCCACGTCGAACACTTCACCAGGAACGGAAATCACCTCGGTGATCTTGTCCGACCCGGTTTCGAAAACCATCACAACGCCATCCGGCGATGACAAATAGATGTGTCGACTATTGCTAGATAGAACAGCATAGCCAGAGCGATGAGGCAAAACCACTCTGCGTTTTAGTTTGAGATCCTTTGCTCCGAATACAGAAATCGACTTTTCATCGCGTGGGGAGATCGCATAAAGCGTTTCGCCATCTGGCGTCACCAGTAACTGCCAGTACCGTTCGCCCGTCGCGAAAGTGATCGCTTTGCCTCCCTCCGACGTGGCCTGAGAAAACACCCTGCGCGGGCGAGCATTCGATCGGCCAATTTCTTGTCCAGATGACGTGGCTGATGGATCGCGGAACCAAACCAACCAGGCAACAAACATTAGAACCAACAGAAGGATCAGGGTAAGCCACCACCACCGGGTCCAGCCAGATTTTTGCTCCTGGACGGCCAACACCTCGGCCGGTTTCGGCTCTTCAACCACATCCACCGTCCGCCAACTGAACCTCGGGACATACCCTTTAGACAGATCAATTAGGACCGGATCATGCTTTCCACTTCCCGCATAGTATGCGTCCAACTTCATCCGTAACCGCTTCAGATTTGTCCGCACAATACTGTTCTTATCTGGATCAAAGTCCGCCGGTTGACCGAAAACGCCGAAGGCAACCCCGTATTCGTTCAGGTGCTCCACGTCCTTGGCCATCGCTTTCTCCACAACGAAGTTTATAAATTGACAAACCCTTCCGGCATTCACGAAGTCAGCCGACCGGAGAATCCTCTCCAATTGGGCGTTCACTACATCAGCCGGAAATGTCGTTGCCTGGGAATTATCGTCCTCAGGCGGGGAGGGCACATTACTCATAGTATTTGAGTCGAAGGCTCAGTCTATCATGATCCGACGTTTTCGAAATTAGCCAACCTGATGAAAACACTAGTTGTAACGGCTGTAACAGTTACACAAGCGAAATTTCTATTGCAATAAAAATCATTCACCCCTAGACTGGTCCTCTCCCCTAAACTAAGGCGCGGCAAATCGCGCAGACTTACCATGTTTCATACGGTCTCATTCTGTCGATTGGCCGCCACAGTCGTGTTGTCCCTCATCTGCATGTCTATTGTTGGCGTCGAAAAGCGCGTGGATGGAGACCCACAGACCAACCAAGCAGGTAAGCCTCTGTCGAATTCGGTTATCTACACGCGGGTCACTTCGTTTGATGAGTTTACGTGTTTGGCCCGCTTCAGCTGTATTGTCGCCTCCAATTTCAACGCACCGATAGCCTTCAAGCTTCAGGGGCTCCACTCGACATTGAGACCTAAACAGGGATTTCAATGCGGATGAACACCGACAACAGTCGTAGCTTAGGGAGGCGACGAATGGCTTTTATCCATTCAAAATCAATCCTGATGTTGACAGCATTTCTTCGCCTGTGCTGTCTAATAGGCTCCGATTGTTTGGCCGTACCAGCAGCTACCTCAACAAGTTTGTCCGCTGGGCCGAACCCTGCGAAATTTGGCAGTCTGGTGACCCTCACAGCAAGTGTCAATCCATCCACAGCCACCGGAAGGATCACGTTTTATGACAAGAACACGGTTCTCGGAGTTTCGACTATTGTTGCAGGCCAAGCGACACTGAAGACCCCATTGCTCGAAGTCGGCATACGAACACTGCGGGCGTATTATTGGGGAGACCCAATCTACTCTCCTAGCTTGTCATCTAATGTAAGCGAGACAGTCAAGGCCAACCCAAGCTCGACTCTGATACCGTCAGCAACCATTCCGATAACGTCAGCGCCTCAAAGCTTAGGACTAAACATTGGAGTTGGAGATTTCAACAGCGACGGCAGAGTGGACATCGTCGTGTTTACAAATGCCAGCATCAATATTCTGCTCGGCAATTCCGACGGGAGTTTCCAACCAGCGCTCTCTACTCCAGGCAGCTTTGTGACCATCTCTCCAGGACTGGCTATCGCGGATTTCGATGGAGACGGTAAGACGGATGTGGCCATTGCAACCTTCGGTGGGCTAAAAATTCTGCTTGGAAACGGCGATGGCACACTTCAGCCACCAATCGGAAATTCCGCAGGTGGCTGGCTGGTGGCATCTGATGTCAACACCGATGGAAAAGCAGATTTAGTGGTAGCGAATAGAATTCTACTTTCAAATGGTGATGGAACATTCAGTAATGCCGGCATAGGTCAGTTGACAGGAACGGCCCCAAATGTTGCAGTGGCTGACCTCAATAATGACGGCGCCGCCGACGTTATTGTAGCTTCAGTAATAAGCAGCGAAATCGGGCAGGTTGTCGATGTAATTCTCGGTGTCGGAGATGGTAGCTTTAGACCTCCTGTTAGGTATCGGTTTGGTGGAAGTCTGACAAGTTCGCTCAATGTCATTGCGGTGAGCGATTTTGATGGAGATGGCAACCTGGATGTTGCAATTAGCCAATTCGGTGGATTCGTAGTGGCCCTGGGGAAAGGAGACGGGACACTAGGATTGCCAACACCATATGCGTCCCCTGGATCCCCAGCAGCAATAACCGTTGGGGATTTTAACGGCGATGCCAAGTCAGATCTTATGGTTGTTCATCCTTCTGGCGCAAGCATTTTCTTGGGCAACGGGAACGGAACCTTCCAAAGTCCCACTTCATATGGTGCAGGTACAACCCCGGTGGCGGGGATCGTAGCGGATTTGAACGGAGACGGGGCAGCCGATCTGATTATCGCCAATCGTGGTAGTAACAATCTCTCTATCCTTCTGGCCGTACCTTCCTCACCCCCGTCAGACCTAACAATCTCCAAGTCTCATGCGGGTAGCTTCTTCCAAGGACAGACCGGTGCCCAATACAGCATTGTTGTTCAGAACCTGGGTGGTCCTAGCGTCGGTCAGGTTCTTGTCCAGGAAACGCTACCAACTTCACTAACAATGATCGGACTCGCTGGGACCGGTTGGACTTGTCAACTTAACTCTCTTAGTTGTTCTCGTGCTGATCAACTTGGGCCAGGCGCAAGCTATCCTCCGATTGTAGCGACTGTCAATGTGGCATCCAATGCTTCGACATCGGTTACTAACATCGTCGTTGTATCAGGCGGCGGCGAAACAAATACGGCCAATAACTCAGCAAATGATCCAACAACCATAAAGACACCTCCTGATTTGACTATTACGAAAACGCACACCGGCACTTTTGTCCAAGGTCAGGTTGGCGCAACATATTCGATTAGTGTCACAAATAGTGGCGGTGCTCCAACGACCGGGCAAGTCACGTTGACGGACATGCTTCCATCAGGGCTGACAGCAACAGGTATTAATGGAACTGGTTGGACCTGCGTTCTTACTACCTTGAGTTGCACAAGAAGTGACGCTTTGGGGGTGGGAGCAAGCTACCCTGCAGTCGCCTTGACGGTGAACGTTTCTAGTATTGCGCCACCCTCCGTCACGAATGCCGTAGCTGTATCTGGGGGCGGAGAGGTCAACACCGCCAATAATACGGCCACTGATCCGACTATCGTGGTGTCGGTGACGCCTCCGCCTGATCTAAGAGTCACGAAGTCCCATGTAGGAAATTTTATCCAAGGTCAAATTGGAGCAACCTATTCGATTGTCGTAAGCAATGTAAGCGGGACGGCAACGGTTGGACTTGTAACAGTCACAGATACACTACCATCGAGCCTGTCTGCCACGGCAATGAGTGGTACAGGTTGGACCTGTGTTTTTAGCAGCCTGTCTTGCACCCGCAGTGACACATTGGGAACTGGGTCGAGTTATCCACCCATCACATTGACTGCTAGTGTCTCATCGACAGCACCAGCGAGCGTGACCAATATCGCCTCCGTTTCGGGTGGAGGTGAAGTAAACATATCGAACAATACCGCGAACGACATTGCAACTATTTTG
>JAYUSZ010000061.1:0-5814 GCA_043755435.1 Bryobacterales bacterium | reverse complement strand
GCATCAATGTGCAGAGTTGCCAAGTCCAAATATTCATCGGCAACATGCAATTGAATTACTTCTCCAAGAATGACGCAGGTGTTGCCGATGTCCACGGTGGAATGATAGCGGCATTCCATATGGACTGGTGAGGCTGCAATTCGTGGCGGCTTCACGCAGACGGCGGGGACCGTGGTTAATCCAGCAATTTCCAATTCGTCGACACCGTGTGGAAAATCGATGGCAGTTTGGTTCATTTGTTCAGCCAGAGCTTCGGTCACCATCTGAATTACAAACTCGCCACTGGTTTGAATGTTGAGGGCGGTGTCTTTCAATCCGCTTGGTCCGCGTCCAATTCCAAGGACCACAATTGCGGGATCCGATCCCATCAAATTGAAAAAACTGAACGGCGCAGCGTTTCCTCTTCCTTGGTCATCGAGCGTGGTTACCCAGGCTATGGGTCTGGGCAGTACAACTGCTGAAAGTAGTTTGTGCCGGTCTCGAACTGTTAAAGCTGGGATATTGAATTCCATTCTGGTTTATTCTAGCGGAATGACCACTCGCGATAAATTTGTTCAAGGGTTGCTGTTTGTATTGTTCGGAATTTTTGTCCCCTGGCTGAAAGGGCTTCCGTTTCTGGATTTGCTGTTGCTGGCTCCATACTCCTGCATGGGCTTCTTATTTGTATTTCCCAGAGTTGTGGATTCGGTCTTTTTAGCCGACAAGCAAGTGGAACTGGTTCCATTGGCAAAAGGCATTGGATTTGGCTGGGCAGCAGCGATGGTTCTGATTGTTATGGGGATTGTAACAGTGAACTTTGGTTTGCCGCGCCGTGTGTTACCGCCTTTGGTTGTCCTGCTCAGTCTAGCTATTTTGAGTCTACTTCTTTCGATCATAGTCGGAGCTCTTTCGGCTGTGGTGGCTCAGCTTTCGGCCAGTCCAGACCAAGCCAAGGGGCGTTTGCGGATCGGGTTTCTTCTGCTTTTGTGCTTGATGTTAGCTGCTCCGCGCGTTCTTAGTGACCAGGTATTGGACCAGTTGTTGTCATTGACCATGGCTGACAGACTTGCCTGGTTCACGCTTTGGTCAGCTCCAATTTTAGCAATGGCAGCGGCGGGTTCAGTCGTGTGGGCTGTTCGTCGCGGTAAACTGAAGAGTTAATGAAAATTACTGCTAAAGCCCCCTGCCGCGTCGACCTCGCGGGAGGCACTCTGGATATCTGGCCTTTGTACCTTTACCACGCGAATGCGGTTACGGTAAATTTCGCGGTCAATCGATTTACTTCTTGCACGGTTCAGACTCGCCAGGATGCAAAAATCATTTTGCGATCGCGCGATTTGAAGGCCGAGCAGGTTTTCGATTCCCTTGAAGCTTTGCGTTCAGCCAGGAAATTCAAATTGCCGCTGGCCGCCTACTTGGTGAAGTTCTTCTTACCGGATACCGGTTTAGAAATTGAAACCCATTCGGAGGCTCCTTCGGGGGCGGGAATCTCTGGATCGTCTTCGCTGATGATTACGCTTTCCAGCGCTTTGAACAAGTTGACCAAGAGCGGTTATTCATTGGAACAACTTCGTGAACTGTCCCAAAACGTCGAGGCGCAAATCATCAAGGTGCCCACCGGTTGTCAGGATTATTATCCAGCCATGTATGGCGGCGTGAGTGCTATTGAACTTCGTGCCGACGGGCTGCACCGAAAAGCAATCCCTGTGAATTTCGATGAGTTGAACTCGCGTATTGTGCTGGCTTATACTGGCGAGCCGCGTAATTCTGGAATCAACAATTGGGAAGTTACGAAGGCGCATATTGACGGTGAGAAACAGGTGTATAAGAACTTCAGCAAAATCGCCCAAATTGCCGTGCGGATGCGCGCGGCTTTGGACAAAGGCGATTGGCAGGAAACGGGCAAATTAGTTCGGGAAGAATGGTCGCATCGCAGGACCAATGCTCCGGGCATCAGTACTCCGCTAATCGATCGGTTGATTGAAGTGACTCGCAAAGCTGGAGCTCTAGGCGCGAAGGTCTGCGGTGCAGGAGGCGGTGGCTGCGTATTTTTCCTGGTGGCAAAAGGGGCGAAGGAAAGAGTTTCGGAACTGATTACTCAACAGGGCGTAGAAGTGTTGCCTGTTTCGGTGGCGCCTCGCGGAGTGGTTGTTAAAAGTATAGGCTCTTAGAACTTTCAAAATGGATGAAGCCCAACTCACCAAATCGGGTGCACTAGTCCGCGTAGGTGTTTTCCTTTTCCTGGGTTTTGCCGGCCAGTTAATAATTCCCTGGTTTATTCTTCCATTCGGTCTGCTTGCTGCTGCGGCGCTTGGTACGTTTGCGGCTGCTGCGGTTGCCACGACCATTTGCCTGCGAGTGTTTGAACGGTCTCCGCTGGCTGATGTTGGCTTGCGTTGGCACGCGGCTGCAACCCGTCATTTAGGATTAGGCCTTTCTATTGGTATTTTGGCAGCTTTGCTGGTGACAGTGACTCCCTGTCTATTTCGATTGGCAGAATTTCAAGCGCGGCCGGAAACTCCATTCCAATTCGGTAGCATTGTTTTTGTTTCTGTCCTTTTGTTGTTTGGCGCGGTTGGGGAGGAGATTCTATTTCGTGGTTATGGATTTCAGGTGATTGCAGGAACGTTTGGTGCCTACCAATCGCTGCTACCTATTTCAGTTGTTTTCGCTGCGGCCCATTCTATTAATTCCAATGCCTCAGCTCTTAGCTTGTTCAACACATTCCTATGGGGCGTCATCCTCGGCTTTGCATTTTTACGCAGTGGCGATTTGTGGCTGCCTATTGGTTTACACTTTGGCTGGAATGTTACACTTCCGCTGATAGGCGTGCAGTTGAGCGGGTTTACAATGGGATTGACAGGGTATGGATTAGTATGGAAGATCAGCGATTTGTGGAGCGGCGGGGCTTACGGGCCGGAGGGTGGTTTGCTGACGTCGTTGGTGATCCCGCTGGTATTCGTCGCTATCTACCGTGCTCCGTTGGAACGTCAAACGCCGTTCCTGATGCCCGAAAAGGACTGACGCTATGCGCTGCTTGCTGCTGCTGAGTTTATCCTTCACTTTGGCCCTCAATGCCAAACAAAAGCTCTCCGATGAAGAGCGGATTGAGATTGTTCGCGGAATGTCTGCCGAATTCGCAACTGCGAAAACAATGATTCCAAGATCGCGAAAACCTCTGGTAATCCAATCGGAAGGAGCCAAGTGGGACAAGACGGCATGGGACGATGCAATGAAGGAATTTGGTCCGGCTGCGCGGTCTGGTGAACTTGTGCAAGTGACGAAGATCACCATAGAAGACGATAAGATTTTGCTTGAGTTGAACAATGGATTGAAGACCGGCAAGAAATGGTATGAGCGCATAGAAGTTGGCATGGGCGGAAGCACATCGCCCGTGGGCCGGGCGGATCAGGTGGCACAGGCAGGCACGAATCTTGCTCTGAAGTTTCCCGAAAAACTGCACGATATTGATTCGGCGAAAATCAAAGCTCTTCTAAAGCCGATCTTGGATTTTGAAAAGCGGACGGTTACGGAGAATTACGTCGATCAACTGCCAGAGCCGGTTAAATTGGCAATCAAGGAAAAGCGCGCCATTGAAGGGATGGACCGGGAGCAGGTGATTATGGCTCTTGGCAGACCGCGCAACAAAGAGCGACGGACGGTGGAAGGAACCGATATTGAAGATTGGATGTACGGGCAACCTCCGGGGAAGATTACTTTCATCACGTTCACTGCAAATAAAGTGTCGAAAGTGAAGGATTCCTATGCGGGGTTGGGTGGAATGACGGCCCCTAATTTGCCGGTGCAGTAGGTTATTAGTTGGCGAATTTGAATCGCATGATTGCCATGGAAAGAGCGAACAAGAAACCATAGGCGAAGCGATCCATTCGGATGAGTTCCTGATTGTTGCGAACCCGCCACTTCCCAGTTGCGGACATTGGTTGCATAGCCGATTGCTGCAAGAAAATAGCCTACGGGTTCATCTCTTTCGAAACCTTGCCAATACTTCGGAGTAAGGAATCCGAACCCCCACTCAAGAAGAATCTCTAATGCGGCTTCTGCCAGAACCCAACGATCTTCGCAGAATTCGTTAAGCGGCCAGGGCAGGGAAGGAATTTTCCAGGTGCTTTCGCACAGCTTGCCGGATATCGGCTTCAACGTGAGACTGCATTGCTGCCAGGATATTGCGTTGGTCTGAGGCATTTTTTATGTTTTCCGCATCTCCAAAGAACGCAGATAATGGTGCGCTGACATCCTCAATGGTCCGGCACAAAACAGGGCTTCCCGACTTCAACCAAAGGTAACGGTGGAAGGCTTGATCAGCTTGAACGATGGATTCTTTCGCTTTGCTGGCAACCGCGGTTTCAATAGCAGAGATGAGTGTTGAAGCCTCGGCGAACTCGGCATCGGTCATGCGCTGTGCGGCATCAAGGCAAATGATTTCTTCAATCAAAATGCGCATTCTGAGCCGGTCCCGCATTTCTTCTTTGGAGGGGTCGGTAACAAAACTTCCTTTATTGGGTACTCTGCGGACAAGACCCATGGGCTCCAAATGATTCAACGCTTCGCGAACCACCGCTTGGCTTACCAATAATTCTTTCGCCAAAGCCAATTCACGCAAAGGTTGACCTCGCTTGAATTCACCAGAGTAAATGGAAGATCGAATTTTGTGAGCCACTTCAAATTTTAGGGACTCTTCTGCAGTAGCTGTTCTCATTTTATTTCCGAATGAAACAATTCCCAACATTGGAGAGGCAGAACACACACTTCAAGTTGGAACTTTGCTTCTAAGATGGAAGATGACCTAAATGTCCAACTGGTTACTGAACACTTGTAAGAATTATCAAGGTTTGACAATTATTTTGTACCTTACCCCAGGGCGGCCGCGAAAGAGGGATACTAAACTAACTGCCATGTGGAAAATCGTCCTGATTTTGATGGCTGCCGGCATTTTGCGTGCGGCAAGCCAAGAACCTAAATTGAAGCCCTTATTCGACGGGAAGTCGCTTAAGGGATGGAAACAATGCGATGGCCAAGCCTCCTATAAGGTTGAGAACAAAACGATCACCGGCGCAACTGCAGAAGGCAGCCCCAATTCATTTCTTTGCTCTGAAAAAGAATACGGGAATTTTCTGCTTGAGTTCGATGTAAATGTTGATCCTGAATTGAATTCTGGTGTTCAGATTCGCAGCCATAAATACCAGGCGGCAACTGAGGTTAGGACTTTCAATGGTAAAGAAGTGTTAACACGGACGCAGCCTGCGGGGCGAGTGCATGGGTACCAGGTGGAAATCGCCAGTGAAAAATCAGGCGCATCCGGTGGAGTTTACGACGAAGCTGGTCGTGGTTGGTTAGATAATATTTCTGCAAAAGAACCAGCGCGATCAGCTTTTAAAGACAATCAGTGGAATAAATATCGGGTGCGTGCAGAGGGTGATCATATCCAAGTCTGGGTAAACGGCGTGCCTTGTGCTGACCTGTATGATACGCAGGATGCCACCGGTTTCATCGCGCTACAGGTACATGCCTACAAGGGGCCCCGGCGTCAGGTGCGTTTCCGTAATATTCAGTTAGCGGAACTTGCACCAACTTCGTGGCGTGCGATTTCTGACGGAAAAACCATGAACGGATGGGAGACTTTTGGGAACGGTGATTGGACACTGGAAAATGGAGCATTCCACGGTAGTGCAGATCCGGAAAAGCACAAGTCCGGAGGTTATTTATTAAGCAAGCAATCCTATGGTGATTTCACGTTGAGATATCTTTACAAAATTGAGCGTGGCAATAGCGGGCTATTCTTCCGCTTTGCGCACCCAGGGCAAAAAGTGGAAGGTC
>JAYUSZ010000060.1:0-41432 GCA_043755435.1 Bryobacterales bacterium | reverse complement strand
TTGGGATGGCGACCCGGAGCAAAAGTACTCACAGGAAGAAATGCGAGTGATTCTGGATGACGCTATCCAGAGCTTGAAGCCGTCGTTCCGCACGGTTTTCGTCCTGCGTGACGTCGAGGAATTGTCAACGGAAGAAACGGCTGACACTCTTGGACTGTCGATCCCGGCTGTGAAATCGAGATTGCTACGGGCGAGAC
This sequence comes from Bryobacterales bacterium, assembly GCA_043755435.1. Classification (GTDB taxonomy): domain Bacteria; phylum Acidobacteriota; class Terriglobia; order Bryobacterales; family Bryobacteraceae; genus JANXSF01. The sequence continues at coordinate 41,235 of JAYUSZ010000060.1, read as the reverse complement.
TCGAGTTGAGGGAAAAACTAACGCGGATGTTTAAGAAGAAGGGGGATGACGCGTTTGCTTACATGTAAAGATCTAATGGCTGAGTTGAACAGCTTTCTGGACGATACAGCGGACCCTAATTTGCGGCAGGAATTGCAGCGGCACGTAAGCGAGTGCCCCAATTGCTGGGTGATTGTGGACACTACGCAGAAAACGCTAAAAGTCTTCAAAGGCATGCAGGCGCAGGAGATCCCAGCAGGGATTGAATCCCGTGTGATGAAGGCGCTGGAGCGGAAGATTGCCGCCGATAAAGCGAGCGGGAATCCGTCTGGTATAAATCCTTAACGTTCTCCGATTGCGCTGAGCATTTTGATAATCTCCAGATTTTCTAAAGGCAGGTTATCTTTGGCAAGCAGTTTTCTGGTGAATTCCACTTGGCCTTCGTAGGCGGGAAACTCAACAGTGACGTTGCCAGGTTGGTGAATGATTTGCGGATTCACCGGAAAGGGTGTGCCTGAGAGCGATTCCAGGACATCTTCCAACAAATGAGGCGATACCGCTAAGCGCAGTAAGACCAATTCACCTTGCGATCCGCCAAGCTCGGGGATCGAGAGTTTATCTAACATAAGCCCGTACCTCCAACCTTCCCTTCGAGAAGGCAGAAATCCAGCCATTAGCGCGTGCGGTTGTTGGGATGAAGCAGGAAACAAGCCGAGGCACCTTTAGCACTTTTTTACGTGGTTGCAAGTAGCAGAATCCTCTCCAAAGGAGGAAAGGACTCTAAATCACTCCACTAGACTTTCAGCATATCACTGGTATGGGATGGCTTCAAGCGAATTTGTTAGTGTTGTCTGTAAAAACCTATTCCGTTCCGCCGCCGTATGGGATTAGCCGGACTCCGTCCTCTAGACCCTCGATTCGGACAACTTTGGATTTCTTGACAGGGGGAGGGGGAGCAATCGGGGAGTTAGTGGCGGCAACGGCCATTGGAACTGTGGGGCGAGGATTGCCAATTGCTGGTGGTGGAGCAATTTCGGAGGGTTTGAGACCTGCCGGATTGGATGTGGAGGCCAGCGATGGGGCTTGCTTCTTGCGAATGGATGCGAGTTGAGCAGATGTGACATGGGACCAGGCATGGACGTCGGCATCTTCGACGGTGGCGACCATGGGTACGAGCAATTCGGCAATTCCTAAGCCGGGCTTGGAGGGAAGAACACCAGGAAAGTGTTTGTCCATTTGGGTGAGGATTGGACCGAGACGTTTCAAGGATTCCTTAGCTAGTAGTTCGTTGGTGACATTCATGTGCAGACTGAGTTGGACACCATCGGCGAGTTTGAACCCAACCCCGTAGGCATTCATTCCGTGAAACAGACCGTTGGCTTCGTTCTTGCTGGATTCGTCAACATTCGATACTACCCAAGAATCGTTCAGCCCAGCCATGTCGGCGGCTGTTGCAAAGAGGTCGTTTTTTTCTGAGAGTGGTCCACGTCGTGGAGTGTTGCCACGATCGAGGGCCTCAGAAATGACTTGCTTGGTTCCGATGAGTGCGATGGCAGGATCGATGAAGGCCAACATGACTTCGTCAGCGGAGGGCTTGGGGGATCCTAGTAAGAACGCACCTTTGAGGGGCACAGAGATTGCCCCTTCTTTTGCGGCGGCTTTCTGAAGCTGAGCAAGATCGAAGCGTCCAGTAGCGATAACCAACATGTGAGCCGGTGCCCTGCCTGGTTCACCCGATACTGGGGAAGAAACCAAGAGGCGATCGACGTGTCCAAGCATTTCGCCCACGGCTCGCCATTGGGAGCGGGAGGAGGATGCGCCATCAATTGCTTTCCAATTGATACCGGCAACCAGTTCGGCATTTGGGTGAGCAAATCGCCAATAGCTGGGCTCAGTAGTTTCCGCGAGTTGCGCTTGAACAAAGGGTGCGGCAATGAGAAAAAGCAAATGAATGCGCATGAATTACTCCACTGGCAAAAGAACGTTGTTGCTTTCTTGTCCGTTCACTCGAACTTTGATTTGTACGGCGGCACCAGAGGGGAAATCGGGGGCGAGTTTCCAACGGGAAGCAATTGTCCCAATTAAGCCGGGGGCTGCAACCGACGATATTGCTGGAGCAGTGTATTGTCCTGCTACCAATTCGGTTTTGTCCGCAAGTGCGTAGAGAATGCCATCTGGAACTGCGAAACCTTCCGGGACAGGACGGAGGAGAGGTCCGAAACCAGTGCCATAAATGGTGATGGTTTCCCCTTTCTTCGCGGGGCTATCGGGAGTTATCGGTTTCCCATTTTCGTGAAGTGCTACTGCGTAACCAGTGGAGTCAACAAAGTAGGAGAACAACCCTGGAGCATTGCGAACCACTTTGAAGTTGGAGGGAATTTCCTGCTGAGTGGCGAGACGAACGTAAAGAGTGTGGTCACCCAATTCAGCGTCGGCCGGGAGCACTGCATTGATCTGTTGTGGACTTACAAAAATGAGAGGGAGGAAGCGGTTGTTCCATCGGACGGTTATGCCACCGAGGGCTTGCGGCATGGGACTCACTCCGCCAACCTCGGTTTCCGATCCGAGGCCTTCCCCGTAGATGGAAATGATGGAACCGCCGGAAACAGCTTGTATGGGAGTATCGCCAGCGGCGTTTCGTACACCTGCTTCGGCGACGAAAGCGGTTTTATCTAGAGCGGCTCGAAGTAAACGGGAACCGGCCATGGATATGGAGGCGGTGCGGAAAGTACCTTGAAGGTCTCCTTCCCAACGGCGGAACCGGAACCCTCTTAAAGGTTCAACCGTTACTGTGACCTGGGTTTCAGACGAATAGAACCCGTCTGCGCTGGGAGGGCTCATTCGGAACTCGGCACCTTCGGCGGGATCGGCAACGGCAACTAAGCGATTCATGGTGCGATAGGACGCGCCGATACGTAGATCTTCTGTGGTCAGGAGAACGGTTCGGGCAGGCGAGGAGACGCCATCATTCCAACCCTGGAATTCAAAGCGCGAACCGTCACCAACCGGTACTATGTTCGCGGCGGCAACGGTGACACTGGACCCGGCAGGCTTATCAACAGTGCAAGGCGCAATGCAATCCGCTCCATCCACTTGAAGACGAATGCCAGCTTGAGCCATGGATACCGTCAAACGGGGAAGAATCTGGTAGTTGGCTGTCCAACGGATCCCTCCGCCGGAAGGGATGTCACCGGGCAGAACCAATTGCTGAAGAGCCTCTCCACCGTGGCTCCAACCCATGAATTGATATTTGCGTCCGCGGGAATCGGTTGTTAACGCGGGTGCGGCGATGTCATGTTTGCTTCCAGCCGCCCAAATGAAATCCTGGGAAGGCCAATTTTCCCGTCCGTCAATGTTCAACTTAAGATTGGGAGGATTGGTAGCCATGGAAACGCTAATCCCCTTCTTGAATCGTGCAATGATTATTGCGGCAATATTCACATCGGTAACTTTGTAGATGGAGTTCTGTCCACCACCAGTGCTAAAGGAATCGAAGACCCACCAATTCTGACCATTGTCTCTTTGAGGGGAGGGGGCGCCAAGAATAATGTTCTGTCCGTCGCCAAAATCAAAGACGCCTGGCTTGTTGACAGGAATGTTTAGATCTTGTTGCACAGTCTTCACGTTGGTTCCATCCACGCGTACTTGTAACTCCGGGGGATCAGTATAAAAAGTAACCCGCTTGCCCGGTGCGAAACGGGGATTCAATACCAATGGGCCGTTTACTAAAATGGTTCCAACGAAAGCGTCTGGAGCGCTGGTATTCACGGACCATCCCTGGAAGACGAAACCTGGGAAGGGGTATGCCGCAAGGGCAAGATTAGAAGCCGCATTCACCCATAGTGTTTGTGATGTGTCGTAACAAATTCCGCCAACATATACAATCCCTGGGAATACTACTCCCGGATTATTACTTGCCGGCAGATTCGGTGAGCCTGGATAGGCGCAGAGATTCGTTGACCGGCCCACATCTGACGAATAGTTATACATTGATAGCGTGACCCTGTGCTGAACCGTTACTGCTGCCCTGTAATCCGTAATGATGGAATTGGCGGTGACGGTAACCGACGCACTGGGAGCGCTAAAAGTACCTGTGCTGTCGGTCCAACCGTCGGTTGCATAACGCGTACTCAAGGCGGCATCATTTTGAGGATTGATTTGCAGAACATGCTTTGTTCCTGCTTGCCACAAAAACACCTGAGGAGAAGTGTAGGGCGTACCGTCGACGAAAAAGACGGCACCAGACGGAGTCGTAGACACCTTATTTGTAACCACTTGCGCGCTAAGCTGGCCGGCTAATAGAACCAGACTCAAGGATATTATCCGGAAAGGGATCACAGTTTCGACAATTCTAGTGAGTTGAGTATTCATGCAATGACGCCTACTGGTTTATTCGGCAGAAGGAGGTGGAAGCTAAATGGGGGAAATCACTTATTTTTGGTTGAAAAGTGACAAGCGTACTAAGTGCGGACCTTAGCTCCTAAATATTCGCCGACAAAACGGACCAGGACGGCAGCGAATTCATCCATGCCTCGAGGCCGCCCTGGCCTTTGTCGGCTTCCTTTCAACGAAGACTTAATCCGCCATCCACAGCCAGAATCTGGCCGGTGATAAAGCTTGGGGATTCAAGGAAATAGACAACTGCATCGGCCAATTCCGGGCCTGTTCCTGGGCGGCCGGCAGGGGTGGCTCGGATCATGGAGGCAACTTCGGGGACGGATTCCTCACCGAAAGGAATAACGCCGGGAGCGACGGAATTTACAGTAATTTGGGGAGCCCAGGCTTTGGCTAACGATTTTGTCAACATGATTACCCCGGCCTTGGAAGCGCAGTAGTGAGCATGATCGGCCCAGGGACGTAAGCCCCCAAGGGAACTGATGTTCACAATGCGGCCAGTTCCACGAGCTTTCATGCGGATTGCTGCTTCCTTGGCACAAAAGAATGTTGCCTTCAAATTGACGTTGTGGATGAAATCCCAATCCGCTTCGGTAATCTTCAGGGGGTCAATTTGAGTGAAGCGAGCGGCGTTGTTCACAAGGCAATCGAGACCACCGAGGCGTTCATCGATCTGCCGGAACATTTGTTCAATTTCCGTTACGCTTTCAAGATTTGCCTGGAAGAGGGTTGCGCCGCCGCAATCCTTGGCTGTCCGTTCTGCATCCCACTTCGATCCGTTGTAATGGAGTGCAAGCTTGGCCCCTTCGGCGGCAAGTCGAAGGGCGATTTCGCGTCCGATGCGCTTGGCTGCGCCGGTTACCAGGACCGTTTTTCCCTGAAGGCTGGTTCGAACGGTTGAGTTAGACATTTGGATCTCCATGTACCTCTATATCATCGTCACCCGGCTCAGATGTGGGTTCGGGGAGGCGACCGGTTGCATTCGCCCAAATCCAAAAGACAGAAGTTGAGGAACTGAGTAGTCCGCTAACAACTCCGATGGTGCGGGGACTTACTGAGTCAGAAGCCCAGCCTGCTCCAAACATGGAGAGCATCATCATGGACCAAGTTAGGGTTTCAAGAGTGGCGAAAACACGGCCACGGTATTGATCCTCAACCAGACGAAGAAGCTTGCCAAAATTCAGCACGCTGGAAACGGCCACGCTGGCCCTGGAGATTGCAATGAAGATCATGGCCAGGCCGAATGTTGGCATCAAGCTGAAAAGGATGTAGGCAATTCCATGGATGATGTAGGCCGAGGCGATGGTGCGTTTGTATCCTATGAAACTGAGTTTCGGTCCAAGCCAATGGCCAATGCCGCCTCCGCAGACTAATCCGACTCCGGCAGCTGCCCACAAAAATCCGATGCCTTCCGCGCCGCGATGATGCACTTGTTCACTGAAAAGAGTGAAAAGAATTTGTGCAGCTCCGCCGCCAGTGGCCCAACCTACATGGACCATTGCGATGGCGAAAACCAAAGGAATTCCACGCATGTAGGCTAAGCCGTCAGCATATTCACGCCACGGCCGCATGACCTGATCTTCGCTCAGCATCGATCTCTTAGCTTTGAAGCCATCATCGACTTTTAGCTGAGAAATGCACCAGGCAGAGAACAAGAAGGAGAGCGCGTTGAAGAAAAAGGCCCATTCGTAACCTAACCTGGAGGCACTCAATCCGCCCAAAAACGATCCGATGGCGGTGTTGGCCCACTGGGTGGTTTGCATTAACGAATTCGCTGCGTGGAGTTCTTCCTTGCGGGCGATGACCGGCAGGATGGAGGCTCGGCCACTGGTGAAAAACGGTGATGCGAACATCAGCATGGCGCTTAATGCGTAGAGCAATCCGACATGTTTTCCGTCAGCGACGAGGATGAATAAGAATGCAAACATGGCGCGGACGAGGTCACTGGTGATCATCACTCGTTTGCGATCGAAACGATCGAGCGCCACGCCAGCGAGGGGCCCAGCAAGGAGCATGGGAATGGCGCGGGCGAGCATCACGCCGCTTACGGCAAATCCGGAATGCGTTGTCTGATAGACAAGACCAAAGACAGCGATGGTGTTGAAATGGTCGCCAATTTCGCTGACAACCTGACCGGCCCAGGTAACGCGATAGTTCCTGTTATTGCGCAGCAGTTGGGCAAAGCCCGGCATCAGCCGCGCTCCGTCAGGAAAACGCCACCCAGAATGAGTGCTCCACCACTGAGCAGTGCTCCGCTGATTGGCTCTCCTAGCATGAGGATGCCGAGTGAGGTGGCCATGAGAGGTTGCAGATAGCTGAAGGAGGAAACACGGGAGGCTGGCAAATGTCCCAACACGTGATAGTAAAGAATGGATGCAATTACGGAAGAGGCCATGGCCATGTAGAAGACGCTGGACCAGGCTGCTAGACTGACTTTGGTGAAGTCAAAATCGAGGGCCAGGTAAACCGTCATTGGAAGCAGTAGAATGGCACCGGAAACAAATGCGAAGACGGTTGGGATGAAGGGGCCATGCGCTGCAACCATTGGTTTTCCGAACACTATATAGCAAGCGAAGGTGAGTGCGGACCCCAGGATAAGCACATCGCCAAACACGGAAGGTCCTTGAACAACAGCGGCACGAGTTTGTAAGAGGGCTACTCCGGATAATGCTAGAAAAATGCCGCTGATTTTGCGGATAGAAAGCAATTCATGGCCTAAAACAGCAGTTAGTGTAAGCACTGCTAAAGGCACAGTTCCAATAATGAAGGCTGCGTGGGAAACCGTGGTGCGTGCAATGCCCATGATGAAAAATACTTGATTGGCAGCAATGCCGACTGCGCCCAGCAAGGCCATGCGCCAGCCGTCAGAAACACTCCAAGTTTTCCCCTTCTTGTTCTTAAACCAGTAGTAAACAGGAATCAGAAAAATTGCTGCCATCAGGAGGCGGATGCCGGAGAGCAGCGCACCTGGAACCTCTTTTAAGGCAATTTTTGTGGCTATGAAATTCAGAGACCAGATGAACATCACCAGCAGTAAAAGCAGATAGAGGCGCCAAGGTCTACTGGCAGGGTCGGTCAACTGAGAGTCTCCTCGCGCAGGGTGATGGTCTTCAAAAAGTCAATGTCGATGTCGTATCCGAATCCTATGCCATCACGGATTTCAATAGTTCCTTGAGAGGTAGTTTCCACGGCAGGTACGATGACATCGCGCTTCCAATACCGCTTGCTGGCGGACACGTCCCCTGGCAATGTGAAGTTGGGAAGAGTGGCTAAGGCAATGTTGTGTGCCCTGCCAATTCCCGATTCCAGCATGCCACCGCACCATACGGGCACGTTAGCTTTTTGACAAACGTCATGAACTCTTTTTGCTTCAGCGAAACCGCCAACGCGTCCTAATTTAATGTTGATAATGCGACAGGCGCCCAGTTCGATGGCTTGGCGGGCATGATGAGCGGAACGAATGCATTCATCAAGACACACCGGAGTTTGCAGTTTTTTCTGTAACTTGACGTGGTCGATGATGTCGTCATGGGCAAGCGGCTGCTCCACCATCATCAGGTAGAATTCATCTAACCGGCAAAGGTGTTCCACGTCATCCAGCGTGTAGGCTGAGTTAGCATCAGCCATTAATTTAATGCCCGGGAATTCTTTGCGGACCGCACGAAGATCTTCCACATCGCGGCCCGGTTTGATCTTCATTTTTATGCGCTGATAGCCATCGGCCAATTCCTTTTCAATAGTTTTTAGCAGGCCTGCAACGCTATCTTGAATGCCAATGGAAACACCGCAGGCAATTGCCTGGCGCGCTCCACCACCGATTTGTTTCCACAAAGGTTGATTGTTGCGGCGTGCTTCCAAATCCCACACTGCAGCTTCAATTCCTCCGCGAGCCATGAAGTGTCCGTGAATGTGGCTGAGCAAAGGATAGACATCTTCAGCTGAGTTGAGTTCGCGGCCCAAGAGGCGAGGTGCGGCGTAATTGGTAAGTATTGGCCATATGGACGCGGTCCATTCTTCGTTGTAAAAAGGGTTTTCTCCAGCAGTAACTTCACCCCAGCCAGAGATGCCGTCGGCAACTACTTCCACCAGCACCATGTCTCGCGAATAGGTTCGGCCGAAGCTGGTTTCAAAGAAATGTACCAGAGGCATTTGAATTTGCCGAATACGGATTTGTTCGATTTTCATTCTTCCTCTTTTCCCACGGAGAGCAAGTAACTGGATTCGGAGTCGCCCCGCTCAAACCCAGTGACCACCAATCCATTTCCTAAGTGTTTTATGAACCGTGCGCTGATATCTGCTTGCAGTGCGGGGCCGCGTTCAGGTTGATTTTTCAAGATATCATCCACGTTGGTGGGGACAGAAATTCTCGCAATAATGGCAGGCCTTTGGTAGGGTTTTCCATCAAGAATAGATCTGACTCGAAGCGAATCTAAATGCCATTCGGCAATGCAACGGTCGGTGGGAAGTCCGGATTGCAGGGCGCTGGAAGTGATTCCATACTGATTCAAAACGTAGCGGCAAACTACTGCGCCCAGGCGTTCGATGTTGAAAAATGCGTTCTTGATTTGGAGCGGATCGAATGTCCATTCGACTAATTTCACATTGCTCGAAAGTGCGTCGGTGCGTTGGGCTAACTTCAGAGCTCTGCCGACGCCGGCATTGCGGTAATCAGCGGCAACGCCCATCATATGGCTGTGCAGATAAACCCCGCCATCCTTTTTCAAGCCAGGGATGGAGATGAGGAAGCCAACCATTTTTTCACCATCGAAGGCAGCCATGGTTTGGCCGCCAATTTTTGTGGCGACAACGAACAGGCGCACAGGGAGCAGGTCAATATCATCAAAGCCCCATATTGCTTTCTGCAGACGAACGGCTTCGCGAAGGTCGTGCAATTCATGGATGGACCGGATGGTTATGGCGCTCATAGATTTTGTTTCGCCTCCTGCCAATAAACTTCCATCTCGGCGACCGTTGATGTTTCCAGGACCTTGCCCTGCTCTGTTAAGCGTGTTTCTACATGCCCGAACCGTTTGCGAAATTTCGTATTAGTTTTACGGAGCGCTTCTTCAGGATCGACGCCATGGAAGCGGGCGAGGTTCACTAGTACAAACAGCAGGTCGCCCACTTCGCCTTCTTTTTCTGATTGAGAACCGGCCTCGGATAATTCGACGAGTTCTTCGTTAAGCTTGTCGATTACCTGCCCTTCGTTCTCCCAATCAAATCCTGCTTTGGCTGCGCGGCGACTGATTTCACGCGCCTCTGAAAGCGCTGGCATGGAGCGTGGAATTGAGCCCAGAAGTCCTTCCGATTGCTTTCCTTTCTTAACGTTTTCCTGCTTCTTGATTTCGTCCCAGCGCTGCTTCACATCGTCGGCTGTTTTTGCTATGCCGTCGCCGAAGATGTGTGGATGGCGGCGGATTAGTTTTTCGTTGATGGCATTGAGGGAATCGTTGATGGTGAAGCGGCCTTCCTCTTTGGCTATTTGTGCCAGAAATACTGGCTGTAACATAAGGTCGCCTAGCTCTTCGGAGAGTTGTGTGAAGTCTTTTGTATCGATGGCTTCAATCACTTCATAGGCTTCTTCAACTAGGTATTTTTTGAGCGAATCATAGTTTTGCTCCAGGTCCCATGGGCAACCGTTGGGGGCGCGCAATTGCTCCATGATTGCGAGCAATCGTTGAAATGGGTCATCTGGAAGAGGAGACAAGGGGTTACCTTTCAATGTAACATGAGGGCCCTGAGCTGAACGCATTGCTATACTGGGATTTCCGTGTTTCAACGCCTAGAATCCACCATAATCAGCGAAGTTGCAGCCCATGTTCACATTCGCTACGGCATTACACTGCCGGTTGTGATTGAACAGCCCAAGCAATCGAATTTCGGGGAAATCGCGCTGCCCATTGCCTTTCAGCTCGCAAAGGAACTAAAGCGCGCTCCAAAGGCGATTGCCGCCGAGCTAGTGGAAGAACTTCCAGGCATGGAAGGGGTGGCTAAGTTAGAAGTGGCTGGTAGTGGGTACATCAATCTACGGTTGGATCGCACATGGTATGGGACGCAAACGCTTTCCGGTGGCGAGTCTGCGGCTGGTGCACCTGGCAAAATAATCGTTGAGCACACCAATATTAATCCCAACAAAGCGGCGCACATTGGCCACCTCCGCAACGCTATTTTGGGGGACACATTTGTCCGAATGCTGCGTGCGGCTGGGAACAATGTGGAAGTGCAAAACTACATTGACAACACTGGCGTGCAAGTTGCCGATGTTGTAGTTGGCTTTCACCATCTGGAAAAGAAGTCTGCCACAGAAGTACGCGCACTGGCTGCTGCGCCGCGTTTTGACTATCTCTGCTGGGATCTTTATGCACGCACTTCTTCTTACTACGGTGAGCATCCAGAAGCTCTTGTAGAATGGCGCGCTCAAACCCTGCATGCGATCGAGGCGGGCGTTGGCGAACTGGCTGAACTGGCAACTACCGTGGCCGATGCCATTGTGGAATGCCACTTGAAAACCATGCTTCGCCTGGGCATTGTTTACGACGTGCTGCCGCGCGAAAGCGAAATATTGCACCTTCAATTCTGGGCTAAGGCTTTTGAGTTATTGAAAGAACGCAAAGCGATTGAACTGGAAACCGAAGGCAAACATGCTGGTTGCTGGGTGATGCGTGCGGGCACTTTTGCTTCTTCCGACGAAGAAGATATGGACAAGGTGATTGTCCGTTCCAACGGCATTGTTACTTACGTCGGTAAGGACATTGCTTATCAGATGTGGAAATTCGGATTGTTGGGGAAGGATTTCTACTACAAGCTTTGGCATACCTACCCCGATGGGAAAAAGCTGTATGCGTCGGCCGACTCACCCACGGGCGAGAGCATAAAGTTTGGCGCTGGTAGCAAAGTGTTCAACGTGATCGATTCGCGCCAATCGTATTTGCAGGACGTTGTTGTGGCAGGATTGCGTGCGCTAAATTTCGGGAAGCAGGCCGACAATTCAATCCACTTTTCTTATGAAATGGTGGCTCTATCGCCGCGCACTTGCGTGGAACTGAACATTGAGCTTTCCGATGAAGATAAGAAGCGTCCTTACGTGGAAGTATCGGGCCGCAAGGGTTTGGGTGTGAAAGCCGACGACTTGATTGACAAGTTGATTGAAAACGCCCAACGCGAAGTGGACTCGCGGCATCCTGATGCAAGCATTGAAGACAGAACGAAAGCGGCCACGGCGATTGCCATTGGTGCCCTGCGCTATTTCATGTTGAAGTACACGCGAAATTCGGTGATTGCTTTCGATTTTCAGGAAGCGCTCAGCTTTGAAGGGGAGACTGGTCCCTACGTTTTGTATGCCACCGTGCGGGCTAGAAAAATCCTGAAAAAGCTGGGCACGGCACTGCCTGATTTCAAGACTGTACTTGGCCCTGCGGCAATGGCTGCGCAGCTTCAGGATGAGGAATTATGGCAGTATACATTGGCGGCAACCCGTGCTGATTCGGCAATTGAAAAAGCCTTGGCGGCCGGCGAGCCGTCTCATATGGCGCGCTTTGCATTTCAATTGGCGCAATCCTTCAATAACTTCTATCACGGGTATCAGGTGCTTTCAGAACAGGATGCTGAGAAGCGGGCTTTCCTGATTTGGCTGACGGAATTGTTCCGGAGCCAATTGGAACGTTCGCTGGACATTCTGGGTATTGAAATGCCGGAGTTCATGTAGCCACAAGCTAATCCGGGAGTGTGAAGGCTACTAGCGTATCTCCTACTTTCATCCCTCCTATTCCATGCCCACTGGCGGCAATGATTACATATTGCTTGCCATTGGCTGCACGAAATGTCATGGGTGTGGATCGAGCTCCATGCGGCAGTGAACCGCGCCATAGTTCTTTCGGCGAGCCATTGCGTATGAGGTTCCGCGCTGCGGAGCAATTTCCCAAGCCTCACCAGCTTTGATGGACTCGCGAAATGCCGCACCCTTATCGACGGGATTTAGCTTCACAATTTGTTGCGAGATGATTGGCCGGAGCAATTTGCTATCCCAGCGAAGGATCCTAAGCCATGCAACGAATGCGCCGATGTTGCCGGGATAGATCACATTCTGGGAAACTGACTCTACACCTCGAAATAAGGCTGAGGAGGATTTCTCGATGGCAATAACCAAAGCGGCGACAAGGTTGGCAGTAATGTCCGAAGCCCCACAGCAAGAGGACGCCTTTGAGGACTGGATAGGAATGGGAAGTGCGCTCAACTTCCTCAGAGCTGATGTCCAAGAAGATGAATTCGTTGTCTACGCTTCAGATTACAGCAGTTTTATACACGCCATCGCCGTTCCTGCTGCTCTCCTCAATCCGCCCGACATCGAAGACCTTGTGTCGTGGAGAACAAGCCCCTCATCGTGTTGGAGTGTTACGGCCCGGCTCTCGGAGCCGGAGACGTTTGGATCTCCCACCCACTTAAAGATGCCGAAAGCAAGGCTCTTCAGCAGGGTGAGAAGCTCGTGTTCTCACGACGATTCGAGGGGATGATCGGTCAGAAACACTATTACGAAGTACTCCAAAAATTCGCGCACCTCTTTGAACTGCATTTCATGGAAGAGCGGACAGCATATTGCCGCCTTGATGAACGCGGGGATATAGAAGAAGTAATCCGCGTCGTTGAGTTACCTGGAAAGGGAGAGGAATTCGGCAGCATAGTAATTACCTTCAATCGAGCCATCCTTGAAGAATATCTGGTGCTTACAGACTCCGTCGTTGTCCGCACCTTCGACTTCACGCGGTTCCGCCCGGGAAGATTCTTCAATGGATGGACTGGAACAACAAAAGAGGTCAAAAGTGACGGAGATTTGCATTTCCACCTCCACATCGAACCAGGCCACGCAAGTTATCTCCGTGGAATTCAACTAATCCACCCATCCATCCAGAGAGAAGAGATCGTACTTCGACACGATCCCCTAGCGGAGAAGAAGCGGGAGTACGGGTCATTCATAACTCATGACTGGAGACACAACGAAATCAGAGAGATTTCGACCGCACCAGAAGCGACGACGAACTATTTCACAAATCTCGATTTGCCGTACGAGATAAGCCCTGCATTTTTCAGATCGGAGGTGTTGCTCAAATACAAGGCCGACCCAGAAAAATATCAGTTCGTCTGGAGGTCGATCTCCTGCCGTGGGGCCTGGTCCATCAAGAGCTATGACATCAATCCCGAGGGACAAGTCCACGCCTATATCGTAGACCTGCGGCGGCTGCCATACGAGGAACAGCTCCATTGGAAATCACATAATGAAAAACCCAAGGGGACGATTTCACCTCGGTCCTATACGACGGATTTTCAAGGCAAGCCTTACTCCGAGTACGATCCAATGAATAGTCTGAAGGAGGCAGTCGAAAAACTCCATAAAGACCGAATACCTTGGTGGACTTTACGATCGCACAAAATTCGCGAACAGCTTCAGTATTGTCAAACAACATCATCCGATGAATGGGGAAAAGAGATCCTTCACTTGGATCAGCTCATCGTGGAGGGATTTGAAACAAAATGGCTGCGAAAAAAAGCAGAGTCACTCAACAGAACAGTTGAAAGCAACTTCGGTTCACTACGATTGGTCGAAGAGTGTCTCGAAGGCATTGGAAATCTCCAAATGGATGCCAAAGCGGTTGTCGCACCATTACGACAAGTCCATGATCTCCGTTCCAAGATAATAGGACACGCCAACGATAGAGAAGCCACTGCTATCAAGAAACGAACCATCCGGGATCACGGCAGTTATAAGGAACACTTCCGCGACATCTGCCAACAATGCGATGAATCACTGCGGTTCATCACTGCAGCGTTCACAAAAGCTGGTTTCTGAGGCAATTCTAATCCGTTGTTGTGATGTTGTGATGCCGCTTTGTTTGTTGATAGTCGGATACGTGGCAGATCAGTTGTTGCCGGAGCAGTCAAGGGCGACAGGTATATCGTGGGCTTGCGAACCCTGAGCGCTGTACAATCAACTCAAAAAGCAACAAATGGAATATTACCGTATTTTATGGAGACATAATAATGCATCACGCGGCGTGTAAGATTTGATGGTGACTACAAACATTGGAACAACAGAGCAGTGGGCACCGATTTTCGACCGTCACCCCGGTCTCCCGAAAGCACTGAACGGGCTTATCGACGTGACGGAAGGAATCAGTGCATCAGTTCCTCTCCAGAGCCGAGCTCATTACGCCATCTTCGCGTTGCGAAATGTCTGTGTTGAAGAATGCTGGGAAGTCCTGTTGTTGGCGGCGAACAACTACCCTTCTGGAGCGGCGAAAATTATTCGTGCACTGTATGAACGAGCGCTGACGATGGCGTACCTGAGTCAGAACCCTGATAAGGCGCAACGCTTCATGGATTACGCTGCCATTCAGACACATAAAATACTGCGTCCGGCTTTGAAAATTGTCAGCGAAGAAAAGCTGAACGAGAAAATCCAGCCGATGACAATTAGTGATATTAGGGAGCAGTATGAACTGGCGAAACCATCGTTTCAAGTCACGGAATGCAAGAAGTGCGAGACGAGTAGGCTTGCGCCTTCATGGGACCTTGACATCACAAGTATGGCTGAAAGAGTACAAGAGGGGTTCCCAGAGCTATTGCTGTCGGCTTACACTCTTCCAACTCTCCATATGCATGCGACCGCTGGGAGTGCGTTTGCCCGACTCACAGAAATCGAGAAACGAATGGTTTTCAGCTATCAGGTTCCGCCTGATAGCGTGGATCTGTACATTCTACTGGCGCTGCAATTGATGCTAATAGTGCACAAAGTATCCGCGACATTCTTCTCGATGCCGTTCAGTAAGCAACTATTGGCATTCGAGGAAGCATTCCAAAACGTTATCTTAGGGGATCAGCAAAGTGGTTTACGTACGGTAACTTAAAGAATGGTTTGTGAACCTAGAGTGGTAGTGGCTTCACTGCTTCTTGATAGAATAATGGCTGGATTGGAAACTCAAAATGGTACGTCGCCTGGAAAATTTTCTTCATCTTCGCTTTCACAGATTCGCAATAGGTCTCTTTGTCCTTTCCTTGTTCCCGGTCATTGCACAGGAGAAGAAAAAGCCGCTTGCATTGGATATCCAGAATCTTATGACTGTTGCGGAGTTCCGGCAGGCGGGTTTGACAAAGTTGTCCGCAGAGGAAATTGATTCCTTAAGCGCATGGTTGAGTCGGTTCGCCTTGAAGATCTATAGTTCTGCATCCCCGGGAGTGAAGGAAGTAACGCCAGTATCTCCCTCTGCTGCAGCAATTGAAACCCAGATGGACGGAGACTTCGAGGGTTGGAGTGGCGAAACGATTTTCAAGCTGTCGAACGGTCAGATTTGGCAGCAATCTACGTACGCTTACACATATCACTACGCGTATCGCCCAAAGGTGCTTATCTACAAAAGCGGCGTAGGCTACAAAATGAAGGTGGATGGCGTTAACGACACAATTGAGGTTAAGAGACTGAAATGAAGGTGCTCGTAGGTGTTGGATCAACCTTTTTTGGTTGCCATTGTAGCTCGCCTCTACTTGGCGTATGTGTACTGCTTCGAATCCAGAATCGCGAACAACAGATCAGCGACTACCAATATTTCAGATCATCTGCAACGCAAGGCTAACCCCTACCTCATCAATTCCGACATAGCGGCCTTTTTGGGCCCGGTATTGTATGTAAGTTGATGCTGGGACTAGACGGTTGACGTTTTCGATGTCTATTCTGCTTTAAGGGTGAATATCGTGGCACACCGGTGTCCCACCTTAGTTTGGAAGGGTTCAGTCCCGCCAAAGCGAATAAGCCACCGTCGCATCGTGGTAATATGAAGGGTCAGAAGAGTTGCTGTATAACTTAAATAAACCGGCCGATAAGAGCCAATATGTATAATGCTTACTTTGGTTTCATAGAAAACCCTTTCAGCCTAAGCCCGGATCCTGCGTTCTTGTACCGCAGCGCCCAGCATGAAGAAGCCCTGGCGAACCTTATTTACGGGGTTCAGAGCAGAAAAGGCTTTATTGTATTAACGGGGGAAGTTGGCACCGGCAAGACTACCTTGCTGGAGTGTCTGCGCGAGTATCTGGAAACCCAGTACTTTGAATTTGCCTTCCTTTTTAATTCCCGCATCACTTCCGATCAGTTTTTTGAAATGGTTGCCTACGATTTCAACCTTCCTGTTCAGCGCACCTCGAAAACTGAAGTACTGTTCGCGTTAAATAGTCTTCTTGTGGCGCAGACCAACGACGGGCGAACCACGGTTCTGATTGTGGACGAAGCGCACAACCTTGAGTGGGATGTGTTGGAAGAAATTCGTTTGTTAGGAAACATGGAAAACCGCAATGGCAAGTTGCTGCAAATTGTACTTGCCGGGCAGCCGGAATTTGACCGGAAGTTGGATTCACCGAATCTTCGGCAATTGAAGCAGCGAATTGTATTGCGCACCACTTTAATGCCGTTCAGCGAAGCGGACACAAAAGAGTACATTGAGTTTCGTCTGGAAAAGGCTGGGATGCCGAAACAAACCATTTTCCCAGAGGCCGTCATTTCAGAAGTTCACATTCGAGCCCAAGGCATTCCACGCGTGATCAATGGCATTTGCGACAATTTGCTGCTAACTATGTTTGCAATGGAATCAAGGGAAGCGACGGTCGAGATGGTGGATGAAGTAACCACCGATATGCGTTTGGATTGGCCCACGAAACGTAAAATGCGTTCCCAACCAACGGGGATGGAACAGCCGTCATTTGGCCGCGGCGATTAGTTTTCAATTTTTTACGGCTTACGTGATGTTGTGTTTCTTCATCCGATAGCGCAACGTATCACGGCTGATTTTCAATAGTCTTGCGGCCTGACTTTGGTTTCCTGAAGATCGATCCAGAGCCTGCATCAGCGATTGTTTTTCTTGCTCCTCCAAAGGAAGCATCTCCATAGAAGGTTGCGGCGCATTTACACCCGCACTTGGTTGACCTAACGGTAAGGGCAATGAGGTAAGGTATGCGGGTAGATCCCCCACATCAATCATTTCACCCATCACCATCATCGAAGCATAGCCAATCACATTTTCCAATTCGCGAACATTGCCGGGCCACGGGTGACGGCTTAGAATTAGTTCTGCGCGCCGCGTCAACCCGCGGACACTCTTGCCATACATGGCTGTGAACTTTCGAAGGAAATGACGAACTAGAAGCGGCAAATCCCCCTCCCTATCGGCTAGAGTCGGCGTAACTATTTCAACCATCGAGAGCCGGTAATAAAGATCCTCGCGGAAAGTTTTCTCTTCAATCAGTTTCCGTAAATCACGGTTGGTAGCCGCGATAATGTGCACATCCACTTTGCGCGGAGTCAATGATCCCAACCGCTGCACTTCCTGGTTCTGAATGGCGCGCAGCAATTTGGCCTGGGTAGACATGGGCATGTCGCCAATTTCATCCAAAAACAGAGTGCCTTTATGCGCATGCTCAAAGAGCCCCACCTTATCAGTGGTGGCTCCGGTGAAGGACCCTTTTACGTGGCCGAATAGTTCACTTTCAAAAAGCGTTTCCACTACGGCAGAACAATTGAGCACCACAAAGTTGCCCTGTGCTACCGGGCTTAACCGGTGAAGAGCGGTGGCCACCAGATCTTTTCCTGAACCGGTATGGCCGGTTAGTAGAACCGTGCGATAGTGCGGAGCTACTCGACGGATGCGGGAAAACATGTCCCACATTTGCGGACTATTCCCAATAATGCCTTCGAATTCCGACACCTCCAGCAACTGCGTTTGCAGATGCTGGGCAGTGGAGCGGCGCCGCGCTTCCTCAATCAGTTGATCCACCTTCTTACGCACAATTGCAATGGGGACAGGTTTGTTCCAGTAATCGGAAGCACCCTTCTTGATTGCTTCCACTGCGGTTTCAGTAGAGTAGTGGGCGGTCATTAGGATTACTTCAATGCTGGGATCGAATTCGACAATTCTTTCCAGCACTTCCATCCCGGAAAGCTTAGGCATTACCAAGTCGGTGAGAACGATTTGGGGGTGATGAGTGAATACTAGATCGACGCCTTCTTCGGGATCTTCGGCAGTGAAAATTTCCACTTCATCGCGACTGAGTGCAGCCACTAGAAGTTCCAGGTTGCCTGGGTTGTCGTCAATTAGAACAATCTTGATTAGACTCGGATTGCTGGCAGTCATTAGCGATTCGATTCTCCTGCTGCGAATGCACCCATGTTCAGAAATCGGGCTACTTCGTTTCGTAAGAACGACAATGGTACAGGCTTAGTCAGGAAGCCAGAAAAGCCTGCGGCCAGGGCCTTGGATTCATCTTCGGGCATGGCATAGGCGGTGAAGGCAATTACCGGCGTGAACTGAAGTTCGGGAATCTCGCGTATGGCTGCCAACGCTTGATAGCCATCCAATTCGGGCATTTGGAGATCCATCAGAATCAGGGAAGGTCTCAGTTCTATAGCCAGAGCTAGAGCATGGCGGCCGTTTTCAGCTTCAATCACCTCGTACTGGCAGTGCTCCATTACGGAGCGGAGCAGTTCGCGATTTTGCGGGTTGTCGTCCGCTATCAATATGGAGATCGCCAAGGTTACCCTTTTTCATCCGGATCAACATGGTCCAATAGCCCTTCAGGATAGCAGGAGCGCAAGGTCTCCAGAAGCAGGCGTTTACTGATGGGTTTGGTGAGATAAGCTGCTGCGCCCAGCGAGCGGGCCGCATCGTCATTGTCAAGAACGCTGGTGACGATTACTGGAATTGCGGCAGTATCCTTTTGCGCTTTCATTTCGCGCAGAATCCGCCAACTTTCTGCACCCGGAATCAATAGATCCAGAATCACCACATTTGGCTGAAGTTCCCGCGACATTTGCACTGTTTTTGAAAGTGACCCGGCCCTGACAACTTCATAACCGGCAGGTTCCAGGTAGTTCACCAGAAGACCTGTAGAGCGATTGGCATCCTCGGCCAACAGCACCAGGGGCTTGGTTCTCTTGGTCGCCGCATTTTGGTCATTCGAGCTTTGCGCCAATCGAACAGAGAAGGTGAAGGTGCTGCCTTGCCCGGGAACACTGGCAACCCAAATTTTTCCGCCCATTTTTTCGACCAGAGTTTTAGTGATAGCAAGACCCAACCCGGTGCCTTCACGAACCCCCTTCGTGGTGGAACCGACTTGATAGAACTTGTCGAAAATTGCTTCGTGATCAGACGTTGCAATGCCGATGCCCGTATCAGCCACGCTAATCTGAAGTCTGGAGCCAATTCGTTCTGTTGCTACTGTGATCACGCCCTGTTCAGGAGTAAATTTCACAGCATTGCTTAATAGGTTGTATAGAATTTGCTTGAAACGGAGTTTGTCTGACTCCACAGGGCTGTCCGGAGCAAAGTGAGTTTCCAGCCGAATGGACTTGGCTCGTGCCTGAGCGCGAATGCTGGATAGAACTTCCTCTGCAATGTGGTCGGCATCAAAATGCTCCAAACGCAATTCCAAACGGCCGGCTTCAATCTTACTGATATCCAGCAGGTCGTTGATGATTTCCAACAGGTGTTGTGAATCGCGGTGAATATTCTGTACAAATCGTTTTTGCTTAGTATTTAGCGGACCGTCAAGTTCCTCCCGTAACAAGTCAGCGAACCCGATAATTGTATGCAAAGGGGAACGCAGTTCGTGGCTCATGCTAGCCAGAAATTCACTTTTTAAACGGTTGGCTCGCTCAACTTCGGAATTGCGCTGTTCCAACTGGCGGTTCTTTTCTTCCAGTTCGCGGGTGAACTCTGCGCCCAGTGCCAGCAGATGTTCACTCGCTCGTTTCCGTTCTGTCACGTCGCGAACAATTGCCGTGACGTGATGCCCGTGTGAAGTGGGAACAGGGCTAAGACTCACCTCTACGGGAAATTCAGTGCCGTCCTTGCGGCGTGCCAATAACTCCATGCCAATACCCATAGGACGGGTACCTGGATTAGCCACATAATCTCCGCGGTGTTTGACGTGCGAATGTCGCATCGCCTCAGGAATTAGAATTTCCACTGGAAGGCCCAGTAGTTCGTCTCGTTTGTATCCGAACAGTCGTTCCACGGCAGCGTTTAGCATCACGAACTTTCCGGCGGAATCCACTTCCACAATCGCGTCTGGGGCGGTTTCGAGCAACGTTTGAAACCGCGTTGCCAGTTCGGTGGCATCTTGTGATGTTGATTCCGCTTGCCGTCGGCAAGTAATATCCAGGCAATGAACAACAACTCCATTGCCCAACAATTCCGCAGTAGCCTCAACCCAGATTGGATTGGGTGAAGATTCGGGCCGAAGAACAAATTCTTCGGCAGCAATTTTTTCTCCACGGAGTGCTCTGGAAATAGGAAGTTGATCGTCCTCAAGCGGAGGGCTATTCAGGTTCTTAAAAATACGCCGGCCGTTTTCAGGCGATGGAGGAGTGGAAAAGCAATGCCCGTGCATCCTTCTAGCAGCAGCATTCAAAAAGATGATGGAACCGTTGGAATCGGCAAGAATGAGACCCTCAGGGATGGCATCAAGGATTTCCTTACTTACTTTTGATTCTGCGAACTGGGCAAGAGGACTCGATGTCATGGAGGATTCTTATTTAGCTTATCTGGATGGCAACTTTGATGGCCGCCTGTTTTTGATTGACTAGCATTTCATAGGCCGTCGCCGATTCTTCAAGAGGGAAGCGATGGGTCAACATTGGCGTAAGATCAATCCTTTTGTTTTCTACCAAGCGTAGCAAACGCTCCATGCGGGCCTTTCCACCGGAGCAGGTGGAATTGACGATGGTGTAATTCCCAACCCGGTTCTCGAAAGAAATATCGGAAATCATCAGAGGTGGAAAGAGCATCCCAACACTAGAGAGGGTGCCACCAGGACGGAGCACGCGCAGGGCACTTTCAAACGTTCTGGATTCCTCTTGGGCCTCAATGGAAACATCGGCTCCAGCCTCTCTTGTGTGGCGGAATACTTCACTGACGGCTTCTGAGGCATCAACAAGATCCGTTGCGCCAAACTGCCGGGACATCTGTAAGCGGTTCTGCGTCGAATCAACAGCCAGAACTTTTGCAGCACCTCTAAGCTTTGCTCCAAGGCAGGCGCAAAGGCCAATCGGACCTAAACCGAACACAACAACGTTATCACCCAATTGAACGCCACCTCTTTCAGCAGCGGCGAAACCAGAAGAGGCCACTTCGCATAACAAAAGACCGGACTCGTCGGAAACGCAGTCGGGCACTACTGCCAGATTAGCTTGGGCAAATGGGATTCGGACATATTCTGCTTGAGTGCCTTCCAATGTCTTGCCAATACGTCCGTGCGTTCCGTTCGCGCAGTGAACCAACTGCCCATCCAAACAAGGCTGGCACTGGCCACAAGGCGTTGCGGCAGAAACCAGAACGCGCTGACCTAGCTCATATCCAGAGACCTGCTCGCCTAGTTCGTGAATAACTCCCACAGCCTCGTGTCCAAGGGTCAATCCACTGGTGACCGGGAAAAGACCACGAACCGTATTCAAATCATCGGAGCAAATAGAGGTAAGATGGACCTTCACAATGGCTTCCATAGGACCAGCTACTGGAACGGGTTTGCTTTCCAGGCTGATGATTCCGGGAGATTGGAACACGAAGGCCCGCATCATGCGGCGGGATTTTGCCATGAGACCTCTAGTTTCCAATGCATGCCAAGCACCATCGGCTAATCAAAGAGTTAGACTACGTAGTGGGTGAAATAACCCAGGTTGTTGGATGAAGAAACGCAACGGCACGGGAAACACCTCGTTCCTATGTCCCTCGATTGGCCAATAGTTTGCTTTAGTTGTCTTTGCTCTTATAAGGAGGACCATGAAACCGATTCGCCGCATTCTGTTCCCAAATGATTTTTCCCGCCGTTGCCAAATGGTTGTCCCAGCCGTAGTCTCCTGGGCAAAATTCCACAAGGCGAAGGTGGTGTTATTCCACGTTCTGCATGTTCCCATCACCGCATATGGCCACTTTGCAACTTACTCGGCCTTGGTTGATTTCGCCAATCTGCAAAAGCAAGCTGAAGAAGCCCTCGGCAAGGTCTACTGTAGTGAGTTAGAAGGGATTGAGGTGGAGCGTGTTGTTGTTGTCGGCCAGCCTACAGAGGAGATCATCAAGTATGTCCATCATCATCCAGTGGACCTGATCATGTTACCAACCCATGGCAGCGGAAAGTTGCGAGCTCTTCTATTAGGTTCTGTAGCAGCTTCCGTTCTGCACGATGCGGATTGTCCTGTTTGGACAGACGCTCACGTTCTGACGGAGGGACATGTTCCTGAAGCTCCCACATCTGTTTTGTGCGGAGTGGATTTGAAGGCAAAGAGTTTGGAATTGATGGCTGCCGCGCATTTCTTTGCCCATGAATATGGGGCTGAGCTTAACTTTGTTCACGTAGTGCCCCCAATCGAAGGTACCGGCGAACTATGGCCGCCGCTTGAGTGGATGGGCGACCGAATCAAGAAAGCTAAGGAAGACTTTGCTGCTTTAGCAAAACAGGAGCATGTACGGACAGACGTTGAAGTGGTGGAAGGGCAGGTTGGGCAAGTGCTCCACGATTTTGCTATGCGGCATCGGTCCGATTTGATTGTGATCGGGCGTGATGTAATGCACGAAAGGTTCGGCAGGTTGCGTACGCATTCCTACGACATAATCCGCCGATCCCCCTGCCCGGTGCTGAGCATCTGAGTCCAGAGATCCGGGGGAGATCCGGGACGGTGGTGACCGTCCCGGATCTCTGGGGCCGTTAATATCGCAAGGTAGCCGCAACGGTTACCTTGTCGGGCATGCGATCCGCAGGCAGAACCAACACCTGCCCACTATGCCTTATGGTTTCCACCGCCGCGGCGTTAACCAGATCCGTAAGGCCTTCCGCTTTGAGCTCTTTCGCCACAATGCCGAAATCTCCCAACTGCCGGGTCCCTGCGGTAACAAACAAAGTCTGAACCCTCCCGCGCCATGCTACTTGGGTGATTTGGTTCAACTCGGCAGATACGGTCCGGTGGCCCCCCTGATATTCCTCCACTGCCTTTCGCTCATCGGGACTAACCCAACGGTTCACCACTTCCCGGGCCTTTGAGACTACATCCGACGCAATGAACCGGTCCGGACTTAGCGGAACCGTTTCGTCAATCAAGTGGGTGAAAGTACTCACGGAACGAAATGTGGCTGCGTCTTCCGCCACACCTGCCACCACCACTGGAGAACCAACCGGACGAATTATGCGGCGAAGGCTGCGATCCACTAATCGCAAGTATTTCAAGTAATGCTCCTTCGCTGAATTTAGACCGTGCGCCGATTCGTACTGGTGTTCAGCGGTGTATTCCACATCTTCCAAGGACTGCGGACAGTCTTCTGGAAGCTCAACTTGCTCAAACTTAGCTTCCGCAGCGCGAAGCAGACGCACTCCTTTTTTTGTCAGTTCAATCACAAAAAACAAGGGCTCCTGTTTCATCTCTTCCAGTAAGGGAAGAATGTGAAATCGGCCAGCAACTGTCATTTGCTCTTCTACTTTGGCCGGGATCCTAAACATTTGAAATGTGCGCGAACTGCGGAACAAAGCCAAGCCATCCTTATGACCCGCAAACATATCGGGGTCCGATGTCAGTGCCCAGAGAGGATCCAGCAATGCGTGGCAATCGGGGTCCTTCAAGCCTCTGGTTTCTATTTCGCGTTGGGCATGTTCCAGCAGAGCCCGCAAACGCTGAGCTGTGGGCTTGGTTCCTGCGCCTCCTTGATGCGATTGCAGGTAGAAGGAGATGCAATCTCCATCCACTTGGCAGAGTTCCTTCAAGTCCTCTGGACTTGCGACTTTTGTATCTAACCAAATTCCTTGCGTCATGGTTTTGCTTCCTCACAGTTTTCTACTGCAGTTGCCGTGCCATTACATTTGGCCCTTTACTTGCAACCTCAGTTGGTGAAGGATGAAAAGATGCAACGGCAACCTGTTACTTTCCACAAGATCCTGTTCCCGGTAGATTTTTCGCCTCTTTCTGAGCAAACAGCGGGTTTTGTGCGTGAAATCGCGCAGCACTACAAATCAGAACTGCACCTAGTGCATGTAATGGATGTGTCCAATTCGCCTTGGGTCTTAGCCCCGGTTCAACCTGAACTTGCTGCTGGAGTTTGGATTGATGTCGGGCTGCGAGCAGAAACTTATGCAGCCGAATGGACGGAAGCGAAACATCGAGCAATGGACAAATTGAAACAGTTTTTCCCTGAGTATTGGGAGGGGTTGAATCCACTCTGCACCGTGCTTGAAGGAGATGCGGCCGATCAAATTCTTGATTATGCCAAGGAAAAAGACATTGACCTGATCATGATGCCCACCCATGGACATGGAACGTTCCGCCGCTTCTTACTGGGTTCCGTAGCAGCGAAGGTTCTGCATGATGCTCCTTGCCATGTGTGGACAGATTCTCACTTTGCGGAAGAGGCTGATAAACAAAGTACGGTCCCTCGTCACGTCTTGTGTGCAATTGACTTATCACCGCATTCTGTGGATCTGATTGCCTGGACCATGGCATTTGCAAAACAATGGAATGCCGAAGTGCGGCTGGTGCACGCGGTTCCAGCGGCTCAACATGTTCCAGGACAACCGGACGATACCTTTACCCGATTCCTGGTGGAGGATGCCCAAAAGAATTTGGAAAAGCTGCAGCACCGGTTGAACATCAACCTCGGAGCCTGCGTGCTGGGTGGCGAGGTTTCCGCCGTTGTTCGTGAAGCAGCCTTACGCCACCAGGCTGACGTGATCATCCTTGGACCAGCGGAACACCATGGATATTTTGGAAGGCTTCGTTCGCACGGCTACAACATTGTGCGCGATGCCCCTTGCCCGGTAGTAAGGATGTAGTTTCGCAATTGAAAAGTACAGGAGGCCGATACCATGAATTTCACATTTTTAGTCGTCATTTGGAGCGCTATGGCGCTGATAGTCCTACTAACAGCGATATACCGCAAGTATGTTGCCCGTGGCGAAGATAACCTTCTACATCTACACAACGGCGATGCGGGCTTGGTGCAGCATCAGGCAGAGGTGGCCCGTCGAATTGAGGTAATAGACAAGGTGGGACAGATCTCAACAATTGTGGTGGCAGTAGGTGGGCTGGCCATTGCTGCTGCATATCTTTATCAAGTGTGGCAGCAAACTTCTCAGGCACCTTATTAGCGGATCTCCACTAGACTAGAGGTCTGTGCCCGTCGAACTTCGTATAAACCGTCATGGCGCTGACCGCGTCGCATCTGGCCATCCTTGGATTTTCCAAAGCGATGTCACCAACAAGGGTTCTGCGCAACCCGGCGATGTGGTCAGCGTCCTAAATCAGCAGGGCCGTTTCTTAGGCATTGCCCACTTCTCCGATACTTCTCAAATCACACTTCGTCTGCTATCTCGCAAACCCGAATCTGTCGATCACACTTTCTGGCTCGACCGCTTTCAACGCGCCTTCAGCTACCGGCAACGTGTGGTCAGCAACTCGAACGCCTACCGCCTAATTTACGCCGAAGCAGATGGGCTCCCGGGACTGATCGTCGACCGTTACGGTGACTACCTGGTGATTCAAACTCTCACCCAGGGTATGGACCGGGCCAAGGTTGAAATTATCGATGCGCTAAAAGAACTGCTTTCACCCAAAGGTATTGTTGAACGCAATGATAGCACCGTGCGCACCAAGGAAAATCTTCCTCTTCAATCAGGCATCGTCGATGGAGAGATCCCCACTCCAGTGATCATGGAAATGAATGGGCTGCGGCTCGACGCAAATTTACTGGAAGGCCAAAAAACCGGCGTGTTTCTGGATCAAAGGGAAAACTATCTTGCAGCCGCGCGCTGGGCCAGGGGACAAGCACTGGACTGTTTCACCTCCACGGGCGGTTTCGCACTGCACATGGCAGCCAAGGCCGATGCAGTTGAAGCGATCGATTCCAGCGAACGTGCCTTGCAGACTGCCACTCGGAATCGCGATGCCAATGGGATAACCAACATCCGTTTCCGCGAAGCGGACGTGCTCAATTCATTGGCAGGCTATCAGGCAAACGGTCGCCGGTTCGACACCATCGTGATTGATCCCCCCGCTTTCGCAAAATCGAAAACACATTTGGAAGCCGCCGAAAGGGCCTACCACGACCTCAACCGCCGTGCTCTGGGATTGCTCAATTCTGGCGGCATTCTGATTAGTTGTTCCTGCTCGCAGCATATGAGCGAAGCCAGACTGTTTGAGGTGATCGCCCAGGCTTCCCTGGAAACCGGACGAACGCTGCGAGTGTTGGAAAGACGGGCCCAATCCCTGGATCACCCCGTGCTGCTGACGGTGCCGGAAACTCTCTATTTGAAATGCCTGATTCTGGAGATCCTTTAGAAATTTATTCCACTTGAACAAAAATGAATTATTGATTACTGTTCCATTAACTTGATACCCTGAATACCTTAGCCCTGGTGACCACCAGGGATGTTCTGGAGGAGCCTACCGAATGGATAACCACTTCCGCGTCGAAGCAGGGAGGGTCTCAACCCCGCGATTCCCACTTCGCCGTATTCTTGCAACATGGATTCTGACTGCCTTTTTCGCCCTGATGGGGCTACCCGTTTTCGGGCAAGCTCACGGTGGCGGGGGCGAAGCTGACCTGATTCTTCCCGACCTAAGTCAGGCGAAGTTTTTTGGCGGGATAGACGGACGGTCATTATTAATGGTCGGCCTGCTTGTATCCGGTGCCGGCCTATTGTTTGGGTTGATGATGTACAAGAAACTGGAGAACCTGCCGGTTCATGAATCGATGCTTGAAATTTCTGAGCTGATTTACGAAACGTGCAAAACCTATCTTCTAACCCAGGGCCGTTTCCTGCTGATTCTGGAAGCCTTGATTGGATCCATCATCGTTTTCTACTTTCTGGTTCTGCGCGGCATGGAACCGTTTAAGGTATTTGTCATCTTGCTATTCAGCCTCATCGGCATCGCCGGAAGTTTTGGAGTTGCTTGGTTCGGCATCCGGGTAAATACTTTTGCAAACTCCCGCTGCGCCTTCGCCTCACTTCGCGGCAAGCCCTTTCCCTGTTACGCCATTCCACTCGAAGCGGGTATGTCCATCGGCATGCTCTTGATTTCAGTAGAACTGTTGTTGATGCTCTTCATCCTTCTGTTCGTGCCTGGTGACTATGCTGGTGCCTGCTTCATCGGTTTTGCAATCGGCGAATCGTTGGGAGCTTCGGCTTTGCGCGTTGCTGGCGGTATCTTCACCAAGATCGCTGATATTGGTGCCGATCTAATGAAAATTGTTTTTGGCATTAAAGAAGACGACGCCCGGAACCCTGGCGTGATTGCTGATTGTGTCGGCGACAATGCCGGCGATTCCGTTGGACCCTCCGCCGACGGGTTTGAAACGTACGGCGTCACAGGCGTTGCCTTGATTAGCTTCATCCTTCTGGCAGTGAATAGTGATGCAGTCAAAATTCAACTGCTGGTATGGATTTTCATGATGCGCGTCATGATGGTGGTGGCCAGCGGTCTTTCTTACTTCCTGAATGACTTCATGGCGAAGTCAAAGTATCAGAACGCGGACAAAATGAATTTCGAGACACCACTTACCAACCTGGTTTGGTTGACTTCGATTGTCTCGGTTGTTCTGACTTATGTTCTTTCCAGTGTGATGATTCCCGATTTGGGTGGGGATCCAACCTTGTGGTGGAAACTGGCAACTGTGATCACCTGCGGTACTTTGGCGGGTGCAATTATTCCCGAACTGGTAAAGGTGTTCACGTCTACGGAATCCGCTCACGTAAAGGAAGTAGTTACCTCCTCACGCGAAGGCGGAGCGTCGCTTAACATTTTGTCCGGCTTGGTGGCTGGTAACTTCAGTGCCTACTGGCTGGGCATGACCATCATGTTGTTGATGGGCATTGCCTATTACATCTCGTCCATGGGGATGGACGGTCTAATGAAGGCTCCCGCAGTGTTCGCATTTGGGTTGGTGGCATTCGGTTTTCTTGGCATGGGACCAGTAACTATCGCCGTCGATTCCTACGGCCCTGTCACCGATAACGCGCAGTCCGTGTATGAATTGTCGATGATTGAAGCTGTGCCGAACATCCGTCAGGAAATCAAGCAGAAATTCGGATTCGACCCGCAATTTGAAATCGGCAAACAGCACCTGGAAGAAAACGATGGCGCGGGCAACACTTTCAAAGCCACTGCAAAACCAGTTCTGATTGGTACCGCTGTGGTTGGCGCCACGACCATGATTTTTTCCATTGTTCTGCAACTTACAAATGGACTGGATCCAAATCTCTTGGCGAAGCTTTCTATTCTGTATCCTCCGTTCCTCCTAGGCTTGATCGCAGGCGGTGCGGTGATTTACTGGTTCACTGGAGCTTCCATCCAAGCTGTAACAACAGGTGCTTACAGAGCCGTGGAGTTCATTAAGGCAAACATTAAGTTGGATGGTGCCACTAAGGCCAGCATCACTGATTCAAAGAAGGTAGTGGAAATCTGTACGCAATACGCACAAAAAGGAATGATCAACATTTTCCTTACTGTGTTTTTCTCAACTCTTGGCTTTGCGTTTCTGGAGCCTTACTTCTTCATCGGCTATCTGATTTCCATCGCACTGTTCGGCTTGTATCAGGCTATCTTCATGGCTAACGCCGGTGGTGCGTGGGATAACGCAAAGAAGATTGTGGAGACCGAGCTGAAGGCCAAGGGAACACCTTTGCATGAGGCAACAGTTGTTGGCGATACCGTAGGCGATCCTTTCAAGGACACTTCATCGGTTGCATTGAACCCCATCATTAAGTTCACTACACTGTTCGGCCTTTTGGCGGTGGAATTAGCAGTGAAACTAACCGCCGATCAAGGTGCATGGCTAAGCACCAGCTTGGCCGTCGTGTTTCTGTTGATCTCTATGTTCTTCGTCCATCGGTCATTCTATGGGATGAGGATCGACTCGAAGAAGTAGTTGTACGGAAGCTGTTGCAGCCGTAAACAAAAGGCCCAGATTCGTCTGGGCTTTTTTCTTTGTGATTAACATGCTGTAACTACGCGTTGTAACTCCACTAACAAGAGATAATGTTACTTATGTATCCCAGCTTTCTGATCCGGTAAAAACTTCCCTACTGGAAAAAACTTCAACCCAGCAACTTACTCCCGCTCCCGTCAGAATACTTGTTTGCAACATTCAAGATAATGGCAAGTCATCTGCTGTAGAGTTACAAGTCGCACCTAAGAATAACGCTAAGTGCGGTGAAGCTTCATTAGGCTTTAAAGAACTAACCCAAGGAGACTGAAGCGAATGCTGAAAGCAGTGTATGTGCAAATTGCAAGTCTTACTCTTTCGAGTGCGGGCTTGATTTTGGGCGAACAATGGACTGGCTGGGTTACAGACGAAACCTGTGCCAAAAATGGACAGTATATGGGTGAATCGCATCAGAAACATGTGGATGCGGGACAACCGATTGTGTTTATTGATGAATCCACGAAGAAAATTCACACCCTCCAGAATCCGGATAAGGTGAAGAAACTGGCAGGAGAGAAAGTGACCCTGACTGGTACCGCTAAGCCGGACAACACAATTGAAATAGAATCCGTCGCACACGTCCGGTGATTTAGACGGACTCGGAGCAAGCTGGCAGCACCTCCCTGCTGCTTGCTCCGTTCTCTTGTTGATTTTCTGAACAGCGTCCAGTAAGCTGGCAGTGGATCGACATGGGCACTTCAGAAAGACGCGCAAGGGAAAAACAGGAACTTCGGACGAAAATTCAAGAAGCTGCCACGGAACTAATTGTTTCCGAAGGCTACCAGAACGTTTCCATACGCAAAATCGCCGACAAGATAGAATACGCCCCTTCTACCATTTATCTTTACTTCAAGGACAAGGAAGAGCTTGTTCAAAGCATCTGCAACGATCTTTTCGCACAATTGAGCACGATCCTATCGCATATCCACGAGTCGTCACTCAACATTGAAGAGAAGTTTACCAAGAGCCTCCGTGCCTACATCGAGTTTGGGTTGGCCCACCCAAATCATTACGTTGTCACATTCTGCATCCCGGAGCGGCAGTTCGACATTCCAGACGATAAATTCAACGATGTGATGGATAACGGCCTACGTTGCTTCAGACTATTGAGCCAGAATCTGCAAGGAGCAATGGATAATGGTTTCATCCTGCCTACGGACATCGAACTCACCAGTCAGATTGTTTGGTCGCAAATTCATGGTCTTACAAGTATTTTGATTTGCTGCGATCGTTTTCCCTGGCGAGATCGTAATGAGCTAATTGATGGTTTGATCCGAAATATCGTACTCTCTCTGCAAAAAACAGGTTGACAAAAAAGAACGACGCCCTCACAATGAACAGTGTTCAGTGATTTATCGCTGGACACTGGAGCTCGTTCTAATGGGGCGCTTGGCCTGGAAAAATCTGTTTCATGACAAAGTCCGATTGGCAGTCACTCTCACCGGCATCATCTTTGCGCTTGTCCTAATTCTCATACAGTTTGGCTTGTTTCTGGGGTTTATTGAAACCAGTTCCAACGTGGTTGCTGCCAGTGGCGCCGATCTTTGGATTTCCGCACCGTCAATCCCTCATGTCAACGGTGGTACACCGCTGCTGGAATCGAAGCGATACCAGATGCTATCGCTGGATGGCGTTGACAAAGTAACAAAATATGGGCTGTACTTCATTCCCTGGAAATTGCCCTCGGGAGCCCAGGAATCTGTTCAGATATCCGGCTTCGAATTGGAATCTGGGATGGGCGGCCCGTGGAACATAACAGCGGGGTCACTAGCCGATCTGCGTGGCGAGGATACAGTCATTGTTGATGAGTTGTATCGGGACAAGCTGGGCATCAAACACTTAGGCCAGACGGTGGAAATCAACGGGCACCGGGCCAGAGTTGTTGGATACACGCGTGGGATCCGGTCATTCACAACTGCGCCATATATTTACTGCTCTTTCAAGAACGCCCAAAACTACATTCGGCTGCGTGAGCAGGAAACCATTTTCTTTATGGTCAAAATAACTTCCGGGTATAGTGCTGAGCAGGTTAAGAAAAACATTTTAGATCACCTGAAAGATGTGGATGTTTATACAAACGAAGAGATGCGCAAGAAGACAATGACTTACTGGGTTTTTGGCACTGGAGCTGGAGTTACTACACTCATGGGCGCGGCTTTGGGGCTGATCGTTGGCATTGTTGTGGTTGCGCAAACAATCTATGCCGCAACGATGGATCACATCCGCGAGTTTGGAACGTTGAAGGCAATGGGAGCAACCAACGGAGTTATCTACCAAGTGATTTTTACGCAAGCAGTGCTGAGCGGTTTGATGGGTTATGTGGTGGCAATAGCCATCGCACTGGTGATTGCCAGAGGGAGTGAAGAGGGCAACGCATTGATCTCTGTTCCCCCGGAAATGGTAGTTGGCACATTGGGTCTATCGGTTGTGATGTGTGTTTTGGCGGCCGTCATTTCCATCAACAAAGCTACTCGCATTGACCCGGCAATGGTGTTCCGAGGCTGACATGATCCAAATAAGAAATCTAGTAAAGAGCTATGGCAAGGGAACGGCGGCAGTGCATGCCCTGGCGGGTGTGGATATGGACGTCAAAGCAGGAGAAATTCTGATGTTGATGGGGCCATCCGGAAGTGGAAAAACCACGTTGCTATCCATCATGGGTTGTATTTTACAAGCCACAGAAGGGAGCGTAAAGATTTTTGATAGAGAAGTTGTTGGACTGAAGGAAAAACAGCTACCAGCCATTCGCTTGAAGAATTTTGGATTCGTGTTCCAGGGCTTCAACCTGTTTGGGGCACTCACGGCAAGAGAGAACGTTGAGATCGGCCTGAATTTGAAAGGCATCCGGGGTAGTGCAGCGCATAAGCAATCGGCGGAACTGCTGGACAAAGTTGGATTAAGCGACAAACTGAACAGCTATCCGGCAGACATGAGCGGAGGGCAGAAACAGCGCGTGGCGATTGCCCGTGCCTTAGCCGGTGACCCGCCTGTGGTGCTTGCGGACGAACCGACAGCGGCGCTGGATTCTTCATCTGGAAAAATCGTGATGGATATTTTAAGCGGCTTGGCCAGTGAAAAGAACCGCGGAGTGGTTGTGGTTACTCACGATTCCCGGGTTCTGCACTATGCAAATCGCATCGTAAATATTGAAGATGGGCGCGAGGTGAAGGCAGCAATCGTGAAGGGAGCGAACTAATGAACAGGACGACTATGGCGGTGGCAATTTTGGGCCTTGCAGGTATGGCCGGAACATGGATGATGATGCAACATCAATTCGTGAAAGTAGAGGCAGCAAGTTCGACGAACCCGAAAACAGACGTGAAGGTGATTGCGGCTGCAGGGAGAGTGGAACCGGCGAGCGAAGAAATTACGGTAGGCCCCGAGTTGGATGGCAGAATTCGGCAAATGCTGGTGGAGGAAGGCGACGATGTGAAGGCAGGGCAGCCCCTGGCTATTCTTGAAAATAGTGACTTCGCCGCTCGCGTGGCCTTAGCTCAAGCCGTAATCACAGAACGCCGGGCAGTGTTGGACCGCTTGTCGAATGGATCGCGCAAAGAGGAAAGAGCTGAATCGGCGGCAGTGGTTCGAGAGGCTCGGGCAGCTTTGGACCTTGCGGTTTCAGAACAGAATCGCCGCAAAACATTGCTTGATCGCGGTGCAATTTCCCGATCTGAATTCGATATCACGGACCGTGAAGTTCGCACTCTAACAGCGCGGCTTGATGCTGTCAGTGAAAGGTCAGCCTTGGTAGTGGCGGGTCCACGCGACGAAGACAAACGTGAGGCTGAAGCTGCAGTGAAGCGTGCGGAGGCGCAATTGGCTGAGTCGCAGGCAATGTTAGCCAAAACGGTGATTCGCTCGCCTATATCTGGCCGCATATTGCGCAAGCATCGCAGGGTTGGGGAAAGCGTTTCCGCCAACAATGCAACACCAATCGTAACCCTTGGCGATTGCCGGGTTCTGCGGGTGCGCATTGAAGTGGATGAAGCCGATATTGCTCATCTTCACTTGGGTCAGAAGGCCTGGGTTACGGCACAGGCTTACGGTGATCAACACTTTACAGGACACTTGATTCGTATTGGGCAGAAGTTGGGCCGCAAGAATGTGCGCACGGATGATCCGACGGAACGCGTTGACACGAAAGTTCTGGAAGCTTTGATGGAATTGGATGCTGGCCAACTCTTACCAATGGGTTTGCGAGTGGACTCCTTCATTGATGTGTCGGGGACGACGAAATGAAGCGTCGTATTTTGATGCTGGGTTTGGCAACAGTCTGGCCGGGCTTCGCGCTGACATTGCAGGAAGCTGTTGATTTGGCAGCTAAGTCAAATCCAGCGGTACAGATGGCCAGGTTGCTGACAACAGCCGCTGAACTAGAGGCATTTCGTGCCAAAACAGCTTTGAGGCCCCAGCTTTCTGTTTCCGTTGGCGCTGCTTATCAAACCAGTAATCTGCAAGGTATTGGATTGATTTTCCCTGGATTTCCAGCACGAGTGGGCCCGTACCGAACCTTCGATGCACGGCCTGTTTTGACCGCTACCGTCTACGACGCAACCTTGAGGGCCAACATCAAAGCAGCGTCTGAAAGAATCAAGGAAAGTGAGCAATCAGCAGTTGCGTTGCGGGAACGAACCCAATTGCTGGTGATCACTACTTACCTGGAAGCTCTACAGGCTGATTCCAGAAATCGCGCCGCACTGGCTCGGATTGAAAACGCAGAGGCTTCGTTGAAGCAAGTGAAGGATAGAGTAGATGCCGGAACTGCGAACAAGCTGGATTTGGCAAGAGCAACAGAGCAGGCCGATAGAGAGCGTGCCCTTGCAATTGAAGCCACACGCGACCGGGAAGTATTGGTCACCTTGTTGATGCAGCACATTGGGCTTTCCACTCCAGATTTAGTGAGTCTATCGGAAGTGGCACCAGCAGGCATGACGCAAACCGAGCCTCAGGAAATTGTTCGGCAGGCCTTGGCAAACAGGGCCGAACTGCTTTCCCTTGATGCAAAGAGAAAGGCACTGGCGAGAGAAGTTGAAGCAGCGTCCAAACAGCGATGGCCCAAACTAAGCGTGTTTGGTAACTATGGAGTTTTAGGTTCAGGTCCTAACGAAAGCCTTTCCACTTACGCAGTGGGAGGCACAATAACTGTTCCGGTTTATACAGGCGGCCGAATTGAAACTGAAGTGAAACAGGCACTGTTAAAGATGCAGTTATTGGACCAGGAAAAGCGGCAGGTGGAGATTGCCATCCGTCAGGAAGTAAATCAGGCTTTTGTTGAATGGCGAGGAGCGTCAGCATCGGCGACCACTCGTCTTAGAGTTGTCAATTCTGCAAAAGAAGCACTGGAATTAGCGAAGTTGCGATATGAAGCCGGGCTGACCACAAACCTGGATGTGGTGACGGCACAAAGTAATTTGTCGCAAGCTGAGGAAGAAGAGATTCATGCGCGTTACGATATGTTAATGGCTCGTGCCCGAGTAGCAGGTGCACGAGGTAACGTGGTGAGCTTTTTTGACTCTGCAAATTAGAAACCTTTTCATCATATTATTGATTGGTGCGACCGCCTGCCAGCAACCGCCCAAAGTGTTGCTGGTAGATGGTGCCCGCAAGTTTTCGCTTGACCCGCAAGGCAGCCTGCTTGGTGGTGATGGTTTCACCGCCTCACAAAATCAAACCATCGCTGGATTGTTAGGCGGTGCCAAGTTCCCAGTCCCCGATTATTTGAAAAACCTTCTGACCGACGATTATGACTCAGTAAAAGACGAAGAACTGGTGCCTCTTGAGCCAGTGAAAGTTGTGGCAACCACTGATGTGCCGAAGTTCCGTTGGAAGCCAGTACCAGGCGCGAATTTCTATGAAGTGTTCATTCGTGATCATCGCGACATCGTAGTGAAACGAAGCGGAAAAGTCGAGGAAACCGAATGGACCCCAAAAAAGCCATTGGCGCAAGCCGAAGTGTTCCATTGGCGAGTAACCGCAGGAGTGGGCAAGGAAGCCGCAGTTTCGCATTGGACAAAATTTGCAATACCAGGTGCAACTGCTTTTGCAGAAATTGAAGCTACAAGCAAGATGAATTCGCACCTTCTTTCGGCCATTGCCTATGCAAGATGCGGAGCGCTCGGCAGTGCCGATAAAGAACTTGCTGAGTTGGAAAAAACCGCCACCGGTGCTGACATGGTTCAACGTTGGCGATCCCAACTGAAGTGAACAATCCTCGAAAGGTGCAAGCGGAGGTAAGATAACAATGGTTACCCGATGCGCTCTATTGTACTTTATTCGACTTTCGCTTTTTCTATTTCCGCCGCAACTGTAGAATTCAATCGCGATGTGCGGCCGATTCTTTCGGACAAATGCTTTGCTTGTCACGGGGCCGATGCCAAAGCTAAAAATATACCGTTGCGGTTGGATCGTGAGGAAGCGGCCAAAGCCGACTTGGGTGGAGGTAGGCGTGCCGTAGTCCCTGGCAATCCCGATGGAAGCGAACTGATCCGTCGCATTACTGCAGATAAGGCGGCCCGCAGAATGCCTCCATTATCCACTGGGCATGTTCTAGCCCCCAAAGAAATTGAGACTCTGAAAAACTGGATAGCTCAGGGCGCCCCGTGGCAAGCACATTGGGCCTTCCTGCCTCCTAACCGTGCCGTGGTTCCCGCTGGGAATCCAATCGACTACTTCATAAAGAACCGCCTGCAGCAGGATGGAATGCAATTATCGCCAGAAGCTTCCAAAGCAACGCTGCTTCGAAGAGTTTCCATGGACCTTACCGGACTCCCACCCACTCCCACAGAACTCGACGCTTTCATCAAAGATACTTCGCCAAGGGCCTATGAGCGTGTAGTGGATCGCCTGTTGGCATCGCCCCGATACGGCGAGCGCATGGCCATCCGTTGGCTAGACGCAGCGCGTTATGCCGATACGAACGGATATCAATTCGATGGCGAGCGGCAGATGTGGCGCTGGCGCGATTGGGTGATTGCATCGTTCAATCGGAACCAGCGTTACGACAGTTTTCTGATCGATCAAATAGCTGGGGACATGTTGCCAAACGCTACAATGGATCAAAAAATCGCCACTGCGTTTAACCGCAATCATCGGGCAAATACGGAAGATGGCATCATTCCAGAAGAGTACGCGGTGGAATATGTTGTAGACCGGCTGGAAACCACGGCCACCGTTTTTATGGGAGTGACGCTTGGATGTGCAAGGTGCCACAACCATAAATATGATCCTTTCACTCAGAAAGAGTTCTACCAGTTTTTCGCTTATTTCAACAACGTTCCTGAATTGGGCCGGGCAATGAAGTATGGCAATTCGCCTCCCCTCATCCCCGCACCAACCATGCAACAGCAGACGCAGTTGGCGGCACTTCAGGCAAGAATCTCCGAGGGAGAAAAAGGGTTTGAGAAGTATGCCAATCAAGCATTCGCTTTCAGTAAGCTAGGGGAGTACTGGCGTCCAGTAGCGGGCCTGGAAAAAGTTACTGCGGTCAAGCCAAACGGGAAAGTTGAGTTCGAACAGGGCGTAATCGCGAAAGCCGCAAAACTGAACGGCACCAACTCTTTGGAGCTGGAAGGTGCCGGGTTGTTCGACATTGAAGACCGGTTCACTATTTCAGCATGGATCTATTCAGACACTACACCACACGGAGCAATACTAAGTCGCATGGCTGATACGGAACGCGGCAAAGGCTATGGAATTTATGCCGATCACGGCAAGCTCCATTTCCACATCACCAGCAACTACGCGGACGATGCAATGCGCATGGAAACAGCTGCAGTGATGAGTCCCAAACGCTGGCATCATGTGGCGGTAAGCTACTCGGGATCGCGCATGGCTGAAGGAGCGGCTATCTATTTAGACGGCAAGCCGCAAGAAAAGAAAGTGCTTCTGGACACGCTATATCGGCCATTCCGCAATGCTGGTGCAATTTACAAAGAGCCCTTTCGAGTAGGTGCCGGTTGGGGGAAACAAAATTATTTCCATGGATTGATTGACGATGCAAGAACTTATGATCGCGTGGTTTCCTCAGAGGAAGTCGCCGCCATGGCTGAACCTATCCGTCCCGGAACCAATCAAGCGCGTTGGTATTATTTCGACAATGTGGCTCCTGAAGATGTGCGGGACAATTGGCGGCAATTGACTGCACTGCGTTTGGAACGGGAACGATTGGAACGTAGTTTCCCTACCGTTATGGTGATGGCCGAAAGTGCCAAGCCGAAGCAAACCCATTTGTTACTTCGTGGCGCTTACGACAAGCCTGGTGAGTTAGTAGCGCCCGGCGTGCCCGCAGTTTTGCCCCCTTTGCCAGCAGGTGCTCCAGCGAACCGATTGACCTTGGCGCAGTGGATGGTTTCGCCAGAAAATCCTTTGGTCGCAAGAGTGGCCGTGAATCGTTATTGGCAAATGTATTTTGGAGCCGGACTAGTGAAGACCACAGAAGATTTCGGCCAGCAGGGTGATTGGCCTTCGCATCCTGAATTGCTGGATTGGTTAGCCACTGAATTCGTGCAGACTGGCTGGGACGTGAAGGCGATGCAGAAACTGATGGTAACATCAGCCACTTACCGGCAGTCTTCAAGGGCTACTCGAGAGTTGATGCAAAAAGATCCAGCCAATCGGCTATTGGCCCGTGGACCCAGGTTTCGATTGCCTGCTGAGATGGTGCGCGATCAAGCCTTGTCGGCCTCAGGACTGCTCATGGAAAGGTTTGGCGGCCCCTCAGTAAAACCATATCAACCAGCTGGATTATGGAAAGAGCTAATCATGCAGGATATGGATTATAGCCAAGCCAAGGGCCCCGATTTGTACCGCCGCAGCCTTTATACATTTTGGAAACGAACGGTGGCTCCACCCATGATGGCCACCTTTGATGCTGCCAATCGGGAAGCTTGTGTTGTTCGCGAAAATCGCACCAACACGCCCTTGCAAGCTTTGAATCTGATGAACGATGTGACGTTCCTGGAGGCAGCACGGTTCATTGGACAACGAATGATTACTGAAGGCGGCAATGCACCCGATGATCGGCTGGCTTATGGGTTCAAGCTGCTTTTGACTCGTTCCCCTGCTCCCGCCGAAATGGAAATCTTGCGCAACAGCCTTCGCTTCCACCTGGACTACTTTTCCAGCAAGGGTGAGTCAGCAGACAGTTTCGCAAAGTTAGGAGAAGCCCCAGCGTTGAATTCAATTCCGCCTGGAGACTTGGCTGCCTACATGGCTGTAGCCAGCATGATGTTGAATTTGGATGAAGCGGTAACCAAGGAATAGCGGCTATGAATCCTTTGGAACAATACAAGTTACTTCAAACCCGTCGGCATTTTTTCAAGCAAGGTGCCACCGGTGTAGGCGCCGCAGCGCTAGCATCCTTGCTGGGCACTTCGGTGAAAGCTGCGGAGCCCGGTCTGCCGCACTTCCCCGCCAAGGCGAAGCGCGTGATTTATCTGTTCCAACATGGTGCACCCTCGCAATTGGATCTGTTCGATTACAAGCCGAATCTTGCACAAGCGCATGGTACCGAATTGCCGGATTCCATCCGCATGGGCCAACGCCTCACAGGGATGACTGCATACCAAACCAAGTTTCCCACCGCCCCCACCATGTTCCAATTTGCGCGTCATGGCAAGGCAGGCACTTGGCTCAGTGAACTTATTCCGCACACGGCAAAGGTAGCCGATGAGTTGTGCATTATCAAATCAATGGTGACGGAAGCTATCAATCACGACCCAGCAGTTACTTTCTTCCAAACCGGATTTCAGTTGGCAGGCAGACCCAGCGCCGGTGCGTGGGTCAGCTATGGCTTGGGAAGCGTGAATCAGGATTTGCCATCGTTCGTTGTGATGGTTTCTCAAGGATTGGGGAATTCACAAGCATTGGCCGATCGAGCATGGGGTAGTGGCTTTTTGCCGGCAAAATTCCAGGGAGTGAAGTTCCGTTCCGGCAGGGATCCGGTACTCTATGTTTCAAATCCAGAGGGCTACAACGCAGAAGCTCGAAGGCATTTCCTGAATGACTTAAACAAGCTGAATGAAATTAAGTTGAATGAGTATCAGGATCCAGAAATTGCCGCACGCATCGCTCAATATGAAATGGCGTTCCGCATGCAAAGCTCGGTTCCTGAATTGACGGATTTGTCGAAAGAGCCTGACAGCACTTTCGATCTATATGGGCCCGATTCGCGCCAGCCTGGCACTTATGCAGCCAACTGCATTTTGGCCCGGCGATTGGCGGAGCGAGGTGTGCGGTTCATTCAATTGTTTCACCGCGGCTGGGATCAACATGCCAATCTCCCCAGAGAAATTCGCAAGCAGTGCCAACAAACCGACCAGGCATCGGCTGCATTGATTACCGATTTGAAGCAGCGCGGCATGTTGGACGATACGTTGGTAATTTGGGGCGGAGAGTTTGGCCGTACCGTATATTCGCAAGGCGTCTTGACCAAAGATAACTATGGGCGCGACCACCATCCACGTGCCTTTTCTTTATGGGCCGCAGGCGGCGGGGTGAAAGGCGGTATGACTTACGGTGAAACTGACGACTATAGTTACAACGTCACCGAAAACGCGGTTGAGGTGCATGACCTGCATGCCACCATGATGCACTGCCTTGGGGTTGATCATTTGAAGCTGACTTACAAGTTTCAAGGTCGACACTATCGGCTGACCGATGTGCACGGACGTGTGGTGAAGGGGATCCTGTCTTAAGCATGCCGATTTCGCGGCGGCTATTCCTGGGCTCAACTTTCGGCGCAGCGATAGCCGGTTCACAAGATTCGAGTAAAGCGAAAGCTGTTGAGCGTGGCTTGCGCTTCATCTATAAAACATCAAAGAACGCCAAAGCCTTTTCTGATTTTGGGCAAGATTACCTTTGGTGCTTCTATACAATTTCCGCCTCAGCTGCTGATCCGAAACTGAAGAAGCTAGCGTGGGCCATGGGGCAGAATTGTGCAAGAAGATGGCGTCGGGAAAATCCTCGATTGCCTGAAAGCTTCACCACCGGATCAATCAGCTATTGGGTATTTGCTGATTACAGTGCCAATTTATTGGGTATTCCAGGCAATGGAGACATAAAGGAGTCCCTCAAGAAGGCAGCAGCCAAATTTCGGCCAGAAGAGTTTCTAGGATTCGATCCCACCTCCAACCCCATCCCCGTTGACCTCCCCAAACTTTGCCCCAAGGACAAATCGCGCAATGCGCGCGGCGCAACGGTTTGTTCCAAGTGCGCAACGGAATTGAAGTTCGAGGACCCATACGACTTACTGTGCGACGCCATTATTACCACCTATTCTGGCGAACGCTACGGAGTGATTCTGGGTGCGAAGCTGGCCGATGTAACGCAGCATGTTCCCATCCTGCGGCCCTATCGTGGTCCACACGGCAAACAGGATGACGGGTTCTCCAGCATCACCTACGCTGTTACTCACATCGTTTACGCGTTGAATGATTATGGAATTTACCGGCTCCGTCCAGAATGGTTGCCAGCGGAATACGCATTTCTTCGAGATCATCTTTTGGAAAATATTGAAACGAGGGATGTGGAAACTCTCGGAGAGTATATGGATACGCTGAAATCCTTCGGTCTCACCGAAAAGGACGAACTGATTCGCAAGGGCGAAAATTTTCTGCTGAGCCAACAAAACTCGGACGGGAGCTGGGGAGATCCAAAGGAATCGGATGTTTATATCCGCTATCATTCCACTTGGACAGTAGTCGGAGGACTGATGGATTTCGCGTTGAAAACTGAAGGCGTCAGCATTCCAGAAGCGCTGGAACGCATCAAACCAAAAACGGCACTTAGATGCCTCGAGAATCTGGGTATCGCGAGCCAAACGGGGACACTCGTGCCTGGCACGAGCCACGACAATTCACATAAAATCAAA
>JAYUSZ010000059.1:0-77804 GCA_043755435.1 Bryobacterales bacterium | reverse complement strand
GCGATGCTGGAATTTTCTGCAGGCGCGAAGTTTTTCAGCGGATGGGCGGCTATCGGAATATTGCCATTATGGAAGATTACGAGTTTGCACGGCGGATGTGGAAGTTGGGTGAAATGGCATTGCTGAATGAGCCGATTGTGGTTTCTGATCGCCGCTGGAGGAAGGCCGGTTTGGTGCGCACTTGGATGGTCTGGACATTGATCCAAACGCTATTTTCACTGGGTTATCCGCCGGAAAAGCTGGGACGGTTCTATAGCGTGATTCGCTAAGTGTCGGATACAACCTGGGTGCCCGGATTTCGCAGGGTTCGCAAAACTGGTTATCGAAGAGTAAAGCTGCGAATTACGCCGACTCTTCCTATTGGCTTCAAGTCGCCTTGCTCGAATGAAATGGAAACGGCGTGTTTTTGCAACCCACAAACCATTGTGGGGAATTTCGTTCGATCTTCAACATAAAAAGTAAATAGCGCCAAGGTGGTCCTGATAAACACTTTGGTTGGGCGTGAGTTGCAATCGACGCGTTCCAGTATTCCTTCGGCGCGCGACAGTTGAGGCGGGTCTTCGGGGCGAATGACCTCGACGTCGGCGTTTGACGGGGTTGCGCTTGCAGGGATAACTTGTTTCCGGGAGACTTGGAATTGGACAGCTTCTCGTAATTGGTCTGCTAATTCAGCTTGAGCACTGGGTAAAGACCTGGTGAGTTCAAGCAACGCCAATGCATCATCGAGTTTGTTCCCGTTGACTGCATGGCGAGCAAGCAGGAATGCTGCATAGCCGCAGCCCCCGGTGCTTTTCAATTGCAAAATGGCATCTGCCATTGGCCCGGCAGGTGGGGAAGGAAGTTGGCCAAGCGAACGAGCCAAGTCGCAGCGGGATGCTGCATCTTTGCGACATTCAAAATCGCGCTGTCTATGATCTAGTGCGTTGTCGAACAAGTTGGAGGCTTCAGCCAGATCGCCCAATTCGCGCTGCCATTTACAACCCTCATCACCGGCCCGCTGCAGTTTCCGGTAAGCGGCGCGTGCGGCTGGCTGGGCACCAGAAAGGCCTTCAAGGGCGGCTGTGGTTGCCTCAATGTCAAAGTCATTAGCTGCAGAGATTGTAATTTGAGCATCAACTGTTTTCATGGCCATGGATTGGTTCGTGAATTCGCCCTTTTCGAAATAGGCATGAAGGTCCTCTAACAACTGGGTTGTGCTTCGGTGGTAGATGCTCTGAAATGCTTCTTTTTCGTCGCCAGCCGTTGCGATGGTTTTGCGGAATTCGGGCCACTTGGTCCGGTATCGTTCGGCAGAGATTAGCATGTGAACCAGCAGCCAGCTTTGGGCGTAGAACATGTCTTCGCGTCCGGGTGTGCGGTCGGCACGAGTCTGCTGGCCATGGGCTAATAGTTCAGAGATGCCGAGCCAACGAGCAGACCGAAGACGCACTACACGATCCGGCAGAGCATGGCCAAATTCCACTTTGCCTGCTGATGGGCGCAGGGTGGAATAATATTCGGCCAAGCCTTCGTTTAACCAGCGTGGCAAGTGTTCCCCGGAATACTGAATTGCCAGATGAGTATATTCGTGCAAAGCTGCGCGGCGGAATTCCAACGATTCAAGTACAATCGCATCGCGACCTGGAAGCGGGGAGTAGAAACCGGCCACAAAACCCGTAGGCTTCATCCGTTGGAATTGTGCGGGTGTGGCAGGAACGAAAATGAGCGGCAGGCGGGCGTGGGGCGTTTGAAGTTGAGCCGACTGACTAAAGAAAGCATGAGCCAGCTCAAGATCTCCAAGGATTGCATTTGCGCCTGGGCTCTTTGGCGCAAGCATCTCAAAGTGAGTGCTGGTAAATCTTGCGTGCGCCGCGATTACTGGGAACGCGGAAAGCAGTAGGAGTATAGCCCGGCGCATTTGAATCTAATGGCCGCCGGCAACTAATTCTCCACCGATTTCGGCTTTCAGAACGCCTTCCACTTCATCGCGATATTCTTTCAAAAGTGCGTCGGTTTCTGCTTCAAAGCGCATGACCAGAACCGGTTGAGTGTTGGAAGCGCGAATTAGGCCCCAACCCTTTGCAAAGATCACGCGGGCACCGTCCACTTCGACGATCTTCCTGCGTGACCGGAAATAGGTCGC
Organism: Bryobacterales bacterium; assembly: GCA_043755435.1. Classification (GTDB taxonomy): domain Bacteria; phylum Acidobacteriota; class Terriglobia; order Bryobacterales; family Bryobacteraceae; genus JANXSF01. Next base: position 75,682 of record JAYUSZ010000059.1, on the reverse strand, counting down.
GACTCGTGACACAACATCGAACTTCGTGTCATCGCTGCAATCCACCCGCAGTTCTGGGGTTGAAACCATTTTGGGCAGACCGTCAAGTTGCGCTGAAAGCGGCTTGCCCGATGCTGCGACGATTTCCATTAAGCGGCAGGCTGCATAGAGGGCATCGTCGTAGCCATAGTAGCGATCGGCAAAGAACATGTGGCCGCTCATTTCTCCGGCCAGTTCGGCATGTTCTTCCTTCATCTTTGCCTTGATTAGGGAATGGCCGGTTTTGTACATGATGGGGTTGCCGCCCAACTTGGCCAGTTCGTCATAGAGAACTTGAGAGCATTTCACTTCGCCAATGAACGTTGCACCCGGTTTGCGGGTTAGAATTTCACGGGCATAGATAAAAAGCAGCATGTCTCCATAAATGGGGGTGCCAGTTTCATCAACCGCACCGATGCGGTCCGCATCGCCGTCAAAAGCGATTCCCAAATCGGCTCCAAACTCGCGCACTGCCTGTGAGAGCTGGCGCAGATTTTCAGGAACAGTTGGGTCAGGGTGGTGATTAGGGAAGCGGCCATCCATTTCAAAAAACATTTCCTGAACGTCGCAGTTCAGGCTCTTCAGGATCCGGCTGAAAGCGGGGCCCCCTGTGCCGTTGCCTGCGTCGACAACTACCTTGATTCTGCGGGTGAGGTTGAACCTGTTTGCTACGTCCTCGACGTAGGGAGTTACGATGTCGGTTGAAGGATTTGTGCCGGAACCAGTGAGGAAATCGCGCGCCTGGATCATCCGGTAAACTTCTTGGATCGCCTTGCCGTGCAATGTTCCGGAGCCGCAAACGGTTTTGAAGCCATTGTATTCGCTAGGATTGTGGCTACCCGTGATCATCACAGCACCATCGGATTTCATGTGGACGGCAGAGAAATAGGTGATGGGAGTTGGGACAACCCCCAATTCAGTTACGTTGCAGCCGCTGGCGAGTAACCCTTTACGGAGGGCAACGGCAAGCCGTTCTCCACTCAACCGGCAATCACGGCCAAGATTGATGTTTTTGCCAGCATTCCTTTGGATGTAGGTGCCAAGGGCTTGGCCTAAAAGCTCGACGTCTGGATCAAGCAGTTCTTTGTCCGCAATTCCGCGGATGTCGTATTCTCGGAAAATCGATTGAAGCATGAGTGGAACTTTTAAAATAACATGTTGAATCGAAGGGGGAGGTGGATGGACTTGGTGATGCCAATGCGTGGGCTTGTTATGATCTTGAAATTCGGGGTGCGCCAATCTCGGACGGTAAGTGTTCCGGTAGTTACATCGTGGCCATTTTGCAGCCTATTAATTCCTAGAGCTTCAGTGAGTTTGCCTGGGCCGTTGGTCAACTGTTGTTTCACAGAAGTTCCGCGGCGTTCCTGCATCACGTCCAGGCCTGCCAATGGTTCAAGCGCGCGGATCAAAACGCAACCGGCTGTGCCATTTGCTTCCGAGACGAAATTCAAGCAATGGTACATGCCGTAGATTAAGTAGACGTAGGCGAATCCGGGCGGCCCGAAGATCACCTCAGTGCTGGGCGTGCGGCCTCGCGCTGAATGAGCCGCCAAATCTCCTTCGCCCAAATAAGCTTCTGTTTCCACAATGCGGCCCGCTATTTTGCCGTGGACGATCACCTTGCCAAGCAGTTGACGAGCGACCTGCACGGTATTGCGCTCATAAAAGGAGCGAGGTAATATCGGAGCTGCAAAAAGATCTTTCACTTCTGTTCAGGCTAAACTAATTTTACTGTGCGGCTCTTCACTGGGATTGATTTAGATTTGGCAACGCGGGTGAATATTGTGAATTTGATTGACGGGTTTAAGCAGACAGCGGACTTACATTGGAGCCCGTCTGAAAACTTGCACATTACGACCAAGTTCCTTGGTGAGTGTCAGCCTGAGAAATTGCCGGAAATTAAGACTGCTCTTGCTTGTGTTCCTCTTTCAGGGGCATTGAACATCAGACTTCGAGGGCTGGGGTGGTTTCCGAATCCGCACAATCCGAGGAACTTCTGGGTGGGCATTGATGCTGGGGAAACGATCGCAGTTTTGGCGAAGGCAACCAACGAGGCTTTAGCCAGAATTGGGATTCCCGTTGAGCCGAAGCCATTTTCCCCTCACCTTACGTTGGCGCGCATAAAAGGGCAGGAAACGAACCTTCGTCCACTTCGCGCGGCTATTGCCGGACTGCCATCGGTTGAGTTTGGAACGTTCGTAGCTCCTTCATTTCATTTATACTTGAGCGAACTCCATTCCACTGGTTCCACCTATACGAAAATTGCGGAGTTCCCTTTGTCTATATGATTCCTGTTCTATTGCTTTTGGCCGCCTACATAATTGGCGGAATACCGTTTGGATATTTATTGGTTCGCTTCACCACAGGGGCGGATGTGCGAGGCATGGGTAGCGGCAATATTGGGGCCACCAATGTTTTGCGAACCACCGGTCGCGTGGCCGGTGTCGCAACTTTGGTGCTGGACATTATCAAAGGCTGGGTTGCTGTTTGGCTGATGGGCTATTTTACAAAGCAGGATCCCTTGTGGCTTTCGCTTGCCGCAATCGCCGTGATCCTTGGGCATGCTTATTCCATTTTTCTAAAATTTCAGGGTGGAAAAGCTGTTGCCAGTTTTGTGGGCGCGTTCTTATATCTGACGCCAGTGAGCTTGGCGGCCACTGCCGTTTTGTTTATTGCCGCAGTTTGGTACACGCGACACATTTCTTTTGGGTCGATTGCCGGAGCGGCGCTTTTCCCTTTGGGAGTCTGGCTGATAGAGCATCCTGCTGCGCCGGTGCTGGTCGCTAGCATTGTGGGAGGGGTTTTCATAATTTGGCGGCATCAATCGAATTGGCTCCGTCTAAGGGCAGGAACTGAAAACGTGTTCACTTTCGGAAAGAGGCCGGCATGAAGCAACTCGCTGTTTTAGGCGGAGGGAGTTGGGGCACGGCCCTCGTGCTGGCGCTGGCACCGAAGTTCGACCAGGTTCGGCAATGGGTTCTGGAAACTGATCTAGCAGTGCGGATGCAGGCTTCCCGGGAAAACGATACTTTCCTTCCTGGTTTTAAGTTGCCTGCCAACGTCACGGTGCATTCCAAATTAACGGACGCCATTGTTGGGGCCGACATTGTATTGGGCGTCACGCCCAGCCATCATTTACGACGCGTCTATCAGCAAGCTAAGCCACTTTTCCATGAACAGATGTTGCTGGTGAGTGCTACCAAGGGAATTGAAAACGTCACGCTGCTTCGCATGAGTGAGGTGATTTTTGAAGTGACGGGCTACAGGGCGGCAGTGCTTTCAGGTCCCAGTTTTGCCAAGGAAGTAGCAATGGGCGAACCTACGGCTTGCGTGATTTCTTCCGAGTATCCTGGCTTGGCGCGGGCTATTCAAAGTGCCTTTTCCACGCCCACCTTTCGGCTATATGCCAATGCCGATCCGATTGGTACTGAAATTGGCGGAGCGGTGAAGAACGTGATGGCCATCGCATCCGGAGTATGCCATGGTTTGGGATTTGGTTCCAACACATCTTCCGCACTTATTACGCGTGGACTGGCGGAAATGACTCGGCTTGCGGTAAGCCTTGGTGGTCAGCAACAAACGCTTTCCGGGCTGGCAGGGGTTGGTGATTTGGTGTTGACAACTACAGGCGGGTTAAGCCGTAATCGTTCGGTGGGAATCGAGTTGGCGAAGGGGCGGACCTTGGCTGATATCGTCGGATCAACAAAAATGGTAGCTGAGGGTGTTGAGACGACCCGGGCGGCACGCGATTTGGCTCGGAAACAGGGTGTGGATGTGCCGATTACCAACATGATGTACTCGGTTTTATTTGAAAATAAGCCGCCAAAGTCCGCTATTCGAGAGTTAATGGAAAGGTCCTTGAAGATGGAATAATCTTCAAGTAAATGAAAGCAAAATACTTTTTTTGGTACGATGCGTTGTAGGACGTTATCGATTTGGATTCCGAAGACGACCCTCTTAAATTTCCGCAACCTTCCAGTTCTGTTCGGGTTCAGAAGGATATGATAGCGGTCGCCGCCATAGAACGAGATGCCGAACTGATGCTTCGGGTTCGTGAAGGTGATACCGAAAGTTTTGAGATCCTATTAGGCAAACATCGGGGCCCGGTGATTCATTTCTTGTACCGCATGGTGCAGAATCAGGCCGTTGCTGAAGAGTTGGCCCAAGAAGTTTTCCTGCGAGTGTATAAATCCAGGGGAAATTACGAGCCAACCGCGAAATTTACAACTTGGCTTTTTCGAATTACCAGCCATCTGGCGCTGAATCACATTCGCGATTCGAAGAATGAACGAGGGCAGGGAAGTATTGATGAATCGAGTGACGATGGGTTGACGTTGCAGGTAGCCGATCGCGGATTGAACACAGAGCAAGCCTTAGTGAACAACGTGAAACTGGCTGAAGTTCGCCGTGCGATTCAAGGGTTACCGGAAAAGCAGCGAACGGCAGTGCTGATGCATAAATATCAGGAAATGGAGTATGCTCAGATAGCTTCAGTCCTGGATTGTTCGGAGTCAGCTGTGAAGTCTTTGTTATTTAGAGCCTATGAAACGTTGCGCGTGCGCTTGGCGCACATGGCGCCGTAAGTTGACGAGCATTACTGAGGAGAGTGGATTATGTCTTGCCCAATTTATTCTGACAGCCCTGATTTGCTGATGGATTTTGCGGCGGGGAAACTCGAGTGGGATGCTTCCCAGAAGATGGAAGCCCATATCGAAGTGTGTGCGGAGTGCCGGTCTGGAGTTGAAGCTCAAGCTATGGTTTGGAAAGCTCTTGATGAATGGGATGCTATTCCTGTTTCGCATGATTTCGATGCCCGTTTGTATGAGCGTATTGAGAAGGAACAATCCACCGTTTGGGGTCGTGTGAAGCATTGGCTGCAGCCTGTTGGTGGCGGCTTTGGATGGCGTCCAGCGGCAGTGATGGCGGCGATGTTTGTTGTTCTGTTAGGCGGTTCTATATTCAGAGTGCAGAATTTGCCTGATACCGATTCTGATATGCCAGTGGTGATGGAAGCTCAGGAAATTGAACAGGCCGAAAAAGCTTTAGAAGATGTGGAGATGGTGGATACTTTGATGGCGGAAGTGAAGAGCGACGCGAAGTCGCTTTAGTCAGACCATGAAAATTTTGATCATACTTTCGGCGGTTTTGTTGGCAGGTGGGGCGATGGCTCAAACCGGGCCCAAAGCTGCTGGCAAGGGTGCGAAAAAAGCTGCGGCTAAAGCTGCCATGAAGAATGGCAAAACCCAACCGGTGGAGCGATTGCGTGCCATGTCACCAGCCGAACGTCGAGTTGCCCTTTCTAAGATGTCTGCTGAGCGCCGGCAGCGTATGGAATCCCGGCTGGAACAGTATGACCGGATGACAGAAAAGCAGAAGAAGAACGTTGAGCGATTCCAGCAGATGCCCGTTACCCAGCAGCAACAGGTGCGGAGGGTGTATCAACGTTTCAATCAACTGCCTGTGGATCGTAGGGTTACCTTGCGTCAGGAAGTGAATAAAATCACTCCTATGAGCGATGAGGCCCGAAAGAATTATTTGAATAGTGATGCTTTCCGGAATAAGTATAACGATCAGGAACAGCAGATGATTCACCAGCTTGCTGATTCATTCTCGCCGGAGAAAGAATAGTTCAGATCACTACTCGCAAGCCAAGGTGCTTGACAAAAGGGTCGAAATCTTTGTCGGAGTGAAGCAGTTCTAAGTCGTTGGCTATGCAGTGCGTGGCGATCACCGTATCAATTGTTTTTCTGACAGTCACACCTAAATTCCGCAAGGTGCGGAAATTGTGTGCCGCATGAATCGCAACTTCTTTCCCACCTAGCTGCACAAGAGTCAGAGTGTTTAGCACTTTCTTGGCTTGGTTGAAATCCCGGTCGTCATCAAAGCCCTGCAGTACTTCAGTTAAGATCAGGTCGCCAATTGCCAAAAAGTCGCTTCCCAGTAATTTATCCAGCTTGTCGGTTTGCGCTGTGATGGAACCACGGAAATAGTCGATCCACACGCTGGAATCGACAAGGATCAACGATCACTCCGTATGGCGTCCAGATGACCTTTCCAGAGGAGTTTGCCGCGCAGTTTGCGGATTTCCTCTTGCGCCTTTAGCCTCACCAAAGTCTGAAGACCTAACTCCACAGCTTCACGTTTGGTCTTTAAGCCGGTGGTCCGAAGAGCGTCGCGCATTAGCCTGTCATCAATAACTATGTTGGTTCTCATGATGTGTATTGCTGTATATAATTATACACATTCCTGGCTGATCATTTTGGAAGACGTGGAAACATTGCGTCACTCGTACTGGGCTCCTTTGCGCGAAGTAAAATGATAGTTCTTGCCTTACCGACCGCTAATATAATCTAATTAATCCAATAAGGCTTTTATCTGAATCGCCTTTCAATTCATTAAGCGCATACTCAAGCTTCATGATAAAGAAGGGTTCGCTTGCCACAGCTTTCATTCTGGTTGCCCTGATGGCGTTCGCGCAGGATGCAGAACTCAATCCTAAAGTTCATCCTTCGCTGCGTGGGAAAGCCCCCGGCACCGTGGTGGATGTCATCATTTGGGGTAAACAGCAAATCGACCTTGTTTTGATTGACCAGGAGCTAGACTGGCAAAAAAGACAGGTAGACGACCTGGACGAAGATCTCAATCAGCGACGCAGTCGCATTGATGTTGCAGTGGCGCAACCACGTGAGGCTGAGGATCGAAGAGATATCGCTCTCATCCGTTACCGCCGCAATAAGTCGCGCCGTATTGAGGAGAGTTTACGACCTGCTCGTGATGGGTTAAAGCAGTTATTAATTTCCATTGGTGTGGCAAATCCGAAAGCCTTTCCTTTGGTGAACGCTTGGTCCGCAAAGATCAGTGTCGATTTACTCGATTCATTTGAGTCGAATCCGCTTATTTTTCGAGTGTTGCCCAACGACCCGCTTAAATTGAATGTCGATCTTCGAAGTGCGCAGTTTACCGGGGCCTCTGCATTTTGGGATCTGGGGTTTACTGGCCAGACGGAATCAGTAGCGATTATCGACTCTGGGATTGATGCGAACCATCCAATGTTTGCGGGGATCGATGTGCAGGCACGGGCGTTCTCGGAGGTTGCTGCCACGAATTCTTGTGTCGTCGAAGATCTGAAATCTGCAAAAGATACAAATGGACACGGAACCCACGTTTCGTCGATTGCCGCTGGGCGGGCTCTATGGAGCGACATCGAGTCGGCATCCTTTTCAGGAGTTGCCCCAGGTATTAGGGCCATTTACATGTCGAAGGTTGGTTTTAGCACTTCAATGGCTGCCGGCGAGGGTTGTAACGACGGTGTATTTATGCACCCCTTTGATTGGATGAGTGCAATTGCTTGGATTGTTACGGATAGTCCCGCTCGCGTGATCAATATGAGTTTGGGAAGTTTACCAGATAGTTTCAAAGTCGATAATACGCTTGATCTGTACTTGGATTATGTTACAACCATAAACCCTGACTTGACGATTACGGTTTCTGCTGGAAATGATGGAATGAAACGAGCAAATGGGACGGTTGGTGCTCCAGGAAACGCTTACAACATTTTATCTGTTGGGAACCTTGATCATAAAACATCCATCCTCTTCGGCGATTTAGTCATTGCTCCTTCGAGCAGTCGAGGACCAACTGATACGGGGCGCAAAAAGCCCGACCTCGTCGCCCCAGGCACGGGCATACTCGCTGCCAGAGCTGGTACGGGTGAACTGATTGGAATGACCGGTACCAGCATGGCTGCTCCTCACGTGGCGGGCGCAGCAATTCTGCTGCGTCAAAGTGGCATCCAATACGCACTAAGACTCAAAGCAGTGCTGCTAAACACAGTCTATGGGAGCTCTTGGCGGCCTGATTCTGGCTGGGGAATAATGGACCTTGGCGTTGCAAGCATTCAGAAAGACCATAGCTTTATTGCCAACTTCCTTCCTGGTTCAAATGCTAAGCGGGTGCAACTCTATTCTTGGCGGGCCCCGGATTCAAAATGGGCGACCCTCGTTTGGAATCGGTTTGTATCTATGAGCGATGGGGATACATTTCCTGAACGTATCGCACTGAGTGCTTACTCTTCCTCTACCGGCATTCTCAATAGAGACTCGCGTGAAGACAAGCAGAACGTCCAGCAAATTAATCCAACACTTTCTGAGCCGATCATTCTGAGCATCTCCACTATTACCAATCGCTACCAAGCCCAGAATCGAACCCTCGAATACGGTTTAGCCTATTCTGGGGGCACACTTGAACCACTCAATGGTCCAAACCTTTCGGTTCAGTGTAGTCCTTCGGCCAACACTGCCAACACAAATACCCGGGTTACGATAGCATGCACTGCCACCAACGATGGCGATGTACTGGCCGTGCGTCCGCAACTTCAGTTGTTTACAGCAAATGGAAACCTTGAGGCTGCAATAGGCTTCCAGAGTATTGGTCCGAAGCAATCGGCAACGGAATCAGTTATTTGGACGACGCCTTCGACGGGCGGAACGCTTCGGCTGGACTCACAAATCACTACCGATTCATTTGGTCTAACGAATTCGGCACGAAGTAGCATGACCGTGCAAGTCAATGCTGTGCCGATAATTCCTTTCTCTGTCCGCAATTTCGTGATAACGCAAAGCGTTCCAGGCAACTGCGCCGCACCTGCACCGTTAACCAGCATAAGTTCAAATGCCGTCACTATCTATGCTTGGGCTTTGGTGGACGGCGTAAATGTGGGCGATTCCCCTACGTTTGAGTTCTTGTCTCCCGATGGCAATTCATATATTACCTTGGCCCAAGGTCGATCCTCTTCAGCGGGAACATTCTGCATGAACCAGGGCTTCGCCATAGCAGGGACACCTGCGGCAAGACTGCCAGGATTGTGGACGGTCCGACTGCGTTGGAACAATGTAATTGTTCAAACCAGAACTTTTACTATTACTGCGCCTTCAGTGAGAGATCTTTTGCTCACCCAATCAGTTCCCTCAAATTGTGCGACCCCTTCAGCGATTACCTCTGTAACCGCTGGAACCCAAGCAATCTACGCTTGGTTCGCCATTGATGGGGCTACCGTTGGGGATTCACCTGCCTTTGACTTCCTGTCCCCGGATGGTAGCCTTTACAGCACTTTCGCCAAGAGCCCTGTCCCTTCCTCTGGTAGTTGGTGCTTCAATCAACAATTACTAATTGCAGGAACAAATGCTGCCCGACGTCCCGGCACTTGGACCGTGCGTGTGCGTTGGAACAATTTAGTTATCGCAAATCGTAATTTCACGATTACTTCTGCAGTTGTGGATCAAGCAGTTATTACGGCTTACTTGCCACCAAGCGGCCAGGGTTGCGTGAGCCCATTTCAGAATTCTAACTTCACAAGCTCTTCCGCCTACGCTGGTGTTTACTTTTCTTTGAGTGGCACTTCGGCAGGCGATCAAGTATCCACAAGTTGGATCAGTCCGTCAGGGGCCACTTATGATGCAACGAATTTCAATACGCTGAGTTCAGGAGGGTCCTGGTGCTTTAGAGATTGGATCAATATCCAAGGCTATTCTGCGGCGCGATTGCCAGGAGACTGGCGGGTGATTGGATCAGTAAATGGTCAGCAGGTGTTCAACCTTCCGTTTACTATTCGCTAACGAAGGGGCAACTGTTTTTCTTTGGCGTTACTGGTTGCGAAGGATCTTTCCAAAAAGCTGACCACCCCCGCCCTTCTTTCCGCTCCAGGTGCCGGCATATTGATCGCGATAGAGCACCACTCGTGCGGTATATTCACCCATTCCTGGAATTGCCAGGTCGGTGACGGTAATCACGGGCGTATCTCCAGCCCATAGAATCGAAACTGGCAGGGGCAAAGGAATATCATGGCCGTCGTATTGAAAGCGCGTACGGAAAAGCCAAGTGTCGCCGGTGAGTTTTGAAACGCCTTCAATGACGTATTTTTCCTCGGTGCTGATTTTGTCGTTGTCTTGACGGGACGAGCGGCCCACCAGGGAAGCGCCCTTCATCATTTCTACGAACTTCCGGTCCAACTCATCCTGCGGAATCATTGCTTTCTTCGCGCAGCTACTGAACGCTAAGACAAAGCAGAAGGGAAGTAAGAAAAGAAGGAACCGAACCATGCAAGATATTAACATGTGAACTAATCAACCATTGACAAGAACTTCCTCCCCATTTGCCCCCCATCATCCGGTAGAATAGGTGGAGCCAGAGTACTGCCCACCGGCGTACCAGGCGAGAACATACATGCTGAAACCCAAGGCAGAACTCCAAGAAGACCTTAACCCCCAAGAAACAAGTGAATGGCTAGAAGCTCTCGATCAGATTATCGATGAAGCTGGACCGGACCGGGCCCAGTACCTTCTTAAAGCCGTTCAACAACGAGCCGCCTATCATGGCGCTTCGATCCAACCAGAGCTGAACACCCCGTATGTGAACACCCTGCCCGTGGAAAGGGACCTTACCTATCCCGGTGATCTTGAAATTGAGCGGCGCATTAAGGCCTATATTCGCTGGAATGCTCTGGCGATGGTGGTGCGCGCGAACAAATACGACCCGGGCATTGGTGGCCACATTGCCACTTATGCTTCTTCTGCTTCATTGGTGGAAGTTGGCTACAACCACTTCTTCCGCGGCAGCATTGGGGATCAGCCTGGCGACTTGATTTATTTCCAAGGCCACGCTTCACCCGGCATGTATTCGCGGGCATTTCTTGAAGGCCGTTTGACCAAGCAGCACCTGGAAAACTTCCGTCACGAATTGCGAGATACCCCAGGGCTTTCGTCTTATCCGCATCCTTGGTTGATGCGGGATTTCTGGCAATTTCCTACAGTCTCGATGGGCCTTGGCCCTATTAACGCAATCTACCAGGCTCGCTTCATGCGGTACATGGAAAATCGCGGATTGCTGCAACCTACGGACCGGAAAGTTTGGGCCTATTTAGGTGATGGCGAAACGGATGAAGTGGAATCGCTGGGCGCTTTGACGCTGGCTTGCCGCGAAAAACTGGATAACTTGATTTTCGTCGTCAATTGCAATCTGCAACGTTTAGATGGACCAGTGCGCGGTAACGGCAAGATTATCCAGGAACTGGAGGGTGTATTCCGGGGCGCCGGCTGGAATGTGATCAAGTTAGTTTGGGGCGGCGATTGGGATTCGTTGCTGGCGCGCGACACTAGCGGTCTGCTGATGAAGCGGATGGGTGAATGCGTCGACGGTGAGTACCAAGCTTACAAAGCTAAAGACGGTGCGTACGTACGCAAGGAATTTTTCGGCAAGTATCCTGAACTGCTGGAACTGGTCAAGGATCTTTCGGATAAGGATCTGGAGAATCTGCGGCGCGGCGGTCATGATCCCAAAAAGATCTACACGGCGTATAAATCGGCATTTGATCATCGCGGTGGACCTACGGTAATTCTTGCTAAGACAGTGAAGGGTTACGGCATGGGCGCGGCTGGGGAAGGTCGCAACGCTACGCACCAGCAAAAAAAGCTGAACGAACAGCAGCTTGTCTATTTCCGTGATCGCTTCAAGGTTCCAATTACTGACGACCAAGCGATGAATTGCGAATTCATCAAGTTGGATCCCAATGGCCAGGAACAGAAGTATTTGGAGAAACGGACTGCCGAACTCGGCGGGCCTGTTCCATCGCGCCATCCAAAACCGATTACTGTGAAAGCTCCGGCTTTGGAAATTTTCGCCGATGCGATTGCTGGATCGCAGGGCCGGGCTGTTTCCACAACAATGGCTTTTGTCAGAATCCTCACGGTTTTGTTGAAAGACCAGGCCATAGGCAAATTGGTGATTCCGATTATTCCGGATGAAGCCAGAACCTTTGGTATGGATTCGTTGTTCCGGTCAATCGGAATTTATGCAAGTCAGGGGCAGTTGTATACGCCACAAGATGCTGGTGAAGGGTTCTTGTTCTATCATGAATCCAAATCCGGGCAGATTCTGGAAGAAGGAATTACGGAAGCTGGTTCCATGGGCAGTTTTGCCGCTGCAGGAACCGCTTACGCCAACTATGGCGTTCCCCTGATTCCTTTCTACACTTACTATTCAATGTTCGGCTTCCAGCGTGTTGGTGACATGGCATGGGCTTTCGCCGATTCGCGAGGCAAGGGTTTCTTAATGGGAGCCACCGCAGGCCGCACCACGCTTTCAGGTGAGGGGTTGCAGCATCAGGATGGCCACAGCCATGTGCTGGCTTCAACCGTTCCCACTTGCGCCGCATATGATCCTGCTTTCGCTTACGAAATTGCCGTCATCATTCAGGAAGGCATTAAGCGGATGTACGAACTGAACGAAGACCGCTTCTACTACTTGACCATCTGCAATGATGATTACGCCCAACCTGCAATGCCGGCTGGGGTGGAAGCTGGAATTTTGAAAGGGATTTACCGCTTCAAAGCTGCTGAAAATGGTGCGCCCAAAGCGTTGCTATTAGGCAGCGGTGCCATCTTCAATGAAGCGCTGAAGGCGTCGGAAATTCTTTCCAGTAAGTACGGAGTGGAGACGGACGTATTTAGCGTCACCAGCTACAACGAATTGCGGCGGGATGCTCTTGAAACTGAACGTTGGAATCGCTTACATCCCGACCAGCCGGAACGCAAGGGTTACTTGCAGCAGGTTCTTGGGGATTCCACTATTCCGGTTATCGCCGCAACAGACTATATGAAAGTTGTGTCCGATCAGTTGTCACCGTGGCTTCCAAATCGGCTGGTATCGCTTGGTACTGATGGTTTTGGACGAAGTGATAATCGTGCGCATTTGCGACGTCACTTCGAGGTGGATGCGGCTAGCATTGTGGCTGCGACGCTTTCGCGCTTGGCCCGGGACGGGAGGTTCGATGTTGCTCAGGCTCGCGCTGCTATGGCAGAACTTGGGATCAATACAGAAGCTGGCGATCCGGCTCGCGCATAAAAACCATTCATGCTGTTTTTCAATGAGTCAGCAGTCCGCCGCCTTCTGCCAATGGCGAAGGCGGTGGAACTGCTGGAATCCGCTTTTCATGACCTTGCTCTAGGGAAGGCACAGAATCAGCCACGTCGGCGCTTGTTCACTCCTGCTGGAACGGCACTTCACAACATGGCCGGTGTGTCAGGTCCCTACATGGGGACCAAGGTTTATTCCACTAATCCAAAACACGGAGCATGGTTCTTATTTTGGCTACTGGATGCGGAAACTGGCCGTCCCCTGGCTCTGTTTGAAGCAAACGCATTGGGCCAGATTCGCACTGGAGCTGCGTCCGGTGTTGCGACAAAGCTGTTAGCCAGGCAAGATGCCCATACGTTGGCTTTGATCGGCAGTGGGTTTCAGGCCAAGGCACAATTGGAAGCTATGCTGGCAGCAAGGGCGATCACTAATGTCCGCATCTGGAGCCGCAATCGGGAAAAGTGTGAACGCTTTGCCCTGGAAAATACTGCACTAGCTCAATTTACAGTTGCTGGTTCAGCCAAGGAGGCTTTGGAGGGTGCTGCGATTGTGGTCACAGCGACCAATGCCAAGGATCCAGTGTTCCACGTTTCCGATCTGGCCGAGGGTACGCACATCAATGCAATGGGCTCAAACAATCCCGTTCGAAGAGAAATTTCGACCGAGACGCTGGCCCGTTGCGCGCGCATTGTCACCGATTCTGTAGAGGCCTGCCGCATTGAAGCTGGCGATCTTTTACTCGGGTTAGATCAACAGGGATGGACCCGTGTTGAGGAGTTGGCAGGAGCCCCTATGCGTGAGAGTTTGAGTGAGATCACTCTGTTCAAAAGTGTAGGATTGGGGCTGGAAGATGTGGCGGTTGCCGGGTATATTTATGAGCAGGCAGTAGCCTCCGGTGGGTTCGATACCATCCCCATGTTCAGCTAGTTGGATTCCAAAGCCGGATCCTGAGAGGGTATAATCAGAGAGTTCGTCAAGCTAGTATGATCGAGTTGCATTAGCTCTCCCCCAAAACGAATTAGATCTCATATGCCGTGTTGGAGGATTTCTGATTCATGCCGAAATGGATCGTTTCTGCCCTTGGTTTTATCGCCTTGGCACTACTCAGTTTCTATTGTGTCAGCCATCATGCTCACACAATTCCAATCGATTTGAAGAGCAGGTCTGAAGCTGCACTAATGGTAGCTGGTTTTTCGACAACGGGTTTGGAGTTTGACGGGCGGATTGCAACGCTTAGCGGATTTTCCGATTCACCTCAGGTGAGCACTAAGGCTATTCAAGCGGTTAGTAGTGTCAGCGGCGTGTTCGATGTACTTACAAAAATCTCTCCAGGTTCACACGAAGCAGTGGAATCGACACAACTGGAGAAGAAGCTTCAGGATGTGATCGTTGGAAAGGTTGTGGAATTTGCAACCGGTAGCGCGGATTTGACATCGAACGGGAAGGCAGTGTTGGACCAAATGGTCGCACTGTTGAAGCAATTTCCTAACAAACCAGTGGAAATCTCCGGCCATACAGATGGCGAAGGCAATCACGGATTGAACATAACACTTAGTAAGGAACGAGCCGAATCGGTAAGGAAGTATTTGATCATACAAGGCATCCAAGCCAGTAGGCTATTTTCAGCAGGTCACGGGCCCGATAATCCCGTGGCAGATAACAACACCGAAGAAGGACGGCAAAAGAACCGCCGAATAGAGTTCCACGTTAAGGAGACTCGATAGTAATGGGTTATGCGTATTTGGTTACTGAGATTTTAGGCTGCCTGGTAGCAGCAGCGGCACTGGGCGGAGGAATAGTCTGGTGGTGGATGAATCAAAGGCAGACGGATTGGAATTCCCAATTGCTTACTGCAAAGCAACAGTTTGAAACTGCTGCCTCAGAACTGGCGACCGCAAAAAAAGGATTGAGCGAAGAACTCAAGAAAACGGCGGAATTGACATCTACTTTAACTGCGGCTGCCGCCAAGCAGAAAGAATGGGAATCTTTAGCGGCTGGCCAGGAGCGGAGCATTACCGATTGGGCCACCAAGCATGCTGCTTTGGAATTGGACTTGAAAACTCGAACGGCGAATTGGGTTGCCGCGCAGGCGGAGACCGATGCGCTAAGACATCGGATGGCCAATGTGGATGCCAATGCTCGAGCCAAAGATGAAGCATTGCAGTCGCGTGATATTGAGTTTGGTAAGCTGCGTGGGGAACTAGCCGTAAGATTGGCCAACGTGAAGGGACTGGAAGTGAGACTTGGGGAACTTTCCAGTTATCCCGCGAAGTTGACTGAACAGGAAGCAAAGGTTGCTCAGGTGACAAAGGAAATGGAAGCGGCTGTTGCAAAGTCGACTTCGGAGATTGCCGAAAAGTCTGCCCGAATCCACAGTCTGGAAGAGCAACTTCGTGAGGCCGATAAAGAGCGGGACGCATTGAGTCTCAAGTCAAAGGACCGGTCCGGAGAAGTGGCACGGTTGCGCGGGCAATTGGCTGACGCGGAAAGTCAGACTGCCGGACTTGTTGCTGCTTCGGCAGCAGAAAAGCTTGCGCTGCAAGCCTCCATCGCAACCTCGAAGGCCGACTTGGCGGCGCTCAAAACGCAAATTGGCGGACTGCAGGAACGGCTGAAAGATGACGGAGTAAGGTATCAAATTATTTTACAGGCACGTGAAAAATCGATGTCCTAGCCTGGATTAAGAAGTTGCAAAACGAAGCCAATTGGGTCCTTCCTGGAATCATGAAAATTGGCGATCACAACAGTTTGTTCAGCTCAATTTGATCTTTTTTCAACCGCTTGCAAGATATTACTAAGCTGCACTTTCAATACCTATGAGACCATTTCTACAGGAAGGCAAATTGCTGGCCAGCAACTTCCCAAACAAATCGAGTCCTCGAGGCGATTAATCCTCTGGTGTTCTAAACTAAACGGAATCTGAATTGCAAACACGGTTGCGAATCGTGAATGTGAGCCTTTAAAAGCAGTCTAGCAGGTGAAATTAGGAACGCCAGTTGAATGAATTTGCGTTAGTCTGTTCGCGATGTCGTAGTGCGCTTTGAGGCTTAGAACTCCCATTGCACCAGGGTTTGAAATTGGCGGCGATTCAAGGATTCCACCGCACCTTTGAAACTCTCGGCCAGGTATGGACTGCTGATTACGATATTTGCCCGGTTGAGCAAGTTAAAGGCTTCAATCCCAAATTGCAGTTTGGCGCGGTCGTGATGAGTCATGAAGGTTTTCATCAGACGAATATCTACTGTTGCCGTGGAAGGTCCAAAGTAGGCATTTCGACCAGTTCCGCTGGGGCGTGCATTGATTGGGTATGCGCCTGTCCGGTAGAAATCGGTTGTCAATAAACCGTTCAGCGGACGTCCACTGCCATAGGAAGCGATTGGGGCGATAGTGAATCTTTCCAGTGTTTCCCGCGCCCAGACTGGTAGAAAATCGAAAGCATCATTGGGGATCTCAAACACAGCGCTGATGGCAATGCGGTGCTTTTGGTGCAGTCGCGATCTGGCCCAGTCGGCACGAATGTTTAAGGGATTCATTGGCTGTTCATCAAAGTCGGAACCATCGTCTGAAACACGGCCCACGTCGTAGCTGAACAGGTAAGCGACTTCTTTACTCATGCGGCGATTTAGGGAGACGGACGCTCCGCGATAGGACGAGTTAGCCGTTTGTTCCAACAAGAAGGAAGGTGGCAGAATTCCATTTGAATTGCGAATGCGAGGCAGGTGCGTTCCGCGAACTATGTTTGCCTCAAGAGTCAGTTTTGTATCTTTGTCAAAACCGTACTCAATTCCCGTGCCGGCTTTGGTTGAATAGGGACTTGGGAAATTACGGGACACGGAATAGATGGAATGTGGAATTGTTGGCAGCGGATCAACAGCCGAGCCTCCGCGTAGTTGGCGAAATGACTGGATGGCGGCTTGCCCCATTGCATATTGTTCAAAGCCCTGTGTTCCATTCTTCCAAGCCGCTTCGTTCAAATAGGCTAATGGATAGCGATCAAAAAACAGGCCCGACCCGACGCGCATCACCAATTTCTTATTGGGATTCCAAGCAACGCCAAGTCGGGGAGCTACGTTAGTGGATGAGGATGGAAAACCAGCTGGCATGGCTTGTTTATCGAGCCGCGCTCCGGCTTCAAGTGTTAGGCCACTCCGGATTTGCCAGCGGTCCTGAATATACATGCCAACGGGCACGGTGCGCATTTTCGTGGTGGGATTGCCGAAGGCTTGAATGTATACATCGGGGCTAGCTGCAAGGAATGCGTCGAGGTTAGGGAAGATGTAAATCCCCGCGGCACGATTTGCAAGGCGAGAGTCTAGGCTAATCGGCTGCACCGTAATTCCTGTGCTAAAACGGTGGCGGCCATGGACGAAGTTGAAGTTTTCCGCCAGTTCGAAATGCTTCTCCGCTCGATCGGAATTTAGCCGTGGCGATTGGCCGATGCTGATTACTCCCGGAATTTCATACAACGGACCGTACACGTTGGGACGGACTTCTTGGGACCTTTGGGCCACCTGCAGGCGAATGTCATTCACAATTGTCGGTGTAATCACGCGCATCCAATTTGCTACAAAAGAATGGTCGTTGGTAAGGCTGTTGCCGCCTGATGATTGGTCAGAAAAATTGGTGGAGCCTTGCACATCGCCAAGGACCCGACCTCGGGAATAGGCGTAGCGGGCGGAAACCGAATTGTGTTCGTCCTTCAAATGGTTCATTTTGATTGAATACTCAGTGCCAACGGTTGAAGTTCGGAACAAGCCTCGGAGTGGGGTCTTGACAATCCCATTAGCAAAGGAATTGGACTGAAGCGCCCGGCGAATCGGGGTAACCGCGCTTAGTGGAGTCTCTGACCACTCCTCTTCAAAAGTTCTCTCTGTCTCAAATGCGCTGGAAATAAAGGTACGGTTCTTGCGGATCGGGCCGTTGAGAGATGCTCCAGGTTGGTAGCGACTAAGGCGAGGGCGAATGCCCGAGTCTACTTCAGGCTTGCGTGAGCCGATGGCTCCGTTCTGATAAAAGAACGTGGCATCGCCGTGCCAAATGTTCGTGCCGGGGCGGGTCACCATGTTAACGATGCCGCCGGAGGCACCGCCAAGCTCGGCACCTACCGAAACGCCAGCGACGCGGAATTCCTCAACCATTTCCAAACCGATGGCCACGCGGTTGCCACCAGTGGTTTCATCCCGATTATCGACGCCATCAATACTGATGCTATTGTTGCGTGCACGCATGCCGCCGAAGCTGAAGCCGCTATCTGCAAGAGGATTCCGAATGCCCGCCATGCTTTTCTGTGCGCCTGATTGAGGGGAACTGGAAACTCCTGGTGCCAACGCAACAAAGCTGAAATAGTTACGAACTTTGGAGGGAGCTTCTTCAATGCGATCATCACCAAGTGCCGCACTAGAAGCGGTTGCCGCTATTTCCAAGGAGCCGGAATTTTCCGTCACTTCAATATGCCCGGCTACACCTGATAAAGCCAACGTAAGCTTTTGTTCGATTACTTGGCCGATGGAAAGGTTCAGTCCTGAGGCCTCCATTAAGGCGAATCCTTCCCTTTCCACTCGTAAATTATATTCACCGGGTGTTAGTTGTGAAAAGACAAAAATCCCTTGAGGGTTGGTTCGGCCAGACCGGATGGCTCCCGATGTTTTATGACGCAATTGCAAAGGGGCGTCGAATACCGACGCCCCTGATGGATCGCTTACTTGAACTGAAATAGTACCTGTGGAAGTTGCACTCTGTCCGCAGAGGAAAGCAGTGGAAGTCAGCCAAAAAAATAGAGCAAGGCGGTTTGGCACTACCCCTTCTTTTTTGGAGTTGAAACTGTTGGTACTGCTTTTTTGGCCGTTGGGTGCACTAGCAGCGCCTTAATTTGTTCGCGCATGTTGGCTTCCTGCTTCAGGTCGTCAGCAAAGAACGGACCATCGCCAGCGAAATGAGATCGAATCATCCCTTCTCTATCGATGAATGTAAGCTGGGGCATCATCATGGTTTGCATCATGGGGTGTTGCAGAAACGTGATTGCGTTATCCCGCACTTGCCAACCAACTGGGAAAGAGATGCCGAAGCTCTTCACGAAATCAGTGATGTACATGTGCGCCATCTCATTGATTGCAACAGCTACTGGTGTGAAACCTTGCGAACCGAACTCGTGATGCATTTTGGTGAGGATTTTACAGCTCTGCTGGCAATGCGGACAGGTTGTGAGAATGAATTCCAGTGCTACAACTTTGCCGCGGTACTTGCTCAACATAGTTTCCATGCCGGTCGACGACTTGATGACCAACTCGTCAGCCTTGCGCGGAATTTGACCACCGAAGGAAGGGAATGCCGTCAGACAGGTGGCGACAAGGACACTCATCAAAATTCTTTTCATAGTTTCCAGTTTAGCTTTGTGCAACTACTTTTTGGTTGCCACCGCAGTGACCGTTTTCTTCGCAGGGGCTAAAGGGGCAGCGGTTAGCAATTGCAAAACCTTTTTGCGAGTGTTTGTTTCTTCGTCTTTGAACAGTTCGTCACCGCCAACATGCTGTTCACGGATCATTCCTTGTTTATCGATGAACACCAGTTGGGGCACCATGAACTCCCGAATATTGGAAATTTGCAGGTAAGGCATGGCTTGATCTCTGTCGGTAAATCCAACAGGGAAGGTCAATCCGAATTGACGAATGAATTCAGGAATCAGCGGTTTGTGATCCAGACCAGCGGCGATAGCAATGGGCTGGAAGCCCTTCGGCCCCAATTCCTTATAAAGCTTCTGGAGCGTCTGAACCGTCTTCTGGCAATGCGGACAAGTGGGGCTGAAAAATTCGATTACCACCACTTTGCCGCGGTACTTGCTCAACAACTGGTCGTTCCCGTCCAGCATTTGAATAATGTACTCGGGGGTCTTCCGAGGAAGACTTGCAGGTATCGCCGCCATCGCTGTCAGAACCACAAATGCCACTAACTTTTTCATAACCGTTCGAATACCGAATCCTTATCTATTTCTTGCTTGCTACTGCCTTTTTTACTGCCGCTAGCGGAGGAGCGCTTAACAGTTCCAGAACCTTCTTGCGGATGTTGGTCTCTTCGTCCTTAAAGAGGTCGTCACCAACATGCTGTTCGCGAATCATACCTTGCCTATCAATGAAAACGATATGTGGCACATACATCTGCTGCATGGCTGATATCTGCAAGTAGCCCCTTGCCAGATCGCCTTCGGTGAAGCCAACAGGGAAGGTTAGGCCGAACTGCCTGATAAACTGCGGCAACAAAGGGACGTGTTCCACCGCTGCTGCAATTCCTAATGGTTGAAATCCCTTGGGTCCCAACTCCTGATAGAGCTTTTGGAAAACCTGACCGGTTTTCTGGCAGTGTGGTCAAGAGGGGTTGAGGAATTCAATGACCACCACCTTGCCGCGATACTTGCTCAATAGCAAATCGCTGTTTTGGTCGGCATGCTTTCCGTCCTTGTTAAGCATCTGGATAATAAATTCTGGAGACTTGCGCGGCAGTTCAGCCGGAAGTGCCACGATTGCCGTCAACGTCAAGAGTGCCAATAATTTGGTCATATTAATAGATTACCGAATCCCTTCAAGACTTGAAACTGTCTGTCCGCCAAGGAGCAATTCAAATCGCCCTGCCGCAGTTGTACCCACTACTCTATTTATGGCATTGGAACCGTCTTCCCGATAGCCTTTTGATTTCTTAGTAAGTACTACTTTATACGCCTCAAAGTACTGTTTGGCGCTTTCCTCCGAATCGAATTCAACAGCATGAGCCAGGATTGGATGCTTATCCTTTTTTCCTTCCCAGACCGAAAGACGTCCGCCCCTCCAATGGGTTCCAATTTTTTCCGCCTCAGCTTTGCCCACGTGCTCACGAATCAACATGGTGACGTCAAATTCGCCCAAGGCTCCGTCAGTTAGGAGCTTGTATCCTTTCTGGCCTGGGAATTTCGCAATTTTCGGATCGGTGGGAATCGTTTTGTTGAAGTATTTTTCAGCGTGAAGAATCTGTTGAGTCGAAATTGGGGCATGTTTGAAAACTTCGCTGAACCCATCCTTTCCTAATTTTTTGACAACTTCATTTTGAAACAGCATGCCGCTTGTATAGGGAAATAGCAGAGCCTCGCGAATATATAGAGGGGCCCTGCCCATTTCTGGATACTGACTGGCAGAGTCGCCCATACTGGCGGACATTTGAGCCAGCCTTGGGGAATCCACCAGACTTTGCCCCAATTTGTTCGCCATGCGTTCCATCATCAGCCATTGGGCTTGGCCTTCCATCACGGCACCACGTGCAGTGGCAGCGTCGTCAGTATTGCTTTTTAGAATGTATTTGCCAAGGTTGAAATGCTGATCAGCAAGAGCATGCGCAAGTTCATGAAACAGGGCGATCCGCTGCATTTCAACATCCTGGCTTTCAAGAACGAACATTCGCTTTTTCTTGTAGTCGTAGAAAGCAGCTGCTTGTTCAGTGACTAGGGAAACGGTGGTGTCCTTCAGGTTGAAATCAGCAGGAACAAGGCCAAACAGCTTCATCGCTAATTCTTCAGCATGCAACTGCTCAGGTGTGATGGTTTCGGCTACACGCTTTTCCATGAAGGCCTTCAGCTTGTCACGCGTGATGAAGTCGCGCTCCACTCGTTTCAGCGGAGCCAGCCCAGTAAGCTTGCTTAATTCGGAAATCATCGGCTCGATTTCATCGAACAGCTTTGGAGGAGTTTGCGCAAAAACAGCGAACGAAAGGAAATAGAAATATAGAAGCTTCAAGTCCCGATGGTAGCGCTTTTCCTGGCAATTATGCTTTACTGGACAGAATGCCGCAGGCTAAACAAGGCGACAAGGTTGCCATTCACTACAAGGGTCAGTTAGACGACGGGACCGTTTTCGATTCCTCCGCAGGAAGGGAGCCATTAGAATTTCAGATCGGTGCCAACCAGGTTATCCCTGGGTTTGAGGCAGCGGTGATGGGTCTTGATGTTGGTCAAACTCGCACTACTCGAATTGAACCCGAGCAAGCCTACGGACAGCGGCGTGATGAAATGGTAATCACGGTTGGGAAAGAACGCTTCCCGGAAGATATGGATATTGAGCTTGGCCAGGAGTTTCAACTCGGTGGCGGCGGGGGTGATTTGCCCGTGGTGGTGACGGACATTACCGAAACTATGGTTACCTTAGATGGCAACCACCCCCTAGCCGGACAGGCTTTGACGTTTCATATCGAGCTTGTTTCTATAAGATAGAGTCTACACATGGAAGATTTTCCAGCTGGCGAAATAACCCAACTACTGCAAAAGTGGGGATCGGGAGATCGTGCCGTGGAAGATCGCCTATTTAATTTGGTCGTTCCCGACTTACATAAGTTGGCGGAATATCTGCGCGGCTAATTCCGACGGATGAAGAAGGCCGGCAAGGATTGTTTGAAGCGCACCTTGCGGCTCATCAAGAGGAACAAGCGATGGGTACGTATCAAAAGACTATTGATTAACAGCCGGAATCTGTATGGCTATATTTGTTGCGAAGATACTTCTTCCAAAATCAGAAGGATTATTCCGAGGCCGAACGAGACTTCAATGACAATTGACGGGCTTGCTCCCGGTTGGACTGACGGACAAACCAGTTGAAGCATGTGCAAAAATTGTTACATCCGAAGTAGAACCTTCTGCACCTTCCCATGCGTCTGATTGCTTGTAAGGGAAGAAAAATGAACCCAAAAAACATAGTGATTGAAGAAGTGGAAGGCAAAGCCTACTGTTACATGTGCACGCACGTAGTGACGGCAATTGTGCTGGTTAAGGGTCGGCTGGTCCAAACCAAGCCTGGGCAACGCTGCTCCCGTTGTAATGCTAGCCTGAATGCAGGGTCGGTAATGGATTTTGAAAAGGCGGCCTAACCATTTCAATTCGCTGCAATGTTACGATAGGGTTTAGAAAATGAAATCGAATTCGAACCAGCCCGATCTTTCACCTGTGACGCCACCTGCGGTGGTTGTTGCCGCAGCATCTGCAAAGTGCACCGTCTGTGGTGAGCCGCAAGCGCCAAACAGTGGTGAGGGTTTGTGCTGGGTTTGCCGGCGGTTGAAGATCAGCGCCTGGCGCGATTCTGATTTGCAGCCGTCCGGACAACAAGAATAATCAGTTCTAGTTAGTGGAAGACGAATCTCTTAGTAGAGCCTATGACAGCCGTTTGATGCGGCGATTGCTAGGCTATTTGTCGCCCTACAAGTTTTCCGTGGCGATTTCGCTGCTGCTGCTGACCGGCCACTCCTTATCCGCAGTTTCAGGTCCGTGGCTCACCAAACTTGCGATTGACCGCTACTTGGTGAAGACACCGGGCACCACCTGGGCACCTCTCGAAAATTGGCTTTCCCCTTTACCCAATGAAGGTATTCTCCAGATTACTCTGCTTTACCTGTTCGCAATCATCATCACGTTCCTTTGTGAGTTTGGGCAAGCCTTGATCATGCAGTCCACCGGACAAAAGGCGATGTTCGATCTGCGAAGGGAAGTAATGGGGCACCTGCAACGTTTGGATTTGCACTACTACGACACTCATCCCATTGGCCGAATGCTGACGCGTGTGACTTCGGACATTGATGTTCTCAACGAATTATTTTCATCCGGTTTGGTTACACTTCTCGGCGATTTGTTGATGTTGGTTCTAGTAGCTGTGGCCATGTTCCAGTTGAATGGGGTGATGACGATTCTGCTTCTGACCGTCGCGCCGTTGATGATTTATGCCACCATGCGTTTTCGCAAAGCCGTGACCGAGAGCTACAGACGAATCCGCACTGCCGTGGCACGGATGAACGCATACCTTTCAGAACATATTCAGGGCATAGGCGTGGTGCAGCTTTTTCAGAGAGAGCAACGAAGCAAGAACGAATTTGAACAGATCAACAAGCAACACATGGATGCCTTCAAAGAGTCTATTCATGCTTATGGTTGGTTCTATCCAATGGTGGAATTTCTTGGAATGTTGGGCCTTGCCTCCTTGTTGGCTTGGGGCGGCTATCAAGTGTCAGCCGGGGCTTTGAGCTTAGGCGTGCTGGTGGCTTTCTTTCAATATGGAATGCGCTTCTTCCGGCCAATTCAGGACCTAAGTGAGAAGTACAATATTTTGCAGGGTGCCATGGCGGCCAGCGAACGGGTGTTTCAACTGATCGATACCGAAGTGAAAATCAAGGCGCCCTCTTCTCCGAAGCCAGTGCCAACAGGGGATGTTGAATTCGATCACGTCTGGTTTGCCTACGAGAAAGAGAATTGGATTTTGGAAGATTTGAGTTTCCGGATTGGGCAGGGGGAATCCATTGCAATTGTTGGGCACACTGGTGCAGGGAAGACTACAATCATTCAACTGCTACTGCGGTTCTACGATATTCAGAAGGGTGCCATCAAAATTGGTGGCGTGGATATTCGGGAATTTGAACCATCCAGTTTGCGCCAATATTTCGGAGTAGTGCTGCAGGATCCCTATCTGTTCACCGGCACCATCGCTGAAAATATTCGGCTGGGCTCACCTCGAATTACTGATGAGGTGATGAAAGAAGCTGCGGACCGTGTGAACTTGCGGACCTTTGTTGAAAGCCTGGGGCGTAAGTTTGAAGAACCAGTGATTGAACGTGGTGCCAGCCTTTCCACTGGACAAAAGCAGTTGATTGGATTTGCCCGTGCACTGGCCCACAATCCAAGATTTCTGATTTTGGATGAAGCCACTTCCAGCGTGGATACGGAAACGGAACTAAAGATCCGCGGCGCATTGACTGAGTTGGTGGAAGGGCGGACTTCGATCCTGATTGCGCATCGACTTTCCACTGTCGAAAGGGCTGATCGAATTTTTGTAATGCACAAAGGGAAGTTGCGCGAATCCGGATCGCATCAGCAATTACTGGCGGAGCGCGGGATTTATTGGAAACTATTCCGGTTGCAGTACAAGGACCAAGAGGTTTCTGCGCAATGAATTTCGTTC
Source organism: Bryobacterales bacterium (assembly GCA_043755435.1). GTDB lineage: Bacteria > Acidobacteriota > Terriglobia > Bryobacterales > Bryobacteraceae > JANXSF01. The sequence continues at coordinate 50,804 of JAYUSZ010000059.1, read as the reverse complement.
TGTTGGCATTGGCATTCGTAGTGTCAGCGCAGGCGGATTCGGTTGAGCGCCAGAAGAAGTATCCAGAGCTCTTCATGCTGGTGGAGCGCGCTCAATCGGTGCCACCGGAATTTGCTGCAGCAACATTGCTTCGTGTCGCTGCATCACCAAAGATCACAGAAATCGCATGGAAGAGGGAATTGGTGGCTGAGGCATTTCGGCTAGCTGGAATGTCGCGCTTCCCGATAGATCGGGGAGCATCGAGCCCGCGCCCTGCAGTCCTTCTTGCGTGGGGGCAAAAACTCGATCGTCTTTCTCTTGAAAGCAAGGCTGTCAGGCAATTGATCCTGCTCGACAAGGCGAAGGCATGGGAATTGTTTGACAACATTCGGAAACCGGCCATCGCAAGTGCCTCCTGTGATGATGCGGTGCTTGATAATCCGGCAGCCTATTTCTCGGTGCTGGGGCTTGTGTCAAAGCAGCGATTCGGAGATGACCTTCGTTCCCGCAACGAGCAGTTGGAGTGGCTAAGTCATAGGGTCTCCGCAGTTCATTCAGTTGTTGAACTACCACTTATCCTTGATGCCCTTATGGAATCACGGCTTACGGCAGTTCAGTGGAAAGTTCTGGTGGCCTCAGTGGCTGGGGCTTTCGATCGAATTTCAGGTGACGATCGAGCATTTGCATCGTCCCTACAAACGGTGGATCTTGCATTTGAAAGACTCGTGAACACGATTAAGCAAACCGGCATTAACACTGACCCGCTGCTTGTGGCATACCGCAGCTTTCTTGTGCGCCACTTAACCGCAGTGCGCTGCGGAAACGTTGAGGAACATGATGCCAACATTGTAAGAAAGTTCAATCTGAACTATGTGAATCCAGGCAATCCAAGCATAACGGCAATCAGTGGTAGTGAGACAAAGGCGGCATCCATTGCCCTAACTGCGAAGTCGAAACCGGTGAATGCGGATGGCCGTCTTGAGCAGCAGTTTTATCGTTTAATGTTTGGTGGCTCATCAAGGGGCCTTCCAGACTCCGATAAAAATACGGAAGCATGGCGCGACGAATTCCAGATCTACTTGAAAAACATTTTGGATGCAAAGCCGCAAGCTGAAGAACGTGAGGAAACGTTTTTCCTGAAGCAAGTTGATCGGTTGACCAGTGCTGCCGTTGTAGTTCCTACTGGTCCAGAGCGGGATAAAGTGATCGCTGGATTTCTTTCCTACATGAAGAACGACAATTTGCAACAGTCAAACTTCCTGCTCTGGTTTTATCAATTTGAGCGGTTAGCGCTGTTAACCAACTCCATACGTCCGGCCGATCAACAGAAATTTCTCGCAGCAGTGGAGCAAACCGGGCATCCAGTGATGAGCCTCTACGCGCTGCGCGAAAGGATACTTCCCCAAGCCCTTGGACTTGAGTAGCAGCCGGTTCGCTACAATAGTAGATTCCAATGCAATTAGAGAAAGTTTACGAGCCCCAGCGGTTTGAACCGCATTGGGCAAAATGGTGGGAAGAGTCTTCCTTTTTTGTTGCTGATCCTGCAAAATTGGGAGACGCTTTTTCCATTGCCATCCCCCCTCCCAATGTGACCGGTTCCCTTCACATCGGCCACATGCTGGACCATACTCTGATGGACATGATTGTCCGTTGGAATCGCATGAGCGGCAACAATACTTTGTGGACCCCCGGTATGGACCACGCCGGCATTGCCACACAGATGGTGGTGGAACGGCAACTGGCAAAGCAAGGAATCACGCGGCATCAATTGGGTCGCGTGGAATTTGAAAAGAAGGTTTGGGAGTGGAAGGAAGAATCGGGCGGACAGATTGAATCTCAGATGCGCCAGATTGGCGATTCTGTTGATTGGACTCGCAGCCGCTTCACAATGGATGCGGGTCTTTCCCGTGCTGTTCGCGAAATCTTTGTTCGCCTTCATGAAAAGGGACTGATTTACCGCGGCCAGTATATGGTGAACTTGTGCCCACGTTGCAACACGGCGCTGAGCGATTTGGAAGTGAACCACGAAGATACGCAAGGCAGCTTGTGGCATATCCGCTATCCCGTAGTGGGTTCCGATGAATTTCTGATTGTTGCAACCACGCGTCCTGAAACAATGTTGGGTGATACCGCCGTTGCCATAAACGCCAAGGATGAACGCTATCTGCATCTGCATGGCAAGATGGTGAAGCTGCCGCTAGTTGGCCGTGAGATTCCAATTATCCTGGACGACATGGCTGATCCGGAATTTGGAACCGGCGTGGTGAAAGTGACTCCTGCGCATGATCCGAACGATTTCGAAGCGGGCAAACGGCACAATTTGCCGCATGTGAAAGTCATTAACGAACGTGGTGCCATGACCTCCGAAGCTGGTGCTTACGCCGGCATGGACCGCTTCGATGCTCGTAAGAAAGTGCTGGAGGATTTAACTACTTCCGGTTTGCTGGAAAAGACAGCTCCGCACAATTTGCCTATCAGCAAGTGCCAACGCTGCCGGACTATTGTGGAGCCGCTTGTTTCCATGCAGTGGTTCGTGAAAATGAAGCCGCTGGCTGAACCTGCAATCAAAGCCGTGGAAGACGGGAGCGTTCAGTTTATCCCGGCGAATTTCGCCAACACATATTTTGAGTGGATGAACAACATTCGCGATTGGTGCATTTCCCGGCAACTGTGGTGGGGCCACCGCGTGCCCGCCTGGCATTGCGCCAATTGCAGCAAAACAACTGTGGCGCGAGAAACGCCTGCTGCTTGCGCGCACTGTGGGGCAGCATCCATTGAACAGGATAGCGATGTGCTGGACACCTGGTTCAGTTCTGGCCTGTGGCCTTTTTCCACTCTTGGTTGGCCTAACGAAACGGCTGATTTGAAGCGCTACTATCCAACTGCGTTGCTAATCACCGGTTACGACATTATTTTCTTCTGGGTTGCCCGGATGATTTTCATGGGCCTGGAATGCACTGGCCAAGTGCCGTTCCAAAAAGTGTACATGCATGGATTGGTACGTGACGCCAATCGAAAGAAGATGTCAAAGGTCACTGGCAATGTTGTGGATCCTTTGGAGATGACCGCGAAGTATGGCACCGATGCAGTGCGCATGTCGCTGTTGACGGCTGCTGCTCCTGGGGCAGATATTATCTGGACGGAAGACCGGATGGAATCGTCCAGGGCTTTTGCCAACAAAATTTGGAATGCGGCACGGTTTTTATTCCTGAATATGGAACGTGCCAGCGTCGAGCCTTGGGTTCCTGCTGAACAGGAATCGTATCTTCCCGAAGCGGTGGATGGCGTTGTGGCACTGGAAGATCGCTGGATCTTCAGCCGTCTAAACGCTTGCGCAGATCAGATGAATAAATCGCTGGCCAATTATCGGTTTGATGAGGCGGCGAAAACGATTTGGAGTTTCATCTGGCTTGAGTTTTGCGATTGGTATGTGGAACTGAAGAAGCTCCGCTTTGAAGAAGGCTCAGGTTTGAATGCCCATTGGCGGAATACTCTGACAGTGTTTGAATCAGCATTGCGAATGCTGCATCCCGCCATGCCGTTTTTAACCGAAGAACTTTGGCAGAGGCTGGCAGCAGGCAATGGACGCAAAGCTTCCATTGCTATCAACGCGTATCCGAAGGTGAACGCCGCAGCGGAAGATCTGGAAGCGGAACAACAGATGGCCTTGCTGCAGGAAATTATTTCGTCGGCAAGAAATTTGCGGGCCGACGCGAAGCTGGATCCTAAGGAGCCCTTTGACGCCACGATTTATTCTGACGGTCCTGCGGCAAGCTTGGCCGGGCAGCAGCGGGAAGCGATTGAGCGATTAGCGAATGTCAAACTTTCAGTAATGTCAGCAAGCAGTCCTAGAACTGCGGGGCCAATGCGATCTACTCCTGGTTTCGATTTGTTGCTGGCCGTATCTGCAGGGCAGTTGGACGCTTTGCGGTCGAGGCTGGAAAAAGAAATTGCCGAATTGGACAAGGTGATTGGCAGTTCAGAACGGCAACTTTCGAATGAAGATTTCCTGAAAAAAGCTCCGGAAAAAGTATTGGAAGGAATGAGATCGAAACTGGCCGACTACAAGGCGCAACGCGAGAAAAGCCGACAGGCAATTGTAGGACTTGACGCACGATGATGGACTTTTCGAATCCTGAGATAGCCGATCTAATCCGCCGCGCGCTTCGTGAAGACATTGGTACGGGAGACGTAACAACGAATAGTTGCGTGGCTGCTGAGCGAATGGCAACGGGTCAATTTCGTGCTAAGCAGGATTTTGTGGCGGCTGGGGCGGAATTGTTGCCCATGGTTTTTGCCATCAGTCAGGAATTTGGATGTGCCGCCGTAAGTCAACTGGACGTGCTTGTGACCAGTGGCACTGTGGTTCAAATGGGAACAGTGTTGGCAAGAGTTGCGGGGCCTGCCCGAACACTGCTGACTTGCGAGCGTACTGCTTTGAATCTGATGCAGCGGATGAGTGGTGTGGCTACCATGGGTCGTCGTTTTGTAGACTGCGTTGCTGGAACCAAGACGAAAATACTGGATACGCGGAAGACTACACCAGGGTTGAGGCGGTTGGAGAAAATGGCTGCCTTTGCTGGTGGAGTCACCAATCATCGCATGGGATTATATGATGCGGTTTTGATCAAGAATAACCACATTACTGCGGCTGGCGGGGTTACTGCTGCTCTTGCGCAGGCTGGGCGAAACAGGGATCTGCTGATTGAGATTGAGGTACGCACTTGGGCAGAAATGGAAGAAGCTTTGTCTTCTGGGGCGAAACATTTGCTGCTTGATAATTTGACACCTGCCGAAGCCAAACAATGGGTGGACCATATTGCTGGACGCGCGTCGGTGGAACTATCTGGCGGAATGCGGCTGGACACCCTACGAGCTTACGCGGAGGCAGGTGCTGATTTCATTTCTGTTGGTGCTGTGACTCATTCGGCGATTGCCGTTGATATCAACTTTCGGCTGAACTTATCGGCATGACATTCGATATCGACCGCGTGCAACAGTCGTTTCCCGGCCGGATGATTGAATGGCTGGAAACAACTCCATCGACGATGAAGAACGCCTTAACGCTAACCCAAGCTGGTGCGCTCTCAGGGAGCATTGTGGGCTCCGAACATCAATCGGCAGGGCAGGGAAGGTTGGGCCGAGGGTGGCATTCCATTGCTGGAGAAGGACTTTACTTCACTCTATTGCTGCGGCTGAATTTGAAGTTAACCGATATTCCGGTTCTAACAATTGCTATGGGGCTGGCAATTGCAAGAGCGATTCAAGATACAACAGGCTTGCATTGTGATCTGAAATGGCCCAACGATCTATTGATTGGCGGGAAGAAGTGCTGTGGGATTCTGTCGGAGCTCCAAGACGGTGTTGTTTTAACCGGCATTGGCGTGAACGTCAATCAGATTGCTTTCCCGGCGGACATTGAAGGAACGGCGACCAGCTTAAGGATCGCGTCTGCGAAGAACCATCAGCGGGAGGAATTGCTGATTCGTATGATTGAAGAAATTGACAATCACGTTGAATTGCTTGAGCGAAAAGGTCGCGCCCCGGTGCTTGATCTTTTCGGGCAGAGTTCCAGTTATGTTTCAGGCAAACGGGTGGAAGTGGAGCAGGCTGGCCGATTGATCCGAGGAATCACGGATGGACTCTCTGAGGCAGGCTTTCTTTACGTTCGCAGTGATGCGGGGGAACGCGTTTTGATTCTGGCGGGCGGACTACGGGCCGTCTAGGTCAACAAGAATGGAAGAGCAGGAAAATTGGACCGGAAACTACTTCAACTACTTCACTGAGGTTGAAGAGCATTTTCAAAAGGCTCGAGGAACTGGACTTTTTCTGATGTCGCCGCTGGATTGGACGCTGCTTGAAACTTGGAAGAATTCTGGTATTCCATTGGAAGCGGTTTTGCGTGGCATTGATGCTGCATTCGATAAATGGCGAAGCAAGAAGACGCGCACCCAGCAGGTAAATTCGCTTACCTATTGTGCGCAGGCGATCCTTTCCGAAGCTGAAAGAATTGCCAACAACACTCCACAGAATTCAAAGAAGGAAATTACCGCGCCGTTTTCTCAGGAAGAGCTGGCGAGCTACATTCAACAGAATGCCGTTAGATTGCAGGAGCTAGGTTATTTGCAAGCAGCGCAAAGCTTGCAGGAAATTCTAGGAGAGTTGGACACCTATTACCACGATCTTGAATCGCTGGAGCAACGTCTGACTGTTATGGAAGAAAAACTTTCGGCTGAGGTTCGTTCTCGTCAAACCGAAGAGGAACTGTTGTCAGTACGAAAGGAATTGGAAAATACGTTGCGGCCACATCGAAGCAAAATGACCGCAGCGCAGTTGATGATACTAGAAAAAAATTTCATGGATCGCCGGTTGTTTGAACGGGCTCGGCTTCCACGACTCAGTTTGTTCTATTTGGTTTAATTTAGGGATCTTTTCGAGCACTGATTAAAATCTGCAATGACGGCTACTCCGTTGTCAGTGCGAATGCCTTTTAGTTGAGTCCCGTTTCCAGTCACCAGGATTTTGTAAGTCGCTATGAATTTTTTCGGTTCGGAATTGATTTCGTTAACATCGGAAGCAACGGTGTGAAGGATCTTCACAGTTGCAGATCCGCCGCTGTTTATTGTGTAAGTTCCGCTACAGGTGGTGGAAAGATTGGCTCATTCCGTCTGAATCGTTTCACTGCAAGCGGCGTTTCCCTGGCCGTCTAGAATAAAAATGCCGAGTCCTGCTAGTGGCTGTCCGTTGCCATGTTCAAACCCATCGTTAGGAAAAAATCTTGCAAAGAGTAAGTAAAGTGCTCGTTAAGAGAACTTACTAACTATCGAACTTGTAACCAAGTCCGCGCAGCGTCAGAAAATATTGAGGATAGCGAGGGTTTTCTTCCAGCTTCTGGCGCAACCAGGCTATGTGGACATCAACTGTACGGGTCTCGGGTGTGGAATCGTAACCCCAAACATCTGTAAGCAGTTGTTCTCTTGAAATGGTTTCACCGCGATGTTCAATCAAGTACTTTAACAGTTGATATTCGCGGGCTGAAAGAACAACTGGTTTGGCATCGCGCAGAACTTCAGCACGGCGGAAATCAACCTTGACTGCTCCAAATTGATACGCCATCACAGGCGCAGCAGGGCTGGCGATTGCTCGGCGAAGGAGCGCTTCAATTCTTGCTAACAGCTCCATCATATCGAATGGCTTGGTGAGGTAGTCGTCGGCCCCAATTTGAAGACCTACCACTTTGTCGACCACTTGGTTCCGCGCCGTCAGCATCAGGATTGGCGTTTGCATGCCATTTTGGCGGAGCTTACGGCAAACGTCAAAGCCACTTTTCTTGGGAAGCATCACATCAAGGATTATGAGGTCATAAGGCTCAGCAAGTGCTTGTTCCAGGCCTGCTTCTCCGTCTTCGCGAGCATCGGCATGATAGCCTTCTCCTTGCAGACGATCGGTGAGCGTTAGTACTAATCCGGGCTCATCTTCAACCAGCAATATCCTTTGTGCCATTTATTATTAACCTGCCAGAGTTGCCGGGAGTTTCAGTGTGAAGATGCTGCCTTTGCCGGAAACGGATTGCACTTCGATGCGGCCAGAATGTGCTTCCATGATCCGCTTTACGAGACTGAGCCCAAGTCCTGTTCCATGAATTTGGTCCTCAACTGCTTTCTTTCCGCGATAGAAAGGTTCAAAAATATGCGGGAGATCGGCGGGAGCGATTCCCGGGCCGTGATCTTCAACGCTGATTTCTAATTGTTGGCCGCTACTGGTTTGCAGAGTACGGGCCGAAAGGCCAATCCAGCCCGATTCATTGGCGTATTTTGCGGCATTGGTGAGAAGATTCTGCAGGCAGTGAGCCAGCGAGTTAGGATCGGCCAAGACGTGTGGCAAGTCTTCGGGGATATCCATTTCGATGCGGCAACCCCGGTCCTTCAGCGTGGGTTCGCAGGATGCTACAGCCCGTTGAATCATTGCATTTACATCTACAGAAGTGAACTCGAACTTCGCTTTGCCTTTCTCCAGACCAGCGAAACTCATGATTTGTTCCACTATGTCTGAAAGCCGGCGGCCCTCATTTCGGATTAGCGATCCGTAGCGCCGCACCTGTCCTTCGCTTGTTACAAGGCCATCGGCAAGGTTGTCACCCGCAGATCGGATCACCGCTAGCGGCGTCCGCAGTTCGTGTGAGACACTTGCCACGAACTCCATTTGTTGGTGAGCCAAATGCTGTGAACGTCTGGTGGTTGTGATTAGCAGTCCCATCGTTCCAGCCATTAGAATCAGAATTGCAAAACTGATTAGCAGGTTCTGATTCCTTACCATTCCGGCAGCTTGGGCAATGGACCCAGCCTTGTGACGAACGGAAACCGACCAACGCCCGCGTGGCTCGGGTGGCGGTCCTGCGGCAGGGTTTCTGGAGCCAGGCGGACCTCCACCCATTGGCGGTGGACCAAAGCGGGTTGGAAGTTCCGGCCTTATGTCGAATAGCGAACCGGTTGCATCTGATGGATTGAAGTCGTTAACATTGCCATCTGGCTCAGATTGGTAAATCAGGTTTGATTGGCTTCCGCGAGTGGCGATCCGGATTCTGTAGTCTTCGCCAAAATGGCGCTCAGCAAGTTCGGGGAAGTATTGGGTCTGCAAGTAAGTGCGGTCGAATTCCACAATTGTCCAGCCCTGCAACACGGCTTGGCTCCATATCGGGGACCCCAAATCCGGATCTGTCTGCAGATCTAAACGGGGTGCCGCCGCGGCTATAACATCTTTATCAAACCAATCTCTGGACGGTCTGGTTCCAGGTGGGCGGGCTTGTGGCTGGCCTTCGGGTGGAGGACGCCATTCGGCTTGCTCTTTCATTTTCTGAAACGAAACAGGCCATTGGACCGGTTCCCAACTCCCTTTTTCTGGATTGTAAGCTTCCAGAATTTCTGTACCTCGCAGACCGCCGGAGGACCTATATATGGTCTTGATCAGGGGGATTTGACTGTTGTTAGTTGCCCATCGGCGATATCTTAATGCGAAATCGCCATTTGCTGTTTCACTGCGTGGTGCCAACAGGAAAGCATTCATCCGATTCAACTCTGAATTGAATTCCCGAGTGAAAAGTATGACGGACTCTTTTAATTTACGGTCTAGCCTTTCTTGCTCCGCCATGCTGAGTTGGCTGATCCAGCGATACTGCACAACAGCCAATGCTGGGAGCAAAACAGCCAAGGCACTTCCCAGCAACAACGGAAGGTGAGATCGGTTCCACGGAAATTGAAAAGGAAACTTTATCATCGACTACGCCGCAATGTGCGCAAGACGCGTACGTAACGTAGTATATGCCCTAAACAACAAAGCTTTCACAGTGGTCATGGAACAACTCATGGATTCGGCAATTTGCCAATAGTCCATCTCTTCATATTTGTGCATCAACACGGCAGCTTTTTGACGATCAGGAAGGCTGAAAATCGCCTGTTTGATTTCGTCCATATACTCGCGTTTCAGCATGTTTTTGTGAACATCGGGAGTGGTGTCTGAAATCTGACGGCGAAACCCAAGAAGCGTCACAGCGTCAAGGCTTTCTTCCATCCGTTCTCGCCGCTTGTCGCGAAGCCAGTTTAGAGCAAGGTTCGTTGCTATACGGTAGAGCCAGGTTGTGAATTTGGCAGAAGGTTTATAATTTTCGCGGGAGCAATAGACACGTAGGAAAACTTCTTGAGCCAACTCCTCGGCGACAGCATGGTTGTGAACCATCCGGTAAAGAAAGTGCACGAGGGGTGTGCGGTGGCGCTCAAGTAGATTTTCAAAGCACTGCATGTCCCCGTCTCTAACCCGTAGCATTAAGTTGCTATCGATTTCAATGGCTGGTGTCATGGTTGCCTAGTGTCCTCATAACCATGAGACGACATTTCGCGCAACCTTGGGGTAAAAACGAGGAAAAAGTACTGTTAAGAGTGTTAAGAGGGTTGACGCTAATTGTTTCAATCCTAGCCAGATGAAAAGTAAAAAGGCTACCCTTTCGGGGCAGCCTTTTATTCTCGAAGCCGTTCAGTTGTGGGAACTAGGCTTTCGTGACGTTTTCGGCTTGCAGGCCTTTAGGGCCTGTTTTAACCTCAAACTCCACTTCTAATCCTTCCTCGAGGGTCCGATATCCATTCATCTGGATCGCGCTAAAGTGCACGAACACATCTTCTCCAGTTGACCGCTGAATGAAGCCATAGCCCTTCGCGGCATTAAACCATTTCACGACGCCTTTTTCTCTCACTACTTTAAATCTCCTAAACAAACTCTGCGCCTATCGTCCGGGGGAACGCACTTCACCCTACATCAGGGATCCGTATGAAGACCCCGGCTTTCGGCTTACAGCAATTAATTAAATTGCTCTCCGATTGTCGCAAATCCGAGAGCCTCTCGGCAAACGCGGCACCGAAGAAACTGAAGTTCAGACCACTTTTTTGCTGCTGCTGAAATCGCCTGTTCAACTCATAAACCGATCAACAGTCCTTGTAACTTCATGAATCTATTTAGACTGATTGACAGACAATTGACAAGCCCAATATTCAAGACGGCTGCTTTTGTGGTTTTCTCAATGAGCCTCAAATAAATGTGCAATGTATGGGAATCCATTAAATGCCAAACGACAAGATGCCCCTTCACCCCACCAGCGCGGTGCGTGATAGGTGTATGGAGGCACATAGACCACGTCGCCTTCACTGGCAATCACCACGCCTACATCCTCAATCGGATACCGAATCTGCCCCTTCATGATCAGCCAATACTCGGCACCTTCGGGGTGCCAGTGACCTTTATTTTTCTCGTCCAGGGCAGGTAGTGCGCTATTCCGGCCGTAGATGAAGTTGGCTGTTCCACGGTCATCTTGCACGATTCGGATGGTACCTTTCAACTTGCCAGAATCCACGCCCTCTGCCACTTCGTCATAGTGAACATGCGGCTTGTTGTTGTGCAGGTAAACACCCATAACATCTTTGCGCGTGAAACCGCCAGGCACGAAGTTGAATCCCGGTATTTTGGGCGCGTCCGCCTGATTTACATAAAGTGTTTTGGCACGTGCAATGTTAGTTTCAAATCGCAGCGAGGGCTTGTCCCCAATGGTTTCCATGGAAAAAATAGTGGCCATGGGAACCTGCACCATCGAACCTTTCCTCCCAACAATAGGCTTCGGTTGGCCTTCAATTGTGAAACGGATTTCCCCTTCCTGGATAACCCACCAAGTTCGAGTATCAGGGTGCAGTTGCTGCGGTTCCTTATCGCCTGGTTGCGCTTGAACCCACACAGAATTCAAGTGCGCGTCGTCAACCACTGTATGCCGCCAACGCGACTGACCGGCATGGGAAGATTTCACTTCCGCCAATTTCGTATGGGCCTTGTGAGGTGCCGAATACTGTGCGGGCTTGCCTTTAGGTGCGTAAAATATTTGGCCGAACAGCACTGCTGCGCTTAGGACCGTTAAACCGGATATGGTAGCTTTCCTGGACATTATTTCAACTCCTTCCCTTTACAATCTTTTACAACTTCTGGCACCGGTGATTCTATCATTTGCCATTGTCCTCCGTTACATTTAGGACTCGATCGCGTTATATATTGTGTAAGAACATGCGCACTCTTCTATTTCTTGTTGGGCTTGTTGCCCTTCCAACTCTTGCTCAAAAACCGGTTACTGAGCAAAAACCAGCCCGCGTGGAGGGGCGTGCCGTTCACTCGCTTACCAGCGAACCATTGCGAAAAGTGAACGTGACTCTTTCCCCAATGAGCCGGGGTGGTGGTGTTGCAAGGCAGCTTTCAACCGATGTTGAGGGACGTTTTGCTTTCGATGGCATCGCACCCGGAAGTTATCAGATCAGCGCGGAAAGAACAGGCTTTCTACCCCAACGGTATACTCCTCCAGGACGCTCCCAATCAGGATCATCTTCAACTATCAATCTTGCTTCTGGACAGGCATTAACGGGGATTGATGTAAAGCTGATGCCCCAAGGCGCAGTTGCCGGCAAGGTGTTAGATATGGATGGCGATCCAATGCAGCGGGTTCAAGTGAGTGTGATGAAAGTTACGGCACTGGCTGGCCGGAGACGAGCCACCATGCAGGGTGGCGGCACCACCAATGATTTAGGGGAGTTTCGTGTTTTTAACTTGCCTCCAGGCCGCTACTTTGTGATGGCGTCCACTTCGGGTCGAGGCGGCGGTGGCCCGGGCGGTGGCTTTCGTGGCCCTCAACGTGGCCAAGTGGAAAAATTGAGCAACGAAGACTATGTGGCCACGTTTTATCCTGGTGCGATTGATGCTTCCGGGGCCTCTTTGATCCAATTGGAAGCGGGCAGGGAAGTTACTGGATTAACCTTTCAACTTGGACGCTCTGCTAACTACCGGATCCGCGGCAGCGTGACTGGCGTTGATGTTTCAACCCCAGTGAAAAAGGAAAAACAGGCTATGCGCGTTACTCTCCTGCCTGCCGACCGCAACGCTGTTGTGATGAATGATGGATCAGGTATTTCTGCCGCTGTGCGAAGTGACGGAGGATTTGAATTTCCCAATGTTCAGCCTGCTTCGTACCAGGCTATCGTCATGCGCATGGATCGTTCCCAGGCGATTTTGGGCAAGGGCTTGGTGACTGTCTCCAGTGGCAATATCGATGGTTTGAATTTGATTGCGGCCGAGCCTGTCACTGTGACCGGAACTTTGAAAATAGATGGGAGCAAGCCAGTGGATCTTTCCCGTGCATGGGTGACCATTCGGCCTTTGGGTACGCTTTCAATGGGTGACGTGGAAGGACGAGTAGATACGAAGGGTGCTTTTAAGTTGGAGTCCGCTTCTCGCGACAATTTCATGGTCACCCTTACTGGTGTCAATGATGCCTTTATTCGATCCATAAGACTGGATGCGCAGGACGTGACGCAGACTGGGATCGATCTAAGCGGCGCATCCTCTGGCTCGAAAATTGAAATTACTTTGGGAACCAATCCTGGACTTGCTTCGGGAACGGTTAAAGAAGGTGATGTTGCTGCGCCTGGATTGCCAGTGACCGTCCTTCCCGATCCAGCGCAGCCGATGCAGCCCTACTTGATAAAGACTGCGACTACCGATACAGATGGGAAATTCCAGGTGTCTGGTCTTGCGCCCGGAAACTATAAAGTATACGCATGGTCAGCCATTACTGCTGAGTTGTACAAAGATCCAGAATTCATGCGCCGTTTTGAAAATGATGGGGCAAAGATTGTTGTGAAGGAAGGTTCCACCGAACGGGTTGAGTTGAAGGTGACCAAAGTGGAACCGTAAGTAGATTACTTTTTCAAAATACCGAACATGCTGGAAAAATCATCGGTCCAAGTGCGGAACCCCGCAGTAGGTTGCTCGATCTGACCTTGCTTCATTAGGTTCGGCAACGACGCTGCTGTTTCAGCGGACAACACCAGCACCCAAGTTGAGCCGAAGCAAATCTCTCCAGGATCCTCTGTTTCGTCATATTCAATAACCAAGCTTTTCTTGCCGGCACTGGCGGCACTGCCTGCTACGACGGGTTTCAATTCCAGATACTTATTGGAAATGTGGACCGCCAAAACTCCATTGGGTTTCATGTGCTTCCAATAAAGAGCGAAGGCTTCTTTGGTCAAAAGATGCACAGGAACTGCATCGCCGGAAAACGCGTCGATGGTCAGAACGTCGAAATTCTGAACTGGTTCCCGTTCCAGCGATAGCCTTGCATCCCCCAACGACAATTCAATTGGAGTCTCTGCATCTTTTAGATAAGTGAATTCCGAATTGGCGAGTTGGATCACTTGTGGATTGATTTCATAGACACGATAAGCATCCCCCTTTCGCGCATAAGCCGTAAGGTTCCCCGTACCGAGTCCAACGATGCCCACCCGCTGCGGGACTCCGGGAAGTCGGGCACCCATCAGTTTTCCAACACCGGATTCCGCACAATAATAATTGCTAATTACGCGGCGCTTGGCAGGGTCCACATACTGTTGGCCATGGTTAATGACGCCGTGCATCAATTTGCGGATCCCGCCTTCTTCCTCCACTCGTAACTGGCCGTAGAAATTGCGCATCACCACGCGGTACCCATCCAGTTCATGGCGCACAACGCGGCCAAGCTGCATCATGAAGGCGCCCAGGCAAAGCACTACAACTGCCAGACCAGCCATTCGAATCTTACTTTCCTCAATCCACTGTTCCTGGCCGCGTACCATCGCTAAACAGAGCAGAATCGCTGTCAATGCCAGGCCACCGGGAAATTCGTAATAGGAATTGAAAAGGTTTGGAGCTAGCAACCCGACGAACACGCCACCGACTGCTCCGCCAATGGAAAGCATGAAATAGAAACTTGTTAGATAACGAGGGTGCGGTTTGAGGCGAGCAAGTTCGCCATGGCAAGCCAACGCCATAAAAAACATGGACAAGGAGTAGGCTGCGATAAGGCGCGGCATGCCCCAGTCAGAGGGATCCGGAAAAGCGTTGGGTAGCCACGCGGCGCGATCCGGCTTAAGCAACCAGGATACAAGTCCCAAAGATAGAAAGGCCAAGGGGAGAAAAACTGGACGGTAGTAGAAACGTGAAGTCTCAAAAGCCAGAATGAAGGTTAGAAGGTAAAGAACCAAGGGAATCAGCCATAGAAACGGGATAGCCGCAACGTCCTGGGTGAGATGCGTTGTGACAGCCAGCAGAAGAATAGAGGCGCAAGCAGAAAGGCCCATCCACATAAATTGATCGCCTACGGTCGGCGGGATGGCTGCGCTTTGATCGGCTTCGGCGTGGAACACGGCATCCTTGCTTTTCCATGCAGTGAAAATACAAGCCAGGACGAAAAGTGCATAGCCCCCTGACCATGCGTAGGCTTGCGTTCTTGCGCTGAAGTTCGGTTCAACTAGTGGAGGATAGCTGAGCAACGCCAGAAGTGATGCGAAGTTTGAAAGAGCAAACAGACGGTATGGAATGGCTCCGTTGAACTGACGCGAATACCAGGCCTGCAGCAAGGGGCTTGTGGTCGATAGCAGAAAATACGGTAAGCCGATAGTGACCAGCAACAAAAGCAATATTGCGGTTGATGGATTTTCCGTGCCGCTGGGTTTCCACTGATTGCCAGGCATGATGGGCAGCGCCAGGATACTCACACCCAACAAGATGCTGTGGATCTTGATTTGCCGATCTGTCCTCTGCTTTTGAATAATCCAGTGGGCATAACCATATCCGCCAAGCAAGGCTGCCTGAAAGAAGAGCATGCAAGTATTCCAAACTGCGGCAGAGCCTCCAAACCAGGGCAGAATAATCTTGGCAATGAGCGGCTGCACTTGAAAAAGCAAGAATGCTGAAAGGAAAATGGTGAGTGCGTAAAGGAGCATTTGTGTGTTTAGGGGAAAAGGGCATTATAGTTTGCCGGGTGTACAAGTGGCTAGCGGAATGGGTTAATTTTTTCAATATTTTCCAGCTGTGCTAACCTAAAACTTTAGATTCTGATTCAGGCTCTTAGTCCCGTTGCCAGCGCGGTCCAGCGAAGCCTTCACTCTCCGAACTTATCCGTTTGGTGAAGCTGATCTCGTGGTTAGCTTCTTCACCAAAGACGAGGGGAAGCTGCGCGGTGTCGCCAAACGGGCAAGAAAGCCCAAAAGTCCTTTTGGCAGTGGGCTTGAACGGTTATCGTTGGTGCGAATGGATTATTTCCAGCGAGAAAATTCGGAGCTTGCGCGTTTGGATGGGTGTGAGGTTATTTCTAGCCCGTTTGGTTTGGCCGGCGATTATGCGATGAGTGTGGCTCTTGATTATTTAACGGAAGTTTCTGAACATTTGCTTCCGCCCCATGAGCCGAATGAGAAGTTCTTCAGGCTGCTGAGCGCAGTTGTGACTCAGATGAGGTTGGCTCCTTCAAAAGGACCTTGGTCTGCTGTGAATTATTTTAGTTTTTGGGCCGTGAAATTATCCGGATTTTTGCCGGAACTAAGAGTGAGTGAGGATTCATTGAGATTAGCGCAGGAAATGGCCCGCATGCCAGTTGCTGAAATGGGTGAACAAACCCGCGCAAGTGCAGCGGATTTGCGAAGGCAAATGATCAGGGCGATTGAAAATCAAATTGAACGACGGCTAATTACTGTTCCGGTGCTTGAATCTCTGTAAACTGCCATGGATCTATATCAACAAACGCTTTTCAAGCTAAAACAATATTGGGCCGATCGCGGCGTCATTATCCAGGAACCCTACGACATGGAAGTGGGTGCAGGAACCATGTGTCCGGAAACGTTTCTGCGCGTCTTGGGACCCAAGCCCTACAAAGTTGCCTATGTGCAGCCAAGCAGACGGCCCGCCGATGGCCGCTATGGCGATAATCCGAACCGTTTATATAAGCACCAACAACTGCAAGTAATTTTAAAACCCACTCCGGCCGATGTACTGGAACTCTATATGGGTAGCCTTCAGGCCATTGGAATTGATCTAACCAAGCATGATTTGAAGCTTGAGGAAGACAACTGGGAGTCGCCCACTTTAGGGGCCTGGGGAATCGGTTGGCAAGTGATGTTGGACGGGATGGAGATCACTCAGTTCACCTACTTTCAGCAATGCGGTGGTGTGGATCTGGAACTAGTTCCCGCGGAAATCACCTACGGCTTGGAACGGCTTACAGCTTTCTTGCAAGGGGTGGAGAGTGTTTACGACATTGAATGGGCGCCTGGTTTCAAGTACCGTGACGTGCGCTATAACGATGAATTGCAGGGTTCCGTTTATAACTTCGAAATGGCTGATGTGGATATGCTTTGGCAGCTTTTCGCCCTTCACGAAAAAGAAGGTCAACGTTTGATTGATGGGTTTGCTGATTACGAAGACAAGCGCCGTTATCCGTTGCTTGCCGCCTACGAACATGTACTGAAGTGCTCTAATAATTTCAATTTGCTGGACGCCAGAGGCGCGATATCGGTGACAGAACGGGTCGGCGTGATTGCGCGAGTTCGCAAGCTGGCTGTAGGTGTGGCGCAAGCATGGGTTCTGCAGGAGGCTGTGCGATGAACTTCCTGCTGGAGATTGGTGCCGAAGAAATTCCTGATTGGATGATTGAGCCTGCACTGAAGCAGTTGGGTGAGGACTTTACGAAGTTGCTTGCTGCGAATAACCTGGCTGGTTCCCTGAAGGCTGTGGATGCTTCTCCTCGAAGGTTGACGCTGTGGGCCGAAGGTCTGCCTGCCGGACAAAGCGACGGCGAAGATCTGGTTACCGGGCCGCCAAAATCGGCTGGTCCCGGTGCTGCAAATGGGTTTGCGAAGAAGCAGGGTGTAACCCTGGACGTACTGGAAACACTCACAACTGACAAAGGTGAGTACTTCGCTTATCGCAAGAAAATGGTTGGACGGACAACTAGTGTAATTCTTGCCGAGGCACTGCCCGACCTCATTTTGAAGTTGTATTTCCCCAAGACGATGTATTGGACAGGGAAAGGTGGTCCCCGGTTTATTCGTCCTATCCGTTGGATAGTGGCGTTGCTTGGCGATGATGTTGTGAAGTTCGAAATTGCTGGGGTGACTTCAGGGAATGTTACCTATGGGCATAGGCGATTGAGCAAAGGCCCGATCCCGGTGACGTATGAAAACTACGAGCAATCGTTGCGCGAAAATCACGTCTTGGTACGCGCGACTGAACGGCGGAAGCGGATTCTGGATGGGATTGCCAAACTGGGTGCGAATGTTAAGACCGATGAAAAACTGCTTCACGTTTTGACTTACATCACTGAGTGGCCCTCGCCGATTATTGGTAATTTCGACGAGAGCTATTTGCAATTACCCAAGGAAGTGTTGGTGATGGTGATGCGCCATCATCAGAAAAATTTCTCGGTAGAAAAAGCGGATGGCGGGCTGAGCAACCAATTTGTTGCGGTGATGAACATCGACAACGACAACGAAGGGATAGTGCAGCGTGGCAACGAACGCGTCATTCGTGCCAGATTTAACGATGCGAAATTTTTCTGGGATGTGGATCAGCAGCGGAAATTGGCTGATCGTGTGGAAGATTTGGGCAAGGTTACGTTTCAGGCCAAGCTTGGTACCTATCTGGAGAAGACAAATCGGATGGTGGATCTTGCTCGTAAATTGGGTGGCGAAGACGCCGCTCGCGCTGCATATTTGGCTAAGGCTGATTTGACCACGGAGTTGGTCAAGGAATTTACTGATCTGCAAGGTATTGTAGGGGGGTTGTATGCAAGAGAGCAGGGTGAAGGCGAGGCGGTTGCTTTAGCCGTTTACGAGCACTACAAACCGTTGAGCATGGAAGATTCGATACCTTCAACACCGGGTGGGCAAGCTGTTGGTCTGGCTGACAAATTGGATACATTGAGTAAATGCTTCAGTGTAGGCATGAAACCGACTGGATCGAAAGATCCGTTTGCGTTGCGCCGCGCGATGCAAGGTGTTGTGAAGATCTTGATCGAAGGTGAACTAGTCGTCGGGTCGAAATTGAAGAAGTTCTTAGTTTCCAACAATCTTGAGCCTTTCTTCAAAGAGAGACTACTCTATTATCTCCACGAGATCAAAGGATTTCCATTGGAAGAAGTTTCGCGATTTACTTATGATCAACAGGAGTGCTGGTACGATCCAAAAGATTTGGTCCGACGGCTGTCAGCTACAACTAGCAAATGGGATGATGAACTACTCGATGTGCGTACAGCTTTTAAACGAGTTAAGAATATGTGTGATCACGCGTTAGATCAAGGCAAAATACCTGTAGCACCCGCAGGGGCTCCTCCCTTTGACGCGACGCTTCTAATTGTTGGCGTTGAAACGCAACTAAATGAAGCATTTCTTTCATATGGGAAAGAGTTTGATGAGGCCATCAAGATGCAAAACTACGACTCCGTATTAGCAATACTGAAGCGAATGTCTCGACCAATTAACGAATACCTTGATGGCGTTTTGGTCATGCACAAAGATGACACCATTTTGTTAAACAGGATATCTCTATTGAGAAATATTCAGGGCAAGTTTGAGAGCTTTGGAAGATTGAGTTGACTATCGGATGCCCCCAAAGGCACACGTAATTCAGGAGAGTTTATTTTAATGAAGAAACACGTTTTTAGCTGGGGCGCAGGTACGGCCGACGGCAATGGTTCCATGAAAGAGATCCTCGGCGGCAAAGGCGCTGGCTTGGCTGAAATGAGCCTGGCTGGAATTCCACTGCCTCCGGGCTTCACCGTTTCCACTGAAGTTTGCACCATTTACTTCAAGAACGGAAACAAGGTTCCACAAGAAATTGAAGACCAAATGAATGTTGCTCTGCGTACTTTGGAAGAACGCACGGGTAAAAAGCTGGGCAGTGCTACAGATCCATTGCTGCTTAGTGTTCGCAGTGGCGCGAAGTTCTCCATGCCTGGCATGATGAACACCATTCTGAACCTTGGCATGAACGATGTCACGGTGAAGGTGTTGGCCGCCAAGTCGAACAATCCCAGATTTGCCAATGATTGCTACCGCCGCTTTCTGCAGATGTTTGGCGAAGTTGCCTTGGACATCCATATGGAGAAGTTCAACCATATTTTTGACGCCATGAAAGCCAAGCGCAAAGTAAAGCTGGATACGGATTTGAGCGCCGAAGATCTGGCCTCGGTTATCGAAGATTACAAAAAGCTGGTGAAGAAAGAGACGGGTAAGGAATTCCCGCAGGATCCGCACGTTCAATTGATGATGTCGCGCGATGCTGTCTTCAGATCCTGGTGGAACGACAAAGCAGCATATTATCGCAAGATGGAAAAGATCCCCGATGAAATTGGCACTGCGGCGAATGTTCAAGCCATGGTGTTCGGCAACCTCGGTGAAACATCGGCAACTGGCGTAGGCTTCACACGCGATCCCGCGTCCGGCGAAAAGGTTTTCTACGGCGAATTTCTGATCAACGCCCAAGGCGAAGATGTGGTGGCAGGTATTCGTACCCCAAGCCCAATTTCTGAATTGGCTAAAGCGATGCCCGCAGTCTACAAACAACTGCGCGAAATCACCAACAGCCTGGAAAAGCACTACCGTGACATGCAGGATTTCGAGTTCACGGTGGAAGACAATACGTTGTACATGTTGCAGACCCGCAACGGGAAACGTACTGGTCCAGCGGCACTCCGTTTGGCCGTCGAAATGGCTAAGGAAGGCCTGATCAGCAAGCAGGAAGCGGTAATGCGCGTAGCTCCGGCGCAGTTAGATCAATTGTTGCATCCTGTATTCGATGCTGCATCTTTGAAGACATTGAAGAAGCTTTCCCAAGGCATTGCTGCATCACCCGGTGCATCCGTCGGCCGCTGCTATTTCTCGGCTGAAGATGTTGTGGCCGCCGCTGTAAAATCGCCTGTTATCCTGGTGCGCAAAGAAACTACTCCAAACGACATTGCTGGAATGGATGCCGCAAAGGGTATTTTAACCGCCGTAGGTGGCAAGTCCTCTCACGCTGCCGTTGTTGCACGTGGAATGGGCCGCCCTTGCATTGTCGGTGCCGGCGAAATCAAGATCGACGAGCACAAGAAGCTGTTTACGTGCGCCGGTGTGACGGTGAAAGAAGGCGATTGGATTTCCATTGACGGCACCACCGGCAATGTTTATCTGGGTCAGGCTAAGACCAACGAGGCCGATCCTACTCGCGGTGAATTTGCTGAGTTCATGGGCTGGGCCGATGAATTTCGCGGCAAGTTCGGCGTTCGCGCCAATGCTGATATTCCTCACGATGCCAAAGTTGCTCGCAAGTTTGGCGCTGAGGGAATCGGATTGTGCCGTACCGAACACATGTTCTTCGCCGAAGATCGTTTGCCCCATGTTGTGGCGATGATTCTTGCGGATAATGTGAAAGATCGTAAGAAGTGCTTGCAGAAATTGCTGACCATGCAGCGTTCCGATTTTGCTGGTCTGTTCAAAGCAATGGATGGCTTCCCGGTGGTCATTCGTACCCTTGATCCGCCACTGCATGAGTTCCTTCCCAAACGCGAACATCTGATGGTGGATGTGGCGAAACTCCCGCACGCAACTCCCAAAGAGAAGAAAGAAATGGCTGCCAGCTACGGCTGCGCTGTCGGCGAGTTGAAGAAAAAACTGCCTGATCTTTTGAAGCGTGTAGAAGAACTGCACGAATTTAACCCGATGTTGGGTCACCGTGGTTGCCGTTTGGGAATTACCTATCCAGAGATCACCGAAATGCAGGCTAGAGCAATTTTTGAGGCTGTGGCGTTGGTGGCCAAGAAGGGCGTCAAGGTTATTCCTGAAGTGATGATTCCGCTGGTTGGTTCTGTGAAGGAACTGGCGCACCAGAAGGCCATCGTCAAAGGGATTGCCGAGGAAGTCCTGGGCAAGGCCGGGTTGAAGGATCAGCATTACATGATCGGTACTATGATCGAAATTCCGCGTGCCGCAATCACGGCCGATGAGATCGCAACCGAGGCCGACTTCTTCAGCTTTGGTACCAACGATTTGACGCAGACCACAATGGGCCTGTCGCGCGATGATTATACGAAGTTCTCAAAGGAATACGAGGACTTGAAGATTTTCGCGGGTGATCCGTTCGGAGTTCTGGATCAGGGTGGTGTTGGTAAATTGGTGGACATGGCCGTGAAACTGGGCCGTAGCACCAAGCCTGATTTGGAAGTTGGGATTTGTGGCGAGCACGGTGGTGAACCATCCAGCGTCGAGTTCTGCTATCGCGTTGGCATGGATTACGTCAGCTGCTCCCCTTACAGAGTACCGATTGCCCGTCTAGCGGCAGCACAAGCTGCACTGGCCGGCCTCAAAGGTGAGGCTAACCGGACGGCTTAACCGAGCTTTCAGTTTGGATAAATTGTTCGGGTTTGTTTTAGAAGCCCTCCTTTCGGGGAGGGCTTTTATATTTGGAAATAGAATATCCTTTCCTTGTTGAATTCATAAGGAAAGGATATTGCATCTCGTATCTTGTTATAAAACAATAAACGATTCCAATTACTGTAAGCCCATCGCTTCACAAGAAAACAAAACTATGTTATTCTTTCCTTATTGAATCCGTAAGGAAAGGATGACACGGGACTTCAACACAATCGGCGGCTATATCACCACAACCTTTGGTGACGAACAGGTGCGGGCCTACATTCCTAAGGCCCTTCCACCTACGCCGCCAATGTCCACAGTTGGCATGGTTGGCCAGTTGGATATCACCAATCAGGCGGTTGGTCGGTTGGATGGCTTGACGAATCTGCTGCCGGACATCCCGTTGTTCCTTTATTTCTATGTTCGAAAGGAGGCAGTGCTTTCTTCTCAAATCGAAGGGACACAATCCTCAATTTCTGAGTTCCTGATGTCTGAGCATGAAGACATTCCGGGTGCCCTTTTGCGCGATGTGACTGAGGTTTCCAACTATGTGGCATGCATGAGTCACGGTTTGAATCGGATGCGGAATGGTTTTCCGCTGTCGCTGCGGCTGGTGCGGGAAATGCACGAAATCCTGCTTTCGAAGGGACGTGGGAGCGATAAAGAGCCAGGGGAATTTCGACGAAGCCAGAATTGGATTGGAGGGACTCGCCCAGGCAATGCAATGTTTGTGCCTCCGCCGGCTGACAAGATCATGGAGTTGATGGGTGCATTGGAGTTGTTCATCCACAATGATCAACGCGATTTGCCGCTGCTGCTGAAAATCGCCATGATCCACGTCCAGTTCGAGACGATTCATCCGTTTCTGGATGGCAATGGAAGAATTGGGCGTGTTCTAATTCCCATGTTGCTCTGTACCAGCGGAGTGTTGCGGGAGCCGATTCTATACATGAGTTTGTACTTCAAGCAGAATCGTTCTACCTATTACGAATTGCTCGATCGGGTTCGGCAAACTGGCGATTGGGAAGTTTGGGGGGAGTTTTTCCTGGAAGGGGTCAGGCAAACCGCAAATGATTCGGCGCTGACTGCCCATCAGATCCTGGCGTTATTTGCCCAGGATAAAAAGCTGATTGAAAGCCTCCGGCGGCCGGCG
Source organism: Bryobacterales bacterium (assembly GCA_043755435.1). Taxonomy (GTDB): domain Bacteria; phylum Acidobacteriota; class Terriglobia; order Bryobacterales; family Bryobacteraceae; genus JANXSF01. The sequence goes on along the minus strand of JAYUSZ010000059.1, from coordinate 27,899 downwards.
GCTTCGGCGATGCTGGTATATCAATACATGCAGCGGAATCCGATTGTGTCCATTCCTAATGTGGCGGCCAGAATGGAGGTTTCAGAACCCACCGTGGCAAAGTCCATTGGACACTTGCAAAAGTTGGGAATCGTGAAGGAGACGACGGGAAAACAGCGTCGGAGGATTTTTGTATATGACCGCTATTTGGAAATCCTGAACAGGGGAACTGAAGTAGAGCGGCGCTAATCCGCTTCTACTTCTTTTCCTCCACTTCACCCTTGCGGCGAAGCGTCGGAGCCTTGCGTTGTTTGGATTCGCCTTCTTTCTTTTCCACCACTTTCTTTTCTTCCAGCTCTTTGGTGGACATCATGGCTTCTCGATCTTTTTTCTGTTTTGCTGCAACTTGTTCCACATCGCGAGTTCGTTCCTTGAGGTCAGACTGAGAAAGTTCAATGGAATCGTTCGTTGTGTCGATAGCAGTGGACAGTGCGAATTCATACCGCGGAAGGTCTTTCGGATTCCCGTCCAATATTTTCTTCAAGGCGGCCGTCATTTCCGTTTCCGCTTTGGCTACCACGGCCATTCCTTCGGTGATATCGACTTTTCGCTTTAACGCGTCTTCCGCCACCTTATCAATGGCCTCAATGATTGCTGTGTAATCTTCCAGCGTGTCGTGGATCAAACCAGAGCGTCCAGCCTTTTCCTTGGCGATGGCCTGCTTGATCATATCGATGCGTATGCGGCTGAATTTCAAGTAGAGCTTCAAACGCTCATTGGGTTCCTGGACTTCGCGGATCTGATCCCCTTCGTCGACGGTTAGGAAATCCCGCTGTCCGAAGGCCAGTGAGCAAAGTAACGCGATTCCAAGAAGTAGGCGGCAGTTCATTTCTTTTTCATAATACCTTGAACCAGATTGTCCTGAATTTCTTCCACACGGGCAATAACCGGAGTGATCAATGGCCGCTCTTCCACGTTCAGATCATGTTCCAGTGTTTTCAGTTTGCGCATGTAAATGCGTAATTGCATTTCAGTCTTCTTGAACAAGTTGGGGCTTTTAGCTGGACTCTTGCCAGTTGCTGCCAAGGAATCAACCGTCAATTCCATCGCGGCGCTAAATTCATCCAGTTGTACTTTCAAGCTAGTCAAGTTGGTTTTCGCCAGATTTTCACGGATGTTGCTTAAAGTTTTGCCAGCATGATCAAGAGCTAGGAGCGCACGTTTATCGGCTGCTGGGTTTTCTTTAATGGAAGCGAGGTCAGCCCAAGCCAAGGTTGCAATGATAAACACGAAGAGAATTGATCGCGCGAACTTCAATGCTTTGCTAACTCCTTCACAATGACTTTGATTCTTTGCCGGGACTTGAATTCTTCCTCCAGATTCTTATTTTCGCTTAGAGCGAGAAACTTCTCATAGGCCGGCAACGCAAGTTTGTACTGATGCATGTGGTCAAGCGTAATGGCCCGGAAGTAATAAGCTCCCGTCGACGGATTCCCTAATTCGATTAATTTATCAAACGCAGTTAAGGCTTGGGGATAATTTTCGCTCAAGAAAAGCATGCCTCCCAGTTCGCTCCAGGATTCTTTGGTTTGGGGCTGCAATTGTGCGGCTCGAAGGAAAACGTTAGCAGCATTAGGATATTGCTTCATATCACGCAGCAAGCGTCCAAGTGTCATCAGTAATTGCCAGTTTTTAGGTTCACTGTTGGCAGCGGAAGTAAGCAATGGAACTGCCTTTTCTCCCTGTTTGATGCGTATGTAGGCCGTAGCCAATGCAAATTTGTTGGCACTAGTGGGATCCGATTTTACGGCTTGCTCCAGTATTGGCACGGCCTGTTCTGGTGTTCCTTTTTCAAGAAGTAGAGATCCCATTCGTTCGGACACACCAGGCAACTGAGGAAACTTTTGGTAGATCGCAAGAGCCTCATCCGGCTGTTTAGCTTTTTCATGCAAATCTGCAAGCTCTAATAGTAAGTCCTGGAATCCAGGGTCCAATTCCACAGCTCGATGGTAGAGCGGGGCAGCTTCGGATAGTTTTCCACTCTTTGCGAATGCGCGTGCCAAGCCAGCAGTAGCTGATGCTGATTTTGAATCCGATAGGAGTGCAGCCTGGAAAGCTGCGACCGCAGCAGGATCACTCGAGGCCAGGAGTGCTTCTCCCAAATAGTAATTGGGTCTGAATTCCTTTGGTTTCTGGCTAGCTGCTGCTTTCAGGGGTGCAATTGCATCTGCCGTCTGCTTTTGTCGCAGCAGAAGAATTCCAACGTTCAATTGGGCTTCATAAACACTGGCATCCAGTTCCAAAACTTTCTTGTATTCACTGATCGCTTCTGCATCCTGGTTCAAAAGGCTTAGGGCAAGACCCAAGTGAAAGTGTGTTGCGAAGTTCTTGGGATCCTGCGCTACTGCCTTCCGGAAAAGTTCGGCAGCCTGAGAATATTGCTGTTGCTCCAGGGCCTTAATGCCTTCCTGTTGCAAGTCTGCCTGCCAAAACCAAAATGCCAGAAAGGTGAACGAACGCAACATAATTTAAGTGTAGAACCACTTGTGAGTTTACATCTACAACATATTGGAAGTGGTCAACGGACGTTGGTGGATTTCCATGCAACCTTTACCCAGGGGCAGAACTTTGTCCGGGTTAAGACGGCAAGTTGGGTCAAATAGCTGCTTGATGCTGCGAATCATCTGGAGAGAATCTTCCGTGAACAAATGCGACATTAATTCGGTCTTTTCCATCCCCACTCCATGTTCACCTGTGATGGTGCCTCCTACTTTGATGCAGAACATCAAGATATCATCACCAGCTTTTTGCGCCCGTTCTAGCTCACCTGGCTTACGGGCATCAAAGAGGATGATGGGGTGCATGTTGCCGTCGCCAGCATGAAATATGTTGCTGATGGTTAAACTGTATCTTTCGGAGATCTTTTGAATTTCCCGCAGTGTTACGGCGATTTTTCCTCTTGGTACAACTCCGTCTTGCACGTAATAGAAAGGACTCACCCGTCCTACCGCACCGAAGGCGTTCTTACGGCCTTTCCATAAAAGGTCACGCTCTTCGCTGGTTTTAGCAATCCGGACTTCTCGGGCTTTGGTTTCTAAGCAGGCTTGTTGCACCTGTTCCAGTTGGTCTTCAACAGCTTCAGTCAGCCCTTCGAATTCCATTAGCAAAACTGCGGCAGCGTCCAGAGGATAGCCTGCGTGAGTTGCTTCTTCAACCATGCGGAGCATAACGCCATCCAGCATTTCTACGGCCACGGGTAAGATAGCTCTGGAAGTAATCAGGGCAATTGTATTGCCGGCATCGTCTGCAGAATCATAAATAGCCAACATGGTTTTCACCATTTCGGGAGTGCGCATAAGGCGGATGACAATTTTCGTTACCAAGCCCATGGTGCCTTCCGACCCCGTGAATAGTCCAACCAGATCGTAGCCGGGCTGATCGGTTTCCTTGCCGCCGGTTGTATAAATTTCTCCGTTGGGAAGCACTAATTCTAGGCCAAGAACATGATTGGTTGTTACGCCATATGCCAAAGTATGCGGCCCACCGGCGTTTTCAGCTACGTTGCCGCCAATTGTGCAGGCGCGTTGGCTGGAAGGGTCAGGGGCGTAAAAATATTTTTGTCCCTGCACTGCCAAAGTGATATCAAGATTCACTACTCCTGGTTCGACAACGGCGCGTTCGTTTTCAAGATCGATTTCAAGAATACGATTCATGCGGGCGAAATTGATCATGATGCCGCCAGCCCGGGGAATAGCGCCGCCGCTTAGTCCGGTTCCTGCTCCGCGACCAACGAATGGAAGGTTGAACTGATTGGCAATCTTGACGATACCGGAAACATGCGCGGTGGTTCGCGGGAAGACAACCACCTCGGGTTTGTGCTTATCCACGCCGCCATCGTATTCGTACAATCGCAAGTCTTCGGATGAAGTGAGCAGATTCTGCGACCCCACCAGCGCTTCAAGCTGTTTAAATGCGTCAGCGGGAATCATCGCTTTAGTAGCCCTTTCAGCCGTTCAAAAACCGGATCTGTTACCCAGTTGCGATTACTGATGATCTTTTCAATTACCTTTCCGTCGGGACCCATAATGTAGGTTTCCGGATATTTGAACGTCCCATAGGAGGCGCTGATGTTGGCCTCGGAATCAAGAGAGGTGTCAAATACTAAGCGTGCCCGCTTGCGGAAAAGATCGTAGCTCTTCTTGTTCTTATCCACTGAAATGCCTAGGACAACCAGACCGCTTGGCCCCAACTGTTTTTGTAGCTCATTGAGGGACGGAATTTCCTCCACACAAGGTTGGCACCAGGAGGCCCAGAAGTTGAGGACTAGGATTTTGCCGCCAAAATTGTCTCGTGTAACTTTTTTTCCGGCGTCGGTTGTGATGGAAAAGTTAGGGCCGGTGTCACCCACTTCCACCAAACGTTCGGTGAACGAGTCATAGATTACGTAGCAGAAGGCGGCCAGAAGAACCGCCATCAAACCATTCCAGAGTTTGTCCGATGAAGAAGGCATGATAATTTAAGGTAACCTTGATTTTCGCACCTTCGGGTAAGGAGCCGCATCTAAGAATTGAAACCTATGTTAATAATCAGGCGCGCAGAATTTTCCGCCTCACACATTTGCCGCAACGAAGCATTAAGCGATGAGCAGAATTTTGCCCTATATGGCCCAGCGGCAAACGGTAAAGGACACGGCCACAATTTCGTCCTTGAAGTGACTTTGGCTGGTACCCCAGACCCTGTTACGGGAATGGTTTACGACCTGAAGGACCTGAAGGACATCATGAACCAGGAAGTGGTGGAGCCGATGGACCACCGGCACCTAAACTTTGAAGTGCCTCCTTTCGACAAAGTAATTCCTACCACCGAGAACATCGCCATTGAGATATGGAAACGGCTGGAGCCTCATTTCTCGACGGGACCTGGGAAATTGGATTGTGTTCGACTTTACGAAACCGATGATTGTTTTGTTGAATATCGCGGGGGCAGGGGATGATTCGGCTGACACGTGCCTACCATTTTTGTGCATCGCACAGGTTGAATGTACCGCAGTTCAGTGCCGAGCAAAATCACCAGTTGTTCGGAAAGTGCAACAATCCGCATGGTCATGGTCATAACTATCGAGTGGAGATAGGTGTAAGGGGAGAAGTTGATTCTTCTACGGGGCGAGTAGTAGACTTGGCGGCTTTGGACGAAATTGTAATGGAACGGGTGGTGAAGTATCTTGATCATCGTTACATTAACGACGATATTGCTGAGTTCAAGGACAGAATGGCTACCACCGAAGTGCTTGGTGAAGTGATACAAGAAAGGCTGCTGGCTGTTTGGCCTGTACACTTTCCCACTCTTCTGGATATCCGGATTCAAGAAACAAAGAGAAACCAATTCGTAATTCAGTCATCAGAACAATAACGATATGAGAGAAACTATCCATCAAGAAATTGAAGAGCTCGAAACAACCGGCTCAATGGGCATTCCAGGTCAAGTTAGGAAGATGCTGGTGAGCTTAGGCGAAGATCCAGATCGTGACGGTTTGTTACGGACGCCTTTGCGTTTTGAAAAAGCGATGCAACACCTGACACGAGGGTACACCCAGAGCCTTGGTGACTTGGTTAACGATGCATTGTTTGATGTTGATTATGACGAAATGGTCATTGTTAAAGACATTGAATTCTATAGCCTCTGCGAACATCATATGTTGCCCTTCTATGGAAAAGTACATGTGGCGTACCTTCCTGAAGGCAAGGTTATTGGCTTGAGCAAAATTCCCAGGATCATCGACATGTTTGCTCGCCGTCTGCAAGTGCAGGAAAGGTTGACGCACCAAATTGCCGAGGCAATTCAAGAAGTAACTCGGCCCAAAGGGGTTGGCGTGATTGTTGAAGCTCAGCACTTTTGCATGATGATGCGCGGTGTGGAAAAGCAATGTTCAAGCACGGTAACCAGTTCCATGTTGGGAGCTTTTAGAACGAAGGAAACTCGCGCAGAGTTTCTTTCGCTCTCCCGTTCTCAGGGTTAGACAAGAATTGGCTACAATGGTAGTTCATGGAGAATTACCGCAATTTCAAAGTCACGGACGCCTTCGGTGCAGTTTGGGAGGTAGAGTTCCTTTGGCAACAAAACGCCATCACCATTCGCCATGCAGATGCAGTGGATGTAAAGTTCCTGATCAAATCGGGCGACATTGCCGAGGAAAAAGTTCTAGCTCTTTCTCACCCGTTTCTCCTCAAGTTGAGTGCTGAAACAGGGCGAGTCCTATCGGATCCGTGGTGTTCCAAGCTAGCAGCGGCACATCTGGCCACTATGATTGAAACCGGCGAAAATATTGAGAAAACTTTGGTCACTTTGACTTATTCGAACATGAGCGAAGCGGCGCATACTCTTGAAGCAGTCCCAGTGGAAGCCTAATCGGGTTTTATTTCCGCTAGAATTACGAAAGTGTACATTCCTGAACACTTCCGCATCCAAGACGAACAGGTTCTAAGACAGTTTGCAGCGTCGAACAGTTTTGGGCTGCTGATTACCCAAGGTGCTGAGGGTTTGATTGCCTCCCATTTGCCAATGCTCTTGGAGGACGGGAATTTGGTTGCCCACTTGGCAAGGGGTAATCCGCAATCTCGTGATATTGAGGCTGGTATCAGTGCTTTGGCAATCTTCCATGGTCCTCATGCGTACGTCTCTCCTTCCTGGTATGCAGATCCAGAACACAGCGTGCCCACTTGGAATTACACAGCTGTTCACATTACTGGAAAGCCGCAGGTGATTTCAGAGGCGACTGCAGTGAAGGAATTGTTGCAGCGGCTTGTTAGCCAGTTCGAATCCGGCCGGGAAAATCCTTGGGGATTCGATTTGGAATCGCCGGACATTGATAATTTGATCAAAGGCATTGTTGCGTTTCGAATGCCCATTGAAACGATGGAAGGCAAATTCAAGTTAAGTCAGAACCGCCCAATTGGAGATCGCGGCCGAGTGATGTGGTCTTTGAAAAGCAGTGAATCGCAGATGGATCAGCACGTTGCTGAGATGATGCAGGATCTGCTCTAACCTGAATTGCGTGCAAACGTACTACAGCCTCGCGAACATATACTGCAAATCTTTTTCAACTGGAGTTCCTCCTTTCATCTTGTGACTGCTACCCAAGCAGCCTGCTTTTTACAGCTCTCATTCACAGTGCTCAGCCATGTTTGAGATTCAGATTAGATTCAGAACCCCAGAAGAGTTAATCTCCCTCGAGGACTAGACTTTTTGGGAAGTTGCTGGCCAGCAATTTGTCTTCCTGTGTAAAGAGTCTCATAGGTTTTGAAAGTGAAACCTGCTTCGTTTTTGCAAGTGGCTGAAAAGAAGGCAAATTGAGATGAACAAGAGTTGTGGATGGCTTTCTTGAAATTGCTAAAACGGACAAATTGATATAGGGTTGGGTAGCTCGATTAAACGTTAGCGCGCTTTGTACACAATTTGCCCATCGCGAATCGTGTACCGGACTGCGGTCAAAGCACGGATGTTCAAGTTGGGATCGCCCTCCACCACTGCCAGATCAGCCGCAAAGCCTCTGGCAACCTTTCCCAAGCGTATGGCGTCTCCGAATCTTTCCGCAGGTGCAGTTGTGAGCGACGCCAGAATTTGGCGAAAGCTCATCCCGGCCTTGGACATCAGTTCGTACTCTTGAGAGGGGTCGTATTCCACAGCACCCAGATCGTTCCCGAACAAGACAGTTCCCCCAGCATTCGCCCACGCTTTGAGTTGAGCCAATGCCTGGTTTACGGCCCGATCTTGCACTGAAACAAGACCGTGCCTCAAAGCATAGTGCCACAAAGTCAGCGTCGGCGTTATTGCCACTCGTTTGTCCAACAGCGCGGGCACGACGGAAGAATCCCATTCAGAAAAGGGTGTAGTATGCGCGAGCACGTCCACTCCTGAGCGCGCCGCAGTTAGAACGTCAGCGCGGGTGCTGGGATGTACGAAAACAGGTTTGCCAGCCCGATGCGCCTCGTCAACTACCGTCCGAATGACAACTTCGGCAATTGGGAGTTGGAGGTGTATCTTGATACCGTCGCTGCCGGCGCTGAGAAGTGAGCGCGCTGACGCTTCTGCTTGATCGGTGCTGGTCACCTCGTGATTTGCGGAAACCATGTTCCCCATCATCCGAAGCATATTTGGCGGAGGAACTGCACCTGGTGCTACGATTGCTTCACCTGTAGTGCGAATTCGGGGTCCATGCAGTTCGTGACGTTCGATCCGGTCACGGATGCTTCTGGTATTGTTCCCAGTTGACGCGATGTCGAAAACGCTAGTAAACCCGAATCTTGTGCTCATTGACTGGACTTGCTGCTCGAGTTCTTGCGCCGGGATTGCAGTGGAGTCTTCCCACTTCCGCTCAAAGAAGTGGACGTGGCTATTCCAGAACCCAGCCAGGATCGTTAGACCCGAACAATCGAGCACACGTGCTCCGCGAGGCACTCGAATGCGACCGCGCTCAACTGACGCAATGCGTCCGTTTTCGATCAGGACTGTCCCTTTGTGAACTGGCTCTGCAGTGGGACTCACCCAAATTGTTCCTCCCGAGAGCACCAATGTTTGCGCCGAAACAGATAAGGAAATTAGTAGGCCGAAACAAGGGTTCAGAATTCGCCGCATAACGTCAATGTTCGCAGATCCCAATCACGATTTCCGGACTTTGGGAGGATCAATCTGCGACTTTGGGTTTAACCGGAATTTCGTTCCCAGAAAACTCCTTCTTCGTATCCTTGCACGCTTGGATCGAGGCCGGCCATTTCCAGACGCTTTTCGGTCAGCATACAGTAATTACGATTCTGTTCAATTCCAATCCAACGGCGTTCCAATTTTTTCGCAACAACGCTGGTGGTTCCAGATCCTAGAAAAGGATCGAGGACCAGATCGCCTTCGCGAGTGCTGGCAAGAATCAACTTGGCTAATAACTTTTCTGGTTTCTGGGCGGGATGTTCCGTATTTTCGGCCATCGACCAGAATGGTACGGTTACGTCTGTCCAGAGGTTGGATGGATAGGTATCGCGATAGTTTCCCTTTTCTGTGGCTTGCCAGTCTTTCGGTTCGCCGTTGCGATCGCGATAAGGGGCACGTACTTGGCGGCGCAGTTTTACTGCATCCACGTTGAACGAATATTGTTTGGAACAAGTACAGAAAAAAATATCTTCGCTGGCGTTTTTCCAGTTGCGAGAAGCACCGCGACCCTTTTCGCGTTCCCAGGTAATTCGATTTCGAATGGTCAGATACTTCGCTGCAACTTGGTGCAGGGCAGGGGAGGATCGCCAGTCGCCGCACAAATAGACAGTAGCTTCCGGCTTTGCGGTTCGCAGCAGCGCGGGCAGCCAGGATTCCAGCCACTCCGCATATGCGTCGAGGGTGCGTGCTTTGAAAGTAGATGTTCCGAAGGCTTTATCCAGATTGTATGGCGGATCTACAAAAATCAGGTCGGCGCAGGCCGCAGGAAGGTACGGCAGAACGGAAAACAGATCCTGATGGATGGTTTTGTTTTCCACGTCGGCTATAGTGGCAGGAGCCTTCAATTTTGCCAGTCGCGCGCGAAACCGGCTTTGATCCGCTTTGGTTAAACGAATGGTCCGATTGCGAGGCGCAGGCATTTACCGCAGGGCCTGATCAAGATCGGCACAAATGTCAGCGGCCGATTCAATGCCGACTGAGAGGCGCACGAGATTATCGTGAATACCCTGGCGTTGACGCTGCTTGGGGGAAAGATCCCGATGGGACGCGATCAGCGGGTAAAGCATCAAGCTATGGACATCACCAAGTGATGTACCTCGCACGACGAGCTTCAGCCGGTCCATGAAATTCATGATGTCCTGCTTTGCCGCAGACTTCACAAGAAATGTGACAATGCCGCCATAAATGCCTCGGGTAAACTGGCGGGCAATGGTTTCCTTGTCTGGGTGATCCTGCTGATCCGGGAAGTGGACACGCTCAACGGCTGGATGCTTTTCCAAGTATCGAGCCACCTCAATGGCATTGGCGCAATGCCTTTCCATTCTCAACGGAAAGGTTTTCATTCCACGGAAGCAGAGGTAACTTTCAAAGGGACCGAGGATTGGGCCGTAGGTACGAGATAGGGAGCGGATAACCTCGAAATGCTCAGCGTCGGTGATAATCACACCACCCATGCTGTCTCCGTGGCCGGAAAGATACTTGGTTAGGCTATGCACCACGATGTGAGCGCCGAGATCGAGAGGGCGCACAATCATGGGTGAGGCGAAAGTATTGTCAACGATTAGAGCCACGTTATTGGCGCGCGCAAGTACTGCAATTTTTGCAATGTCCCCAACCCGCAACAGTGGATTGGAAATGGTTTCCATCAAGATGCAACCGGGTTTGTTTTCGAGAATTGCTTCTTCGAGTGCGGCCAGATCGGTGATGTCAACGAAACTAATTTCCACACCGAAAGGAGCCATCACATTCATCAGCAAGTTGATGGTGGCACCATAGAGGGCACTGGCTGCAAGAATATGTTTGCGGCGGTCAATCAAAGCGGCGGACAGCGCCAACTGCAGAGCTGCCATGCCTGAGGCACAAGCCAGGGCACCGTGGCCGTTTTCAAATGCTGAACACAATTCTTCCAATCCCGAATTATTTGGACTGTCGTACCGGGCGTAGGCGTAGCCTTCCTGTTCATGGGCGAACACTTTGTCCAGGGTTTCGACGTTTTCGTAAAGATAGGTTGCCGCTGTGTAGATCGGCGTGGTTACGGGAACGTATGCGCCGGGCTTACGGCGATCGCCGATATGGACCGCTTTCGTATTGATATCCATACTCACTTTCTTTTCCAGCGAACGCCTTCTTTTGTGTCTTCCAGCACAATGCCTTTCTCCAAAAGATCGTTGCGTAGTTTGTCCGCACCTGCGAAATCCTTGGCCTTTTTTGCTGCGGTACGTGCGGCTACCAGTGTGTCGATTTCGGCATCGGATAAGGAATCTTCTGACTTGGTCACTTCCAGAACTTCAAAAATGGAATCGAACGATTGAAGAAACGCCAGCGCTGATGTGCGGTTGGCTTCCATAAACTGACCATTGTCCATAGCGGTGTTGGTATCGCGAATCAATTCAAAGACAGCAGCCATGGCACCGGCAGTGTTTAAGTCGTCATCCATGGAAGCAGTGAAATCGGCTTTGGCCTGTGCAATGCGCGCTTCCATTTCGCCATTTGCCCCAGTTGGATATTTGTCAGTTTCCAAACGCAATTTGTAATTTCGCAAACGGTCAATTGCGGTGGCGGCGGCTTTCAGGCCGTCCATGGTGAAGTTCAGTTTGTTGCGGTACGGCACTTGGGTAAGCAAGTACCGGATAATTTCCGGCTGGTAGCCCAGCGCCATGAGATCGCGCAGAGTGTAGAAGTTGCCGAGCGATTTGGACATCTTCTGCCCTTCAACCACCAAGTGCTCAGAATGGAGCCAGAATCGGGCAAATTGCTTTCCAGTGACGCCTTCCGATTGGGCGATTTCGTTTTCGTGATGGGGGAAAACCAGATCCACGCCACCAGCATGAATATCCAAAGTTTCGCCAAGATACTTCATTGCCATGGCGGAGCATTCAATGTGCCAGCCAGGGCGGCCATCGCCAATGGAAGTCTGCCAGGACGGTTCGCCATCCTTCTTCATCTTCCATAGAACAAAGTCGCGAGCATCGTCTTTATCGTACTCGTCCACATCAACCCGCGCACCGGCGCGCATTCCGGCAAAGTCGTTATGGGAGAGCTTGCCGTATTCTTTGAATTGCGAAATGCGAAAGTAAACGGAGCCGTCGCTGGTATACGTCATACCCTTCGCCGTGAGCTTTTCTATCAGATCTGCCATTTCGGGAATGTGTTCGGTGGCACGAACAATGCGCTCGGGCTTTTCAAAACGCAGAGTCTGGCAATCTTCAAGAAACGCCTCTTCGTAGGGCTTGGTGTATTCCTGAATTGTCTGGTTCGCCGCGACAGCGCTACGGATGATTTTGTCTTCCACGTCGGTGATGTTCATCACGTGATTTAGTGCAAAGCCGCTGGCGCGCAACCAGCGGCGCAGCAGGTCCTGAAAAGTGAACGTTCTGAGATTGCCAATGTGGACGAAATTGTAGACGGTAGGACCACAGGTGTACATGCGGACAGTGTTGCCGTCGGCAGGCACGAATTCCTGCACCTGTTGCGTCAGGGTATTGTAAAAACGCAAAGCCATAGGGGATTCCACCATCGTATCAGGTACCTGCCTAATGTGTTAGGATGAGCCGCTAAAGGGAGGAACTTGATTTGAAGAATACAATGCTTCTGCGCACTGGCGCGATGGTTGTTGCCTTGGGCAGTTTTTGGTTGGGAAATTCCCAGCAGGCCGGCCTAACGGTTGAAAAGATTGCCGACGATTTGCACGTGATTGTGGGGAACGGCGGGAATGTGGCCGTCTACACCACCGAAGAAGGCATCATTCTGGTGGACGACAAATTTGCAAAAGACGTGCCTGAGATTTTGACAAAGGTGAAAGCGATTAGCTCGAAACCCATCCGCTACATCATCAACACTCATCACCACGGCGACCATACCGGGGGCAATGAAAAAATGGCGGAGGCTATCCCGGGACTGGAAATAGTTCAACATAAAAATGCCCGTGAACGAATGGTTGCCGGAAAAATGCCTGGTATTCCGAGATTGACGTTTGGTTCAGAAACGGCGATTCATTTGGGTGGTAAGGAAGTCCGCGCATTCTATTTTGGACGAGGCCATACCAACGGCGACATTACTGTGTACTTTCCTGCGCACCGCGTGATGCACTTGGGAGATATGTTCAACACCGGCGGCCCATATGTGGATTATGCAAATGGCGGGAGTGGCGTTGAGTGGAACAAGTCGATTTACAATGCTTTGAAACTGGAAGCTGAAACGGTGATTCCAGGACATGGTCCGATCAGCAAGAAGGCAGATTTGGCTGCCTGGAATGCCAAGTTTGAGACGATGCGGAACCGTTTGATGGTTTTGAAGAAACAAGGTAAATCGAAAGAAGAAGCAATTGCCGCGATTCAACTGGACGATTTAGGCTGGGGTGTTGCTGGCTTGAAAGGGCGCACACTGCCAGGGCTTTACGACGAATTGTAATTTCAACGTACGAAGATTCCGGCTTGATCCCACTTGGCAATTGTGTCTTTAATCAATTTGCCGGTTTTTTCTACAACAGCGGCAAAGTACTGGTCGGCCTTCGTTTGATCGAACTTCACATAGCCTTGGCCTGGCTTGTAGAGAATGATTGAAGAGGGGAATGGATAGGCCGACCAAGTTGCTGCGGGCGGGCGGGGTGTGGCCATAGCATCTGAGTATCGCTCCGGGTGCACAAGTTTTTTGTCAATGGCTTGCACCATGGCGGTCTCGTTCCAGCCGGCGTGTCCGCCGTCTTCGCCGAAAATCTTTAAGGTCACGTCTGAACAATAACTCCACCAGTTGACTACAAGCAATCTAACCGGATGGGCTCTGCCAGTCTGTTCCGTCAGTTGTTCCAACACTGCGGTTTGTCCGCCTCCGTGGCCGTTAATCACGATAATGTTTTTGAAGCCCTGCTTCGCCAGGCCCTCAAGAATGTCTCCCAGATAAGCGCGATATGCTTTTTCACTGATGGTCATGGATCCGGGGTAAGGATCCAAAGACCCCGTCATTCCATAATTCACGGCAGGCGCGATCATGGCGTTCAATTCCGCAGCAAGTTTTCGAGCAATGGCTAAAGGTGCGGTGTTGTCCGCGCCATTGTTGGCCACGCCGTGTGCTTCCAGCGTCCCAGTGGGCAGCAGAACTGTGGTGATTTTACTGGGGACGAATTCGCGGAACTCCATCCAATTGATGTCGTTCATTTCGCGTGTGGACTGCGCTGCCAGTGGCAATAGGAATAGGAAAACGAGACTTGTACGCATGCTCAAGTTTAGCGAGTGGTGACGGGGGCGCGCACTCCCCGACCGGCTTTTACCGTCTGCTGCAATTCGCCATTGAGGACTACCAGTTGTCCATTCACAAGAACATGCTTCATGCCAATGCTTGGGATGGCTGGTTTGCCGAATGTAGCTTGGTCCATAACCGTGTTTGGATCGAAGACAGTGATATCGGCATCAGCTCCAACTTTAATTCGGCCTTTGGTTCGCATCATGGGCGTGCGCTGTTCCAATCGCTGGGCGGGCATAAGCGTCATTTTCCGAATTGCTTCTGGCCAATCGATCCATTGCTTTTCCCTGACGTAGCGGCCAAGGACGCGGGCATAGGTTCCTGCACTCCGCGGATGCCCTTGGCCATTGTCAAGACCCCCGTCGCTGGCGATCATCACTAGCGGGTGCTTGATGGCGGCCTCTAGAGCTGAGTCGGGAATCATATGCATAATCACGTGACCGCCACCAGGGCGGAGCTTGTTGAACTTTTCTTCCGTGAGTCTTTCGCCTGTGGCTACCCATTCCAAAGCGCCGTAATCAACGCCCAGCACATTCTGCCAACCGGGGGAAAAGATGGCTGAGGCGATGTCGGTAAGGGCGGCATTGTAGGAGTAGCATTCTGTGGAAACGTCTACGCCGCGGGCGCGGGCTTCAGTGATGGTGGCGAGCACTTGCGGTGTTTGGCTGAGGCTGCTTGAAGTGACGTGCACCATGTGGATTGGCGTACCGGTTATAACCGAGGCGGCGATGATTTCTTCAAGTGAAGTTAGTGCAGACCATGAACCTGCCCGACCCATACCGCGGACGTGAATGAAGGCTGGAGCTTTTACTTTTCCCGCTGCGCGAAACATTTCGAGGATTTCCCATGCTGAGGCTCCAGGCGTGTATTGAATTCCAAAGCCTAGTCCCAAGGCTCCTTGGGACAACCCGATTTCGACGCGGCGGCGGAGGGCGGTGATTTCTTCCTCGCTAGCAACTTTGTACGCTCCATCTGCCTTGGGAACAAGCGAAGGGCTGGGGTCTTTCATGATTTGCATGCGGCTGGGGACATGGCCGATTGTGGCACCGTAGTTCACGAATTGGCCGGGTTCGCGGTCGCGGTAGTAACGATCCACATCCGCAACTCCGATTTCCATTTCAAGGGCCGTGGTGACTCCGTCCAGGGCCTTCAATCGGTAGTTGGCTTCGTCCTGACCGTGGGAATGGAGGTCAATGAACCCCGGAGAAACAATCATGCCACTGGCATCGAGGGTCAACGTCCCAATTAAAGGAGTTGCTGAAATTGCGACGATTTTTCCACCGCGAATGCCGATGTTGCGGATGGCGTCGAGCTTCGATTCGGGATCAATGACGCGACCACCTTTCAGCACCACGTCGTGCGGTTGACCTAGCAAAAGAGGAAGAGAAAATACGAAAGAGTTAAGGAGTTTTTTCATTTTGCTTGCCTTGAGAAAGATGAGTGTAGAAACCAAGTTCCGACCCGCTGAATGCTTTGGTGATGAACTGAATTTGTCCGGTGTGTTCGCTGAAATGGCAGAGAACGTGATAAATGCACTCCAGATAAGAAGCATCGTATCCTTGGACACTGGTTCTGATCATTAGACTTTCTGCAGTTTGTGCTTGCAGAACAATCATTGCCTCTTCGATTGTGGAGCGCAACAACATCCGGAGATTTGCACTATCGGTGGTTGAGCGCGCATTGAACTCTGCATCGCGATCGCGATCCACCGGTTGTTTGCCAACGCCCTGAAGAATCCATTGGCGCACATTGCCGCAAAGGTGCAGGATCAAGTTGCCGATGGCATTTTCATGTTCAGCGCCGCGGGCCCAAATTTGATCCTCTGTTAACTTTTCCAAACATACGAAAATTCGCCCGGTCATCTGGTCGAGCCGTTTTTGAGAGGCGGAAAGAAACAACTCCGCTAGTTGACTGTCCATAGGAACAGTTTACCGGCTTGTTCTACTTTTCGTTGAATCGACGGATTACTTTTTCCACGTATTGGCGAGTTTCCACGTAAGGAGGAACACCACCAAATCGGTCGACGGCACCAGGACCTGCGTTGTAAGCGGCCAGGGCCAATGCCAGTTGATTGGGATTCCCTTCGTATTTTAGAAGTAATGTCCGCAGTAAACGTGTTCCTGCGTCGATGTTTTGAGCTGTGTCAGAAGGGTCTGCTCCAAGATGCCGGGCAGTGGAAGGCATCAATTGCATGACTCCAATTGCGCCCTGGCTGGAACGAGCCTTCTGCTGATAGCCCGATTCCATGGATGCGACGGCATGAATCAGGTCGGCGGGCAGACCGTGGCGTGCAGCGGCCTTGTTGATCATGTTGTAGACCGCGATGGTGGACGGATCTTCTTCCATTGTTAGCGTAGAGGCAACAGGAAAAGTGACGGATGCGGCGGGCGTGGGCAGGGCCAAATCTGAACGGTCAAGAATCAGAGTTGTTCCACCCTTTTGCACCAGGAAAATTGTATTGCCTTCTTCAGAACGGGACTCCACTTCCAATTTCACGCCATTGCGTAGAAGGACAAGTTCCGATGCTGGTAAGAGCTGAAAGAAAGCAATAAGCAGAATTATGCGCATGAAGCTGTATAAGGTAGCTATCGTCAGCGAGCATACGGCAGAGGATTGGGTTGTTACCTTATGCAGTGGCAGTGAAGATCTTAGAGCCGAACAGTATGATATGTTCGTTACAAGTAAAATCATGAATTTCTTTACCTTCAATACGCTGCTGGTATCGGCCTTGGCCATCCCTCACGTTGGCATCGCATTTCAAGCTCAGCCAACTTCAACGACGACACCTGCGCAAACGGCAACACAAATTGCCACGCAGGAAGATCACAAAAAGATGATGGATCTTTTGAAAATCACCACGCTGCGTCGCGGGGCTGATGGTCGAAACGAGAAGGCTCCGAATGCGGCGAATTACGATGAGTCGAAAGCGAATCCTTATCCGAAATTGCCGGACCCATTGACCCTCAAGAATGGCAAGAAGGTAACTACTGCCAAGGATTGGTGGGAGAAACGGCGCCCGGAAATTGTTGAGGATTTCGACAGGGAAGTTTATGGCCGCATGCCGAAGGTGACGCCCAAAGTGATATGGGAGGTGACCAGCAAGAAATCAGAAATGAACGGTGAAGTGCCAGTGATTACAAAGCTGCTGACAGGGCATGTGGATAACTCTGGCTACCCGCAAATTATCGTGGATATCAAGTTGTCGTTAACCACGCCCTCACATGCAACGGGACCGGTTCCAGTGATCATGGAGTTTGGTTTCATCGGTACTCGCCCGGGCTTTCCCGGTGCACCCGCACCTACAGGACCTACCTGGCAGCAGCAGGTTCTGGCGAAGGGTTGGGGCTATGCCACCATTGTTCCTGGCAGCATTCAGGCAGACAACGGAGCGGGATTAACGCAAGGGATTATCGGGCTGGTGAACAAGGGCAAATCCCGCAAGGTAGACGATTGGGGCACATTGCGAGCATGGGGTTGGGGCGCGAGCCGAGCTTTGGATTACTTCGCTACAGACAGTTCAGTGGATGCGAAGAAGGTTGGGCTGGAAGGGCATTCGCGCTACGGCAAAGCAACAGCGGTGGCCATGGCCGATGATCAGCGCTTTGCGATTGCGTTTGTAAGTTCTTCAGGAGAAGGGGGTGTGAAAATTCATCGTCGCAACTGGGGCGAGTTGGTGGAGAATGTGGCAGCCCCAAATGAATATCACTGGATGGCTGGGAACTTCTTGAAATATGCCGGACCTTTGAATTGGAACGATCTGCCTGTGGATTCGCATGAGTTGATTGCGTTGTGCGCACCGCGTCCTGTGTTCGTAAGTTCCGGTGATAAGGGCGATGGCTGGGTGGATGCTAAAGGAATGTTCCAGGCGGCAGCTGGTGCGGGACCCGTTTATAAGCTGCTAGGAAAGAAGGATATGGGTACGAATGAATTTCCGGCAGTGGAGACTACGCTGATTGATGGTGATGTAGCTTTTCGTCAGCACAGTGGCGGCCATACTCCGGGACCGAACTGGCCAACGTTCATCACGTTTGCGGAACGGTATTTGGGGATTGGTCCACTACAATGAAAAAGGGGGCCATTTCGGGAAATGTCATATAGATTTCCCGCAATCGGACAGGTTCAAGTGTTGGAGTAAAGTGTGCCAGTCCTTAGAAAAACCGCTCCCTGGCGGTCACGGCTCTGTAACGTACTAATTCTACAGAGCCGTGACCGCCAGGGAGCGGTTTTTCTAACATTGGAGATTCTACAGTAATGAGGGGAAACTATTTCTGGCCCCTCTCTTTAATTTACAAAACGGACTCAGACCAGCTTTCCAGAATCTGCTTTACCTTTTGACAGAACTGATCGGCCAGCGCTCCGTCGATTAGGCGATGATCGAATGTCAGGGCAAGATGAGCAACGCTGCGAATGGCGATGGCATCGTCAATCACTACCGGCACTTTTTCCACTGCCCCAACGCCAAGGATTGCTACCTGCGGCTGATTGATTACTGGAGTTGCGAAAATGCTGCCGAAGCTGCCGAAGTTGGTGATGGAAAAGGTTCCACCGGAAACTTCATTGGGCTTCAATTGCTTGGACCGGGCGCGTGCGGCAAGGTCAACTATGGACCTTTGCAATCCGACTACGTTTTTCTCATCGGCATTTGCAATCACCGGAACGATTAATCCGTTTTCCAACGCCACCGCAATACCAATGTTGATGTCGTTGTGGAACAGAATGTTGGTTCCATCAATGGAGGCATTCAGCAGCGGGAAGGAACGAATGGCCTGGCAGGCGGCGCTAACAACGAACGGCAGGAAGGTTAACCCGAAGCCGTAGCGGCCCTGGAATTCGTCCTTCTGCTTGGCGCGAAGTTTGGCAACTTTCGTCATGTCTACCTTATGAACTGTGGTGACATGAGCGGAAACGCGCTTGGACATAACCATGTGTTCGGCGATCTTCTGACGCATTGTGGACAGTGGTTCTACGCGAACCTTGGCGGCTTCGGCTCGGGCAGGCGGTGGAACGGATGCTGGAGCTGCAGGTGGCACGAAGGCCGGCGCAGGGGCAGCTTGAACGGGTGCTGCCGCTTCAGGGCGGGCTCCACCTGCGAGATGCGATTCTACATCTTGCTTGGTAATTCTCCCTCCAGGACCCGACCCGGAAACATCGCCTAGATCGACGTTGTTTTCACGAGCCATCTTCCTGACTAGTGGAGACAACGGTCCTTGTGGCTCGGCAGTTACAGGAGCTGGCGCTGCATGGGGTGGCGGTGGCGGCGCAGCAACCGGAACTGGTGGCGGCGGCGGTGCGACAGGTGCTGGAGTAGGGGGCGCAACAGGCTCAGGCTTGGCGGCAGGTGCCGGTGCGGCAGCCCCGTCAGTGATGCGTGCTACTACTGTATTGATGGCAACCGTCTTCCCGGTTTCAACCAGCACTTCGGATAATATTCCAGCCGCAGGGGATGGAATTTCCGTGTCGACTTTATCCGTCGAAATTTCAAAAAGGGGTTCGTCGCGTTCAACGCGGTCACCGGGCTTCTTAAGCCATCGGGTGAGCGTTCCTTCGACGATGCTTTCTCCCATCTGGGGCATTACGACATCGATCATTTTAAGCATTCTCCATTGTGAGGGCCGGTTCTACCGGCGTCAGGCTAAAAACTTCACTCATGTGCCGGACCAGCGCTAACTCCACTGATTCGCGGCTTGCAAGGCAACCAAGTTCTCTGAGGCTGGTGACGGGCTTGGTCAATCCGCAGGGAACAATGTATTGAAAATATTTGAGGTCTGTATCCACGTTCAAAGCGAATCCGTGGCTGGTAACCCATCGGCTGATATGGACGCCGATGGCTGCAACTTTCTTGCCGTCCACCCAGACTCCCGTACAACCTTCCAGGCGAGTTCCCTCGATTCCAAATTCGCACAGGGAGCGAATCAGCACCTCTTCCAGTCCGCGAACGTAGGCTACCACATCGCGCTTCCAATCGCGCAGGTCGATTACGGCGTACCCGATGATTTGACCGGGTCCATGATAGGTAACGTCGCCGCCGCGATCTGTTTGATGAAACGCGATACCGGTCCTTTCCAAAACTTCGGGTGAAGCAAGGACATTTTCGGTATGTCCATTGCGGCCCATTGTTACAGTGTGCGGATGTTCCAGAAGCAGAAACTGATCTGGGATAAGGCTCTGCTTGCGCTGGTCCACCAACTTGCGTTGCATCTCATAAGCTTCCCCAAACCCAATCCTGCCCAGACGCTGGATTTCCATATTATGCATTAATGGCCATTCCGTATACGGCGTTGAACGCCTCGCCAACAGCTTCGTAAAGTGTCGGATGGGCGTGAATGGTGGCCATCATGGATTCCACCGTGGCTTCTGCTTCCATGGCTGTTACGGCTTCGGCAATTAATTCGTAACCGTGGGGGCCAATGATGTGCACGCCCAGAATTTCGCCATATTTTGCGTCGGCTACAATCTTCACAAAGCCTTCATGGTGTCCAAGGATGGATGCCTTTGAATTGCCTGAGAATGGGAACTTGCCAACTTTGACATCGTGACCGGCGGCTCTGGCTTGGGCTTCGGTAAGACCAACGCTGCCAATGCCCGGTTCCGTGTAAGTGGCTCCAGGAATGCGATTCTTGTTAATCGGCTTTACGTCTTTTCCAGCAATGTGGCCCACTGCAATCATTCCCTCCATAGTGGCGACATGGGCCAATTGAGGGGTGCCGGCTACCACGTCTCCAATTGCGTAGACGCCTAGTTCAGAAGTGCGTTGGAAGCCGTCAACCTTGATAAAGCCGCGATCCAATTCAACGCGAGTACTGGCTAGGCCGATGTTTTCCGTGTTGGGCTTGCGACCCACAGCAACCAGAAGTTTTTCCGCTTCCAGTTCTTCTTTGGTTCCATTGGCAAGAGTAACGGTCAGTGCCACACCGGTGGGAGTGCGGCGAATATTTTCTGCTTTGGCGCCAGTTTCGCAACGGATACCAGCTTTCTTGAAACAGCGCGACAGTTCTTTTGAGACTTCCTCGTCTTCCACAGGCACCAATCGAGGAAGCATTTCCAGTATGGTGACTTTCGTTCCAAAACGGTGGAAGATAGACCCGAACTCAACGCCCACAGCCCCTGCTCCGATGATGGCCAGGGATTTGGGCACTGTGCCCATTTTTAGAATTTCAACGTTGGTTAGAAGATAAGCAGGGTCGGGTGTTAGCCCCGGGAGCATGCGAGCCTCACTACCGGTTGCGATGATAATGTTCTTACTCTCAATTTCGCGAACATTCCCTTCTGATCGAATTTCAATCTTTCCACTACCCTTCAAAATGCCGAAGCCTTTAATCACTTCAACTTTGTTCTTCTTCATCAGGAACTCAACGCCTTTGGCATGTTTCGAGATGATGTTGTCTTTACGGCCCAGAACAGAAGGGTAATTCAATTGAGGGTTTTCACAACTCATTCCCTGATCGCCAGGGTTGATGAAGTAGTCCCAAACTTCGGCCGAGTGCAGCAGGGCCTTGGTGGGAATGCAGCCAACGTGCAGACAAGTGCCACCCAATTTGGGATCTTTTTCAATAATTGCGGTTTTTAGGCCATATTGGCCAGCGCGGACTGCTGCCGAGTAGCCGCCCGGGCCGCTACCGATGATAACTAGGTCGTAGGACATTTATTTTCAGTTTAACATTGCATTGGAGGGACAACGTTAGTAGTTGAATAATAACCCGGTTGCTTCGGAACATTGTATTCGATATATTTCGTCCATGCCCCCCGCCCCTAACCATCGAATTCTGACTCTAGATAATTCCATTCCCAACGCAGATCGTCTCAAAATCCGTGATAATTTTTCCGCGATAGTATTATCCGGACAACATCTTTGGCTTGGCGGCGACGAAGGAACTGCAATTGACCGGATGACGGTTGATGCGGCAGGTAATTTCGGTCAGCACCAGCGAACGAATCTGGGAACATTCATTAAACTAGTCGCTGATGATCAGGGGGTGATTAAGGAAATTGACATCGAAGGCCTTGATCTTAATGGTGGGTATCTTTGGGTGGTCGGGTCCCATTGCTTGAAGCGCAAGAAAGCTGAGCCCGACAAACCAGCAGAAAAGAATCGCGCGCGACTTCTTGAAATTGATGCAGAGCGTAATCGCCATACCCTTGCTCGTTTTCCCGTTGATGCCAATGGGAATCTGGCTAAGACAGTTGGCAGCTTAACTGCCGCCCGGCTTGATGGGGATGCGAAGGGCGATCAACTCACCAGCGCTATTCGCGCTGATAAACACCTGGGCCCCTCTTGCTCTGTACCCAGTAAAGAGAACGGTCTTGACATCGAAGGTTTAGCTGTCATCGGCAACCGCGTGTTCCTTGGCCTTCGTGGACCGGTTATCCGAGGCTGGGCTGTCATTATTGAGTTTCAATGGAAGGATTCCGGTGCTGGTCTGATTTCGATTGAAGGTGCGATAAGAAAACACTTTCTCCAACTAGGTGGGCTTGGCATTCGCGAGTTAGCGATCAACGGCAAAGATCTCTACATTCTTGCCGGTCCAACCATGGAACTGGATGGTCCAGTATTTCTTTATCGTTGGCCAAAAGCGCTGGATAACGCTGTTGAAGTCATGATTTGGCAATCGAATAACATCCTGGAGAAGGTCCTTGCAGTGCCCTTCGGTCAAGGGGAAGCCGCAGGTAAGGATCACGCAGAAGGAATCGCGATCATTTCAAAGCCCGCTGGAGGACTTGAAGTTATGATTTGTTACGACTCTCCTGCTTCTACGCGCCTGATCCCGGAGCGTCCGGAGCAGGTTTTGGTCGATTTTTTCCAACTCGCATAGCTGTTTCGCCCTCTAAGATGAAACCCGACGGCTCCGCTAGGTATCTATACTCAAAGAGAGTCAAAACATGTTGAAGTATCTTATTCCTGGGCTGGTATTGTGCGCAGCCTGCTTTCCACAAACTACGCGTCGCCCTCCACCGCCAGTGAAGAAGCCCATCACCATTCCAAAGGCCTCAGGGAATACTCCTGCAGCAATCCAACAGGATTTTCTGATTGAAAAAATTGCCGTCGAAGGCGTCAAACGGTACAAGCCCGACCAGGTGAGCAGGGCCAGTGGGCTGAAGGTTGGCCAAATTGGTTCCAAAGAAAGTTTCGACAAGGCGCAGGCGCAATTGGTGGAAGCTGGCGTCTTTTCTACGGTCGCCTATCGTTATGAGCCGGGCGCATCCGGGAAAAGTTTCGCTCTAACTTTCGAGGTGCAGGAGTTGGAGCAGGTCTATCCGATCCGGTTTGAAGGTCTACCACGGCCCGATTCTGAACTCCGCGACCACCTTGCTGCCAACGATCCTTTGTTTGGCCCATTGATCCCAGCTACCGAACCAGTGCTGAAGCGCTACGTGAAAATTTTGAAAGACTATATGAACACCAGTGACGTGGCAGCCAAAGTGGTTGCTGACACAGCGATTCGGTTGACGGTTGTGTTTCGCTCCGCTGCTGCTCCTATGACTATCGCTGAAGTAGATTTTTCTGGAACCAAGGAAATTCGTCCGGAAGACCTCCGCAATAAGATCGCTGAAGTTGCTGTGGGTGTTTCCTATTCCGAAACCCGGATGCGTGAAATTCTGGATATGCAATTGCGCCCGTTTTATGAGGCTAAGGGTTTGATGCGCGTGAAGTGGGCGAAAATTTCAACACAACCAGCCAAGGATGTTACCGGGGTTGTGGTGAAAGTGCAAGTGGAAGAAGGCTTGCCCTTTGGTTTGAACGCCGTCGAAGTGGATGGATGGAGTCCGGTTAAGGAACTGCTTGACGATATTAAGTTGAAGACTGGGGAAGTTGCTAATTTCGATCTTGTTGAGCAAGCCAAAGACAAGATTTTGAAATTTGTCAAACGCAAAGGATATATGCGTGCCGCGGTGACATACGATCGGGTCTACAACGACGAAAAGCATTGGGTGGCTGTGAAATACCACGTCGTCGCCGGTCAACAGTATACATTTCGAGCATTGAAAATTGAGGGTTTGGATCTTTTATCGGAACCGCCGATCCGGAAAATGTGGGGACTGAAAGAAGGCAAGGCATTCAATGCTGAATATCCTGATCGCTTCCTTGGTGAGATCCGCGAGCAACGGTTATTCGACAATTTGGGGGACGACACCAAGGCGAAGCTGACCTTTGATGATCGTTCCAACACGGTTTCGGTGACGCTGCAATTTAAAGGTGAGGCTTCGAAGAAGGATCCCATTATTCTGGGTGTGCCTCCACCTCAAGATAATTTCTTGCGAAGCCAATCGAGGGCGTATATCGCGGCAACGGACCGCACCCGTTCGCGGTCGCCCCACAATTGAAATTTACGGGCCTCCACACCATCAGGAGAAGCCAAGCCAATCCACACCACTCCAGCGGGCGTGCCGTCGTCGCCACCATCAGGGCCTGCGTAGCCCGTCGCGGAAAGCGCGTAATCGGCCTTTGTCTTTGTGCGTGCACCGCTGGCCATTGCTTTTGCAACAGCTTCACTAACCGCTGTGTGCTCCGCAAGCATTTCCAAAGGCACGCTCACCATTTCATGTTTCATCTGAGCGGTATAGGTTAAGAAGCCGCCGCGGAAATAGTTGGAACTACCGGCAACGCTTGTGATGCGTTCGCCAATCAAGCCACCAGTGCAACTTTCGGCGACTGCTAACCAAGCGCCTTTCGCTTTTAACTTGCGGCCTACAGCGGTTTCAAGGTCGGCTCCATCGTCGGAATAAACCTTGTCTCCCAAGAGTTCAAGTACCTGATCGGCTACTTCGGTAAGCAGCTTTTCTGCCTCCTGTTCAGTATCGCAACGAGCGCGCAGATGAATGTGGATATCACCGGGAGAAGCAAGAATCGTGGTGACGGGATTTGTGTATTTAGTATAAACCGGTGCGATGAGCTGATCCAGATCTGATTCACCGATGCCTGCCACGCGGTAAAAACGAGTGCGGATCACAATGGGTGGCAGAAGCCTTTCAATGCGGGGAATGCACTGCTCGGCGAACAGTGGCTTCATTTCCCTTGGAGGTCCTGGAAGAAGGATAACTACTCGGCCATCCTTAGCGATCCATTGTGCCGGAGCAGTGCCTCTGGGATTATCAAGAACCTCGGCACCATCCAAAACAAAAGCTTGACGCTTGTTGTTCTCGGCCATAGTTTTGCGGCCAAGGCGGATGAACAACGCGGCAATTTGTTCGGCAATTTCGGGTCGATAGGTCTGACCAACCCCAAGGGCGGCGGCTGCGGCGTCCCGGGTTATGTCGTCCTCAGTGGGACCCAGGCCACCCGTGATCAGAACAATATCGGAACGATGAAATGCTGCTTCTATCTGAGCTGTGAGCCTTGGCCGGTCGTCAGCCACAATGGATTTCAAGACAACTTCAACCCCCAGCGTGTTCAACTGATCAGTGAGCCACAAGGAGTTCGTGTCAATCTTGGTTGGCGTTAGCAGTTCGGACCCAACAGCTATAATTTCGGCGTTCATCCCCAGATGGGCCTTCCGGCAATACCCACGTTGACACGGAAGATTGCATTGTTCGTTGCGACGGCAAGCGTTCTTGACGGCGTAAATGCAATGCCGACAATTCCGGGTCCGGACAAGAACAGGCTGGCTTGTTTGTCTGGAGTAATGCGAACAACACCACGCCGGCCTGCAAGAGAGGCACTTACAAATAGATTGCCTTCGGCATCGAAAGCAAGTCCTTGAGGGCGGCCCAGCCCGCGGAAGAATACGTCTACTTGACCGTCAGGAGAGACACGATGGACCACATCATAGCTGGATGTGGTTGGCCCGGTAATGTACAAATGCTGATCGGGTCCGAATGCCATATGGTAGGCGGCGATTGACGGTTCGACTGTCGCGAAAACGTAGATTTGGCGGGTTGGGCTGACTTTGAAAATTGTGCCGCTTCTATCGCCGACATAAAGGTTGCCTTCATCGTCAAAGGCCAAACCCGTTGCCGTTCCCATGCCTTCCACAAAAATGGATAGCTGCCCGGTGGGTGTGCACTGATAAACGATTTCATCGTTCCGGCTGGAAATGTACAGCAGTCCTTCTTTGTCGAACGCCAAGCCTGTGGGATTCATGATGTCACTCAAAAAAGGTGTCATCCCCTTTCTCGCATCGATTTTATATACCGAGACTGGAGTCTTTTGGCCGCGTGTTCCGCTGAAGGTTGTAAAAATGTTTCCTTGTGCGTCCACTGCGGGGCTGGAAACAGGATGCAAATCCTCGGCGAGTTGAATACCAATTTCGCAGTTCCAGATACTGGAAAGGCGTTCGCCATTGTCCACTAGCAGGTTGCCATTGTCCGCGCCATCGGGAACTTTGGCAATTATGAAAGACTGAGAGCCAATGACGATAGGAGCTTGAACGTCGCCAACCAGCACTTTGGCTTTGCCGCTGCGCAAAAAGCCTGTCCCACGAATTTCTAATTCCCCGCCAGCGATGGCCGCTCCAGGCTGCACCTGGGAGATTTCTGGTTTGTCTTCTGATTCACTAAAAATTTGCATGCCTAATAAAGATTGAACCACCCTGCAACCGCCATTACAACCGCTGCGCAAACGCCGGCTCCCAAATCGTCGACAATTACACCGGTTCCGCCGTGCAATTTTTCAAGGTTTCGGATGGGCCAAGGCTTGGTTATGTCAAACAGACGGAACAATGCAAAAGCTAATACGAAGCTCTGCCAATTGAAATGTGTAGCACCGGCAAGGGTTAACCAGACGCCCAATACTTCATCGATGACAACCGTTTGAGGGTCTTGATTTCCCGTACTTGCAATGGTTTGGTTAGCCGCCCAAATGCCGATTGGGGTAACCAATACGGTGAGCAGGCCAAAGTGCCATTGCGTAAAACCGGCGTAGATTGATAGCGGTACGGCGACGGCTAAGCCGCCGAGCGTACCCACCGTTCCTGGTGCTTTGGGCGAGAATCCGCAACCGAACCAAGTGGACAGTGCCGTGGCAAGGGGACTAATCGCTCTCTTCACTTTCTTCCATATTTTGGGTTGTGGCAGGGATTACGTATTTTTCGCTTGCCCAATTGCCAAGGTCGATCAGCTTGCAACGCTCTGAGCAAAAGGGCATGAAGGTGTCACCGAATTTGACGGTTTTTTCGCAGATGGGGCAGCGCATATGGAAAATCTAATTTTACACTGAACTTGTGAGGAACAAGCGAAGACAGAGCTCCGGCGGCGGGGGACTTTCGAGTTCCTTTAACATTGCTGGCCCGCCGGCGGGCCCTTTGCGCTTTTGCGCATTCGCCGCCAATACCCATTAGCCCGGTCGACATCTTTCATGATTTGTGCGCGCAATGCTTCTGGGGAAGGAAAGTGCAACTCTTCTCGAACGTGACGGTGGAAAAACAATTTGATGGTTGCAGGTTGTTCTGGCAGCGGTTCAAGAAGAAATGTCTCAATGGTGACGCGATCGCCGCCAAAGGTAGGACGAGTTCCTATATTAGTTATGGATGGAATCGGCCTGAGATGATTTGGAAGGAGCGTGCTTGTGATGTAAACCCCATTTGCCGGAAGCACCTCTGCATCGGTTGCAAGGTTTAATGTCGGAACCGTCTGCTTTGATCCGATACCATGGCCACTGATAATTGAGCCTTCCAAAGTACTGGGGCGGTTCAATAACCTGCAGGCTTTTGAAACATCACCGGCGGCTAACAGCTTTCGGATTGCACTGGAACTTGCAATGCGGCCACGGACAACCACAGCATCCACTGCTTCGGTAATAAATCCGTAATGCTCACCCAAACTCGCCAAGGCCTGCACATCACCGGCTTGTTTGTGGCCGAAGCGGAAGTTATCGCCCACAACAACTGCTTTTGCGTTTAACTTGTTTATTAGAATAGTTTCGGCAAATTCTTCCGGCGATAAATTCGCCATTGCTTGATCGAATGGCAGGCAAATTACCTCATCTAAACCATAACTCCGCATCTGGTCCATTCGGGCTTCTAGAGACATGAGCAATTTTGGTGCGCGCTCGG
>JAYUSZ010000058.1:0-5849 GCA_043755435.1 Bryobacterales bacterium | reverse complement strand
TTAGCGGACAGTTGGTAAAAGTGCGCAGGGTCGCCAACGCGTAAATATGAATTGAACCGAACCGATGCATTGGGGTTCTTTCGAGCGGCGAGTTCATTTTGTATTGAACCAATTAATAATGGAGTCAATCTGGCGCAAGCCGCAAATACAAGGCACTGCAACTTTACCCTGTCCAGGGTTATAGGCCGCGAGAGCTTCTGGATTATTCCTTCGGGCTTCTAGCCTTTCGTTTCCTTTAGCGGACAGTTGGTAAAAGTGCGCAGGGTCGCCAACGCGTAAATATGAATTGAACCGAACCGATGCATTGGGGTTCTTTCGAGCGGTGAGTTCATTTAGTATTGAACCAATTAATAATGGAGTCAATCTGGCGCAAGCCGCAAATACAAGGCACTGCAACTTTACCCTGTCCGGGGTTATAGGCCGCGAGAGCTTCTGGATTATTCCTTCGGGTTTCTAGCCTTTCGATTCCTTGCCCTAAGGTCGTAAATGTGAATTGAGTGGCCAATCCGAGCCACTGGAGTGAGTTCCCGCAGCCAGGCATATGTGTCACGGCCAACATAGTCTCCTGCTAATAGCGTCACGCTGACGGCAGCCATGCAATCGACATCCTGTCGGCCCGGCAAATCATTGCTGTGGGGAACAGGAAATCCTGACAAGCCAAAATACTCCACGGATGCACCTCCGAAATAAGCAACGCATAAATTGTCCGTGCCCAAATTTGCATCCTTCCAAGTGCGGAGCCTCTTGAAATCCTGCCCCCAATCAATATTCGAATCAGCCAAATATTTGTATCCTTGGTCCGGACCGCCAACCAGCAAATTATTGAATGACAAGTGATAGGGGTGACGCCAAACGGTTTCAGTAGCGGAAAGTACCAGACAAACAGCCAAAGCAACGGGCCAGTGGTCCGCTAAAAGGATTGCAATAGCAACGAAGAGAAACGGCAGCATTGGTAACAAGTGACGCACTCCAATATTGATGCTAGCGAACATCGCGATGGCTAGATAGATCACCAAGAAGGCAACGGCAAGTTGAAATCCAGCGGGGGAGAACTTCCGTTTACGAACCAAAAGAATTATCGCCAGAATAAAGGCCAGAATCTGTCCCACCGGGGCCTTAACCGCAAGTGCCGCTGGGAAGTAATACCACCAGCCGGATTCCGACACTTGGCCAAACAAATAAGCATGATGCCCCATTCGTGAATGACTTGCATGCTTCAAAATGCCAATTAGATAGGGGTGATCCTGAATACCCAGCCGCGGGGCAATCGCAATGGCGATGCTACCCAATGTTGTTTTGGATTCATAGGTTCCATCAATGGCTTTGCTTAAGAGAATCGTCTGGGGATGTGCTTTCCGGTATCTTTGAGTTGCAGGAATTAACTTCGATGCCAGCGGAGCGTATGTGATGGCCACCATAACTGCTCCTAAAGTAACAACAACAATCAGTCCTGCGGCGAGCCGCTTCAGGGTAATGCGTTGCAGAAATGCGATGAGGACAAATACCGGAAGTAGAAATGGCCAACTGAACTTACTGGCCATAGCCAGACCGAGGGCCACACCGGCAATTCCAAGCCGCCACCACCTACCTCGCTCCAACCACCATAGCCAACTGATCGCTGCAAGAAAACTAGTAAAGGCGATCAATAAATCGCTTGTAACATAGCGTCCATGGGCAATGATCGTGGGATCAAAGCAATAGAGGACAAGTACCGCAATAGCAACTTCGGTAGAAAACTTTGCTCTCACCCAGATGGCCAACGACAGCCCGAACAGAAGCATTGTCACAATCGTCATCATGCGAGCTTGAAACAGCAAATCACCGGCTGGATAGGGTCCGTTGTAAAGAAATTGCAGGCCGAATTCGAACTCTTGATTTTTCTGCCAGGAAGGATGTCCCAACGGCAATGGCACGTCGCCAAATAGCAATGGAATGGAATTCCAAAGCTTTCCAAGCGGAGGATGTTCCGGATTCAAGCGGTAGTCGCCGGTCTTCCAATAACTGTAACCAGCGGAGAGATGAATGGCTTCATCCCAAGTCTGTGATTCATCCCGAACTGAAGAGACCGCCATCCAACCCATAGCGCCCAACAACAGGGCGACGACGGTGTAGAACCGCGATCCCGTCATTTGTTAGCCCAGAAGCTTTTCCAGCTTGGAACCAATGCGAATAATGGTTTCACTACGTTCAGGCCCATTGGAAACACAACCCACTTCCACCCCTGTTTTCTCTTCCAGGAAATTCAAGTAGGTCTTTGCCTTTTCCGGCAGTTGGTCAAAAGTAGAAGTACCTTTGGTCGAACAATGCCAGCCTGGCAACACTTGATAGATTGGCTCAATGCTTTCGATTTCGCGAATGCTTGCCGGCATCTCGTGGGTTTGCTTGCCGTTCACTTTGTAGCCTATGCATACCGGAATTTCTGCCAGCATATCCAACACATCCAGCTTGGTGACAACTAAACTATCAAACCCATTGACCGTAGTCGTGAATCGCAGCAATGGCACATCGAACCAACCGCAGCGTCGGGGACGACCAGTGACTGCACCGAATTCCTTGCCAGCTTTCCGAATCCGCTCACCTTCGTCACCATGCGCCTCAGTGGGAAACGGACCGCCGCCAACCCGGGTAATATAGGCTTTGGAGACACCAATCACACCGTTGATTTTGGTTGGAGGAACACCGGTGCCAGTACAAGCGCCGCCGGCTGAAGCACTAGATGACGTAACGAAGGGATACGTGCCATGATCAATATCGAGCATCGTTCCTTGCGCACCTTCAAACAGCACCCGCTTCCCTTCCCGCATGGAATCGCCAAGCAACGTCGAAGTATCACAAACCAGCGGTCTCAGACGCGTGGCATAGGCTTGGTATTGTTTACGAACAGCCCCCCAATCCTGATCCACCGGAATGTTGAAGGCTTTAGCAATTGTGAGTCTGTCTGCCAGCAAAGACTCAAACATATCTTCAAACGCGTCCGTATCAATCAAGTCCGCAATGCGGATGCCGCGCCTGGCAATTTTGTCCTCATAAGCCGGACCAATGCCGCGGGAAGTTGTCCCAATAGCAACCTTTCCTTCACGCGCCTCAGACATTTTTTCCATCAGTGGATGGAACGGAAAAATCACGTGCGCACGATTGGAAATGCGCAGTTGCGCGTCCACGGCAATGCCTGCCGCTTCCAGCGTAGCCATTTCAGAAAGCAACGCACTCGGATCAATTACCACTCCATTGCCAATTACGGCACGAACACCAGGGCGCAAAATGCCGCTGGGAATCAGTTTGAGGACGTACTTGGTTTCCCCAATATAAACCGTGTGTCCGGCGTTGTGCCCGCCCTGATAGCGCGCGACCACGTCGAATTTCTCCGAGAAAAGGTCAACCATCTTGCCTTTTCCCTCATCGCCCCATTGGGCACCCAGCACAATAATATTGCTCATGTAAGCCAAACCCTTTATTTTATCGCATGGAGAGCTTTCAATGTTTATTATTTCACGGATACTTCAACTAGGCGTCCTGATACTGACGGCAACAGTCCCCTGCATCAGCCAAACAACAGATCCATTGCGCATTACCAACACCACGTTTGTGGCGGTGCCTCAGGCCACTTTCTTTTCCTATCTACTTAATGGAACTGGCGGCAGAACACCCTATGCATTTAGTATTCAATCCGGTACGTTGCCTTTGGGATTGTCGCTGAATCAGTCGGGGTTAATCACTGGAGTTGCCGGTTTGGTTGGCGATTTCTTTTCTACGCTACAAATTACCGATGCCGATGGACGCACCGCCAATGCAGCATTTCAGTTTCGTGTGGTGCAGCCTCCCACGATTGTTACGGAGACACTGGGAACTGCCCGTGTGGCCACACCGTATTTGCAAACCTTGCGAGGCAATGGCGGCTTCCTGCCACTGTTTGGTAACTATGCATGGACGCTGGTGAGCGGTTCACTACCACCTGGATTGAACCTAACCATTTCTGGCGAAATTTTAGGCACACCCATTCCCCCTCCAGGGACTTACAACTTCTCGGTGCGCATGTCGGATGCCTCGAACAACTTTGCTCAGAAAGCCTTTGTTCTACGGGTTGACGGTCCGACGATTATCACAGAACGTATTCAATCAGGACAATTGAACCGGCTATACACGCAGGGACTGGTGGCGATTGGAGGATTCGGTGCCTATACGTGGCAGGTAAGAAGCGGACCAATTCCTCCAGGCATATCGTTAACAGAAACCGGTGTTTTGACTGGTACGCCCTTTGTGCCTGGAATCTATACATTTACGATTCGCGTGGTGGATGCGGCTGGATCGTATTTTGACCGCACCTACACATTGCCTGTCGATACTGTCTCCTCAAACTTATCCATCACAACTGATACATTGGCAGACGCTTCGGTGGGAGTTTTTTACACTCAAATAATTCAGGTGACCGGAGGTCGCGAACCTTACACATTCACCATTTCATCGGGAAGTCTTCCGCCAGGAATGACGCTGAGCATCAATGGCGGGTTGAGTGGGACTCCCACGTTGGATGGAGCTTTTGCTTTTGCGGTGGCTGTAGCAGATGGCTCGGGATTACAGACTAGCCGAAACTTCACCCTGAACATTCGGACAAACATTTTGATCATTAGAACAGACCTTGCGCGGGCTTCAGTGGGGAACTCCTATAGCCAGCAACTTGTAGTGCAAGGCGGCACAGCTCCTTACATATGGACGCCATTCGGAGGTCCACTGCCTCCGGGGCTTGTCCTCAATGAATCAACGGGCATCGTTTCGGGAATACCCTCGGTTGCCGGTGAATACACCTTTGCAGTTCGAGTCACCGATTCGCGCGGCAGAACCGCCCAGGCCTCCTATCAACTAACCATTGCTGGAGCGGTACCGATATTTAGTGAAACAGGGCTGCTAAATGGTGCAAGCTTCAAGGGAGGCGCAATCGCACCGGGAGAGATCCTCAACATTTTTGGCATCGGGTTTGGAATGGGAGAATTGACGGGGATCCAAATTCAAAACGGCGTTGCGTTGACGCAATTGGCATCCACACGAGTTTTCTTTGATGAAGTGGCCGCACCGCTGTTGTTCTCAACGTTGAATCAAGTTGGACTGGTGGTGCCTTACGAGGTAATCAATAGGGGCAGCGTAAATGTTGTCTTGGAATATAAAGGAGCCCGATCGGCTCCAGTGCGTGTGGCAGTTGGATCGGCTGCGCCGGGGATATTTACGATTGATTCCACGGGTAAAGGTCAGGCAGCGGCACTGAACAGCGATGGCAGGCTAAATAGCAATCTGAATCCCGCAAAGCCAGGGTCCATCATAGTGCTTTACGCAACAGGTGAAGGCCAAACGGGCCCATTTGGAGTGAGCGGAAAGTTAGCTTTCGACTATTATCCAAAGCCTCAGTTGCCGGTGAGCGTGACGATCAATGGTCAAGCTGCGGAAGTAATTTACGCCGGTGCTGCGCCGAATTTGATTGCAGGATTTATGCAAGTGAATGTTCTAATACCAGAAACGATTTCTACGATCGGGAATGTTCCGGTAGTGATAACTGTTGGCGACGCCAGCAGTCAAGAACAGGTGACAATTTCCGTTGCACCCTGAGTAGGCATATAATAGACCGATTATGAGACTTGCATCTTTGGTCCTACTATTGGCCGCTTTGCCCTCATTGGGTCAACATGAAGCGGCGGGCGAAGCGTCTAAACATCCCTTTATAGGGGATCCCGTTGCGATTGAAGCCGGTGCCAAGCTATTCGCTAGTGTAGTGTCCCCGAAATAACTGCGCATATTTATTCTTCACGTTTTTGACGGCGACGGGGGAGGGTGGAACCGGGCTGAATCGATTCAAGTTTGGT
>JAYUSZ010000057.1:0-41496 GCA_043755435.1 Bryobacterales bacterium | reverse complement strand
AAGATGGATTTCACTCTCAATGGCCGCGCATTCCATTTGATTGAAGAAGGCACCGGCCCAATGCTGAATGTACTGCGCTAACAGCTAGAATGAGAATATGGAAAAGCCCCCGCGATATATTGATCCCGTGGTTGAGGCGTATAAGAAGGACATCGACCGCACTCTGTTCCGAGAGAACCTTAAGCTAACGGTGTAACAGCGATTTCTGAAAGCCATGGAGCACATGCGCTTTGCCGATGAACTTCGCCGAGCAAGCACGGAGCACTCGCTAGAAGGGATCTGCGAGTGTACTCAAAAAAACGCTTCCACAAACGCTCAATATCCATCACCGCAGGCGTTCGCGCCAAAGGCGCATGCAACGAAACTCTTGCCCGAAGGACTTCACAACAGTGACTCAGAGCAGAGTGGTTACTTGGTGTCTAAGAACCCGAGGGGATTGTCGAAATCGAATCCGAAAAGACGCGGATTTTCCCCAATAACTGCGGCCGAGGCAATGTAGAAAACATAATCATACGTTTCCTTAGGGATCCGCTCTTTCCCTTTTGCCAGTAGTTGCCAGAAGTTTCGATCTTTGGGGTTGGCTGGCATCTTTCGAACCAACGGTAGCACCCTGTCTTCACCCCAGTTGTAGCAGGACATAACTAGGAAGCCCGACGCCTGGGCATCCGTTCGATAGAGATCCTTCAGGTAAGCTACAGCAGCCTTAGTCGCGCGACCCCAATTGTGACGATCGTCAGCCGGATCAGGCCTTGGAAGATCCACTAATGGACCAATCTTGAGGCCATACTTTGCCGCAGTTTCAGGAACAAATTGCCACATTCCCTTGGCGATGCCGCTTCGAGTTGGCGGCCCACTGATGTGAGGTTCGAGGTTACTTTCTTGCAGGGCCAAATACAGGAACTGAGGTGGTAGATCGTTGGCCAAGAGCTCTCTAGCAATGACTGGAATAAAGCCATTGTCTTGCCCCACCTTGACTGCTTTGGCGAGCCTATTTGAAGATTTCCATAGTCCAATGTAGGATTCGATTTCAGTCATGAAGTCTTGAGGAATAGCAAGCTCTGACTCCCCAAAAATACGAACTACTCGAAGGATAAGTCTTTGCTGAGGTGTCAACTTCGAATCGTAAACATGTAACGTACTGAGGAAATTATCGTAATTCTTCTCCATGCCCTTGCGCCGATCACGGAACTGGCGCAGGGCTTGGTTGCCTTGCTGGCTGTTCGCCTCTAACACTACCTTCTCAAGACCAGCGATGTCCAAGTCGAGCGACTTCATGGAATAGAAGAGTTCGAGCGCAGTAGCGGTTCGCATCGCGAACTGTTGATGCAAATACCACGCATAGCCACCGGCCCCAAGAAGACAAACGGCCAGTACTCCAAAAACACCGCCATATCGTCGCTTCTGTTTGCGTTGAACCTGCGCAAAAGCTTCACGAACGATCATCGTGTGCGCCCCAACTGGCTGGCCGATTGCAGCACTTTCAAAATAGCGGCCAATCGCATTTGCCACTTCGGTCTGACCGATTGCAGCATTTGGGATCGTTGTCGGCGGAGGAGGCAACTCTAAGATAAGCCGGATCGTTGGCCCCTCGACTCCAAATCGGACAACCAAGCTACTTTCAATTGGAGCTGATTGAACCTGCTGGCCATCAACAAAAATACCATTGCTGCTGCTTAAATCGCGTATCCACCATTTACCGCTTTCGAGAATCACTTCGGCATGGAAGCGACTTACAAATTCGTCTTTAATGCAAACATCGGCATCATCGCGCCGGCCAATGCGAAAGTTCTTGCTAAAGGCAAGTCGCAGTGAATCCAATTCAACTCGGACCAATGGCGAATTGGCAGACTCTAGTGGCATATCCGAGGTGACAATCTTAGAGTATCATTGGACTGACTCGGACTTCTGACACCAAACCGGCATTAAATTGCTTTGTAAGCATTAAGCGGTGGAGCATGGGATCTGCGAGGCTGACTTACTATATCTTTGAAGGAATTTTGACTGGACTTGCGGGAAAGAGGGTATTTCATGCAATAGCACTCGCCGGTGGAGGGGGAGGAAGCACTAAGGGAAAGACAACCACCGCACAAACAGGGGCGCACGTCCATGGTGGACCAATTCCACCCGGTACTTATGTTGTCAAGAAGCCCGCCAAGCATTCTCACCTGGGACTTTCTGCCGAATTGTCCTCTACTAGCGGACGACCTCATGGGCGAGCGGGTTTCTTCATCCATGGGTGCGGGCCACACGGAAGCGTTGGGTGTATAGTGCCGATTCTTCGAAATCCATTCAGGGACCTTCTGCAAGCGTTGACAAAATCTAACAGGGTATGTTGATAGTGCAGGAAACAATGGATGGCGACAGCTTCGCCGAATTCCAAGAGGCAAGAGTCTGTTACTTTTATCTAATGTCAAACTTTGCGTCGCTTGCCGGTTCCAAAAATTCTTCAGTTTTAAGCCATGCTGTCCAACCGAGCCTAGGACCAGCGACGGTCTCATCACCCAAACGGCACCATGGAACTTCCTTAGAATTAAGTATTGGCTGCCATTCAGCTATCATGCTATTCCCAATGAAGATACGAACAATATCCTGAAGTTTTGGAGCAGCGTCTCCCACAGGTAGAAATGCTAAAAACTTTTCTAAGCTCAATGGACCGACCACAATTCGGATTCCCGCTTGGGGGTCGTAGACTGCGTCGCCTGCCATTGCTCCCTCCCCCAATTTATTTCGAATTCCTGATCCTTGCAGATCGCACCATTCATCGCTTGGAAGTGCATACCATGCTCCAACATTCTGTTCGATTTCAACAGGCACGCCAAAGTAGTCCCTCAAGATGCTGCGTAATGCTACAGCAGAATGAGGCGCTTGAGCCAAAAGACCGGCATAGAAAAGTAGATCGTGTTCGCTGAAAGTCAGTCGTTCTTGTAAGCCATGCGTTCCCAGCCCGATGAAATCAAGCAAATAACGAGTAATTTTGTCCGATTGACCGCGGACCTTCGCAAATTGAAAGCGAACTGGGAAGTGATGCTTTTCCCATGCACCGTAGAAAAAAGAAATCAACCGGTGGTTGAAAATATCGAGGAACTCCGCCATCGCGAAGTCTTTTTCCATGCCTCTTGCTATGAGGTGCTCTGTATAATGATGCGGTAGAATGCCTTGAAAACCTGTTAATCCGAAGAAACTCACTGTCAGACGAGGTGGGTCATTATCCGTATCGAGGGAGTGAATGGAACTGGCAGGGAATTCGAGGCTTTGCCTAACTTTGAAACGAACAATTTCCTCCGATGGGAGATCGCTACCACCGAGATTTCTATCGTTGAGGATCAAGCCTAACAAACGCACAGCTTGAAAAAAATCAAACTGATAAGGATGCTCGAAAAGCTTTTCGTCTAAAGGAAGAATGGACTGCTTCATGCAAGCCGTCGATCTCCTATGCGTGCAGCCCACCGCCTGATTGGACTCTTTCTTTGTAAACTAAGGGCGGTCATCCGAGTGAAAGAGTTTACCGTGCCGTACAAACCGAAGAACCGCTCCAAGACACTCGCCATAAGGTAGACTCCGGCCCCCCTGAATTGTTCCTCGTCGAACTCTACGTTAATATCCAAACCACGACAGAACGCCACTCCAGAATCAAATGCTACTCGGCTCACGGCAGCTTTGCTATTGACGTTGGTGATCCCCATGATGCGGCGGCGGATGCTTTCTTCATCGTCAAAACAATAGAGGCGAAGTATCTCTTGAAGTGCTTCTTTGCCCTTGCCTTCAACGATAGAGAGATGATTCAGGGTGAGATGCGAGATCAACCTCCATTGCAGGCTGCCTTCTATTGGCGGTCGTCGAGTTATTTTGGGCGGAACTGTGCAGCGGGCCTGCACGAGCGGTAGCCCCTCACCTTCGAGTTCGCCCCACTCCCTTTGCCAACGAAGTCGCCCAACAAAGTCTCGATTAGTACAGGTAACATGCACCGAAAGAACCTCCGTTGGAGGGAGTTTGGGATTAAAGGCAAGATCTACCAACGAAAGATAGACATCTGTACCAGAATCATCTGGGCGCATAGATTGCTGGCGCCGGGCATACCAGAAACAACTGTCATCTCGTTCGTGTCCGTAGGTATGGCGAAGGGAGTAGAAGGGGTCGTAGATTTTCGACTCTTCGCCGAAAGCGGCGCTGGAAACTACACGGTCAACGGAGTAGACTTCGGAAGCCATTTGCCGGTGCCGATCGGGAACCAACAAGTACTCACTGGTGGCCTGCGTCAATCGGATGGGTTCGGCACTGCGGGAAAACAAATTCACAATCGGAGTGCAGCCAAGCTGAAACAATTCCCCCTTTACGGCTTGAGCAACCTCTGGAATGCGATCGCGAAGTTCCGAATCCCGCAAGAATATTACGATTTCGCAGGAAGAGCCAAGATCTGCAAATGGAACTGTATCCAAATTGCAGACATCGAAGAAGAAAAACTTTTCGGGGAAATGAAAGTACTCCTGCAGGAACCGGTATCCCGCGAAGCTACGATCGGAGTATGGGAGGACCCCCTCATCAGAACCAAAGCCAACGGGTTGGATGGAAGTATCTGGGAGTGCATGCTTCACCGGCTTAAGGCCACCAGCGGTTGATCTGACTTGAGCACAGATTTCATGCGCCATAATCAATTCATAAAGAATATTTATCTTGCTATCTTCACCGTTCAAAAAAAAACGCAGTGACGGTATTTTCAGCCCAGCCAATTTGCTTGCTCCCAAAGCCTGTAACCGGATACGGAGCACTGAACTTGCCTCTGACGGAACATCCAAGAGATTTGAGCTTGAAACTGAGCTAAGGGATGCGCTTTCAATTCTGAGCGGCCATACCAACACGGGGTATGTGGTACGGAACGTGGCGGAGATGCCACCTGAGGAACGGGAATGAAGAACGGATTCAACGGGAATATTGGTAGCTTCGGTGGGCCCAGTCTGCGACGGATCGAATTGAAACTGTGCGATTGCCAAAGGTGGTATGGGGCGCAGATAGTGTGGATATAAAAGGTTGATTAGAGATTCCACGATCTCTGGGAATTCATCATCAATCTTGTGCCGGATGCGGGCTGTGAGCAGTGCAAAGGATTGGATGAGCCGTTCCACATGGGGATCGTTTGATTCTTTAGCATCGTCGCGAACGTGAAGACGGCCGGCAACCTTGGGGTACTTTTGAGCGAACTCAGACGCCAGTCGCCGAATGAAGGTTAACTCGGATTCATACTTGTCAAAAAGCTCGTCTTTCATCGGTCTTCATTCACTTTGAATTGCCGGGTCTCCATGGGGAGTTCGGCGTCAAAGACTATTGGCTCACTTCCCAGATCGGCTCTAAGTAAAGCAGAAATCCTATAATGCAGTTCCAAAATACTTGATCGTGATTCAAGCCATTGGACTTGAACTCGTGAAAGACGGGGTTCGAATGTGCGAATACACCGCTCCAAAGACCGGCGAATGGCTTCTTTGTCGACTGGGCTCATTGTATAGTCGTTGACACCGTAGGCAACGATCGATTGGCGGACTTCGATGAATTCCTCAGGAACGTCGTGCTCGCTAATGCGCGTGTTCAAAAGGTTGGTGAGATCGCGGGCCACACTTTTTTTCAATGAAGCCATGCGCTCCCAATCGTTCATTGGAATTTCGCTGGAAAGACGAGGTTTTTCGTCGGTCAATCGGTCAAACAAAGACAAAATAATGTTTGAGTTTGTAGGCAGAGCCATTGTTAGTCCTCACAGTGGAGGTACGCCTGCCACGGGTCAAGCTGACAGAGTTGCGTGTAGAGAGCACCCGCCTGCTCCTGTTCACTACTCGATTCGCTATTTCTGTACAAGCGATAGAGCCGGGACCAAACTGCACCAACAAGTGCCGAACTCTCCCAACGCTCCAATTTGAATTCGATGATTTGGTTTTTCAATTCTTCCAGAATCGTTTTCGCCAGACGCTGACGTCCAACGCCTTGGCAAACATCGACAAGCATCAGCTTCCGCAAAAACCTTGCGCGTACTGAAGACTCGTTGGCTGCTAGACTAGCCATTTGGGCAAGACCTTGATCAACGCTGCCTGATCGAATGAGAGCTTCAGCATCAGCCCATGATTGCGAATTATCGGGCGGAAGTCCGGCCGTCAAAGCGGAGAACCCCACTCGAGGTTGGCCGGTTGCAGGACCATCAGCGTTCGGGGCAAATGCTGGGGTATCTGGTTCTTGCTGGCGCTTTTTCTTAAGGATCAATCTAAGAATTTCGTCCATGCCGTCAAAGGTTCCCCGGGCGTTGCCGAGAGACGGAGACGCTTCTCCAAACTTCTGATCCAATACCATCGAAAGAGCAACGAATTCTTTTCGGGCTTCTTCGAAATTGGAATAGATCGCTTCCAAAACTTTGCGTGGCGTGGCATCCACTGCGCTGTCAAAAGCGTCCATCGTGATCCAGCCCTGACGCCGGTAGCCATCGAGTGTTTCGCGCCGATCTCCGGCAGTCTTTGAAATAGCGGATTCGGTTCCCATCAATTGAGCTTGATGGAATCGGGAATAGCTGTACCCAGGACCAGCCGTAATGGCTACCTGTGCCATAGCATCTGGAATCTTGTCGTTCAACAAACCGAATGCTCCTGACCTATAATCCATATCTCCATCTTCGATTCTTGGAATCAGTCCTTTGTCCCAGAATTCGATAAGGATTTCACGAGTAAGCCGCAAGCAATCTCTTAAACCAATGAAGCCATCTAATGGAACAGATGCTTCCGTTAAAAATGAGATTAAAGTTAGGTCCTTAGTACGATTTTTGAGTGCATCCAGACAAAGTTCAGCTACCAATCCCCACTTCGGTAATTCCTGATCGTCAAAGCGGCGAGCCTCGCGGATCTCGCGAAACAAGAGGTCGTAGCTTAGGTCTTCCCCGCACGGTTGCTCAGCGGAAATGGGACGCAAAAGCTCGTCGCTATAATAGACGATGTTCGGCATTACGAAAAGTTAGACCTTACCTTCCGTAACGCTCCACTTTGCGGCAACATTACCACCACCGGTGCCATCGGCGCGCTTTTGTTGGGTGTAGGTCCACTCGATTTTGCCGTAATCGAAGGAAACCGATTCCACGGGCAACTCGTCACCTCCACTATGTCCACTTGTGGTAACGCTGGAAATAATTACTTCTTCCATTGTAATTTCGTAGTACTTCACCTTGTCTCCACCAGCACGGTTGACTTCAATTTTGATTTTCTTGAAGTGCTTTCCCGAACTGACCGCCTCATAAAGCTTTGGCGTGGCTTTATCAAGATACTTCGTAATGGTAAATGGTGAGTGTACTGATCGTCCCGTGCTGCCACCGCCAGCAGAGCCTTTGGTGGAAGAAGTGGGTTGCCTGACCTCATGCCCGATAGAGGTTAGTTCAATCCAATCAGCGTGCTTGGACTCCGTAGATTCACCCGGAATCCCTTCAATTTGCAAAAACGCATCAAAACTGGCCATAAGATCTCCTTTATAAGTAGCGAAAGTGACGTACGGCGACGGGATCTATTCCTAACCGATCCCGCAAACGACAAACAATCGGGCGGTCCGTACTTCCGCCACTAAATTGTCTTGTCTCTCCTCAAAATCTAACCCTTAGGCTGCGGAAGGCGTGCAACTAGCCGCAAAGAGACAGTCAACTCATCCAATTGGAAGTGCGGACGCAAGTAAGCGACCGCTTTGTATACGCCCGGTTTTGCCGGATCTTCTGTTACTTCAATACGAGCTTCGCGCAAGGGGAATTTTGCCTTCGTGTCCTGGCCAGCAAAATCATCAAGCAAGACGTAATTAGCGATCCATTGATTTAAGAACTTCTCGCACTGTTCGCGGCTCATAAAGCTGCCAACTTTGTCGCGCATCATCACTTTCAGAAAGTGGGCGAAACGAGAAACAGCGAAAATATACTGCAATTGGGACGAAAGCCTTGAATTAGCGTTCGCAGCTGCATCCAAATATGGAGTCGCTTCGTTTGCTGACTGTGTCGCCATGAAAGCGGCGTTGTTAGTCCCCTTGTAATAGCTCAAGGGAATAAATCCCAATTTGGAAAGTTCGTTTTCCCGGCGATCGGTAATTGCGATTTCAGTTGGACACTTAATGGCAATGTCACCATCATCGGTTTGAAACGTGTGAGTGGGCAAGCCCTCCACCAATCCCCCGCCTTCTACACCACGGATTGCGGCGCACCATTCATGTTTCGCAAACGCATCGGTTAGTCGAGCGCCCAGGGCATAAGCCGCATTTCCCCACAGGTACTTATTGTGGTCTCTCCCATCCACTCCTTCTTCGAAGTCAAATTCTTCTACTGGAGCTGTATCCTTTCCATAGGGCAGCCTCATCAAAACGTGAGGTAAGCATAAACCAACGTAGCGGGAATCTTCGCTCTTGCGAAACATTTTCCACTGAATGTATGCTTCATTGTCGAAGATTTTTGCTAGGTCACGAGGCCCGGCTAATTCGTTAAATTTCTGCATGTTGAATAATGCAGGATCAGCAGCGGCAAGGAACGGCGCGTGCGCTGCTGCGGCAACGTTGGACATTTTGGATATTAGGTCAATATCTTCGGGATGGCGGGTAATATGGTAGTCGCCAATTAGAGCACCTATTGGACTTCCACCTAACGTGCCGAACTCTTCTTCATAAATCTTCTTGAAGACTGTACTTTGATCAAATTCAACGGCTTTTTGCAAATCCTTGAGCAAATCTTTTTTGCTCACATTCATGACCTTGATCTTCAGGGTTGTAGAAGTCTCGGAATTCATCACAAGGTAGTTCAGGCCTCGCCAGGAGCCTTCCAACTTTTGGAACTCTTCGGCGTGCATTACCTCGTTGAGTTGAGTGGACAGCAGTTCATCGATTTCTTTGATCCGCTCAGCCAACATCAAATCGGTATCTTTGTCGACTTTGACTTGCCCCTTTAATACTTCATCAACAAGTGTTTTGATGTGCTCTTTACCTCTGAAGCGTTCCTCGGGGGTTTGCCCCAGGCTGCCTCTTTCCGCAATTGTGTCCAGCAGGCTGCCTCCTTCTGGAACTGTCTGAACAATTGAAGTGGCCTGTGGAACAGCTTTAGCATCTGCCATGATTTACTCCTCCTTCTTCTCAGGCGCAGGTATTTGAGTAGGAGTCTCAGCTCCAATACGCTGCAAGGCTTCTGTGTTGGTTAGAACATCTTGAAGGATCGACTCAAGCTTTTCGTTGGTGATCAAGCTCGATCGCAAATTTTGCAAAGAATTCCGCAATTCGAGCAACTTACGGAGCGCGGGAACTTGTCTAGCCACCGCGGCGGGAGTAAAGTCCTCCAATTTGTTGAAGCGAAGTTCCACGCCAAGTTTGGTGTCGTCTTCACTGAGACGATTGTCCACTTTGAATACCAGGCGGGGCGCGCTCTTCGCCAGCACTTGGTCAAAGTTGTCGCGGTCAATGTCTACAAACTTCCGTTGACTCATTCCCGGCAAGGGTTTGTCTGGCAAACCTGAAAGGTCGGCAAGGACTCCCACAACAAAGGGTATTTCGCGTTTTTCAATTGCTCCACCAGTCTCAACGTCGTAAGTAATGTGAACCCTGGGAGCCCGAACTCGGGCCAGCTTCTTATTAATACTTTCTTTTGCCATGACTCTCCTATAATTCGAGGTCCTACGCGGGACTTAACTTACAACTACATGGACTCTATCATATAGCTATTTCAATTTCCGTGGGGGGGGAGGTCTCCTATTCTTGCTGTACGGCCTGGGACGGACAGCGCAGGGTTTCAAAAAACTTAGGGTTGAACAGATCCACGCCTCCTGGAAAATCAACAAAGTCTACCGCCGCCGGAGGCGAGAGTCTTTGTGGCGATGCACCACCCCTACCACGCACTTCGCTCCATTGAACTCGTTTTTCTTCTAAACCACGCTTATCGGCGTATTGAAAAAATCTAAATACACCCCAAATACCATCATATTGCCCGAAGGGCCGAGGGAAATCGCTAGAACCTTGTTCTGCTGTTGCACCAGCTATTGCACCTGGAGGGGCGGGCCATTCGAAAACTGTCCGCAGCTTTGAGACAGCGGAATTCATGTCTTTCCCATCGAGGACAAGATGAATAGGTTGCGACTGTCCTGCCGCCGGCCGAAGGCTGTAAGTCAAACGAGGCTGCGAGGTGGTGTTGTTAGGAGCGAAAAAAGCATCGGTAATTTTTTGAGCGTGGTTGAAAAAAGTGAGCAACCCTTGGGTTGCCTGCGGTTTGGGTGGGCCAGCGATCCAATCAGGACCTTGACGCACAACCAACTCGCCCAGAGCCTGCTGATATTGCCAAACTCTACCCTTTTTGGGGGCGAAAGCCTTTGCTATTTCCTCAAGAGAAGCGTCTGTGGAACCCTGTGCATTGAATGGATACTTTCTCAACGTTGGCGCCAGTGCACTGCAAGTACCTGCAAGATCTCCATTCATTTTGCCGAGCAGCGGGGCTTTCGCATTAAGGGGGATCATCTTATCGGCAAACTGGATTGGTTGCCTCAACAGACTAGTTAACTGCACATTCAGACCCTGGTTACCGATGTTGGCGAACTTATCGGCCAAGCCATTTAGACTCGACTCTGCAGCGGAAACCGCCGAGCGGGCCTGCGGAATTAGGCTACTTCTTTCCTCGCTTCCCGAAGCATGAGAATAAGCTTCCAACTGTTGCTGGAGTGTCCTCAAGCCAGTTATATAGGCCTGATTTCCCTCACTGACAAGCACTGGCAAGGCCGGGGGCGTTGTAGCGTGCGCTGGCTGAAAAAGTAACGCCACATCGCGTGAGGTGAGTCCGGCGGGTTTCGGCATTGCTTGGTCAATTTGATCCACTGCCTTTTCCGCCGCTTTCTTTTTCTGGAGAAGACTGGCCAATCCAAACTTTTCAGCGTAACCTTCCCATTGACTTACCTCTCCAGCTTTCTCAGGAAAGTTGGTATTCTCCGACACTAATTTGACTAAGCCCAGCAACGGCGACTGAGGACCACTGATTCTTTCCAACTT
Organism: Bryobacterales bacterium; assembly: GCA_043755435.1. Classification (GTDB taxonomy): domain Bacteria; phylum Acidobacteriota; class Terriglobia; order Bryobacterales; family Bryobacteraceae; genus JANXSF01. The sequence continues at coordinate 30,492 of JAYUSZ010000057.1, read as the reverse complement.
TGTAGCCGCATCACCCGCACCAGCAAAAGCTAATACCCGAAAGCTGCCTAGAAATGTCTTCCATACTTCAGCGTATTTTGAGTAGTAGAGGTACGATAGACGTTTTTTTGTATCCGCATCGTCCCTCAATCCGCCTATCCGGCTCCTGGTGTTACCAGTTACACAATCTTCGCCGGAGCTCCAGCTTCCCTTATCAATCAATTGATCCATTAGTTGGCTGCCGGCTTTAGTAAACTGGCCCGGAATTTCCGATGGCCCAGAGAGCACTTTCGTATATTCTGGAATCCGATCTTGGACTTTCAAAGCAGAAGTGAGTTTACCAACCTGATTCAAGAGCGTATTTAATTGTTGATCGAGCCCACTATCGTTTCGTAAAAATTCTTGAGCCTTGCCAATTGCCATGTCATCGGTCAACAGTTTCGCAGGCGGCTGGTTTTCGGCAATGAAAGTCGCAGTGTAATATCGCAGCTGTCTATCCGCCAATTCGTAGTGCTCAGATCCCAAACCTGGCTTCCATTCCTGTAGCGCCCCTCCAAGAATACTATTCAAAGAAGGTTCTGCCGGGCATCCGTTTTTGCTGATAGTAATGTGCGCCTTTAGGCTTTCATAGAGGGAACCCTTATTGGGGCTTTGTAGCCGCGCAATCAGCGTTGCGTTTGTCCCTTCAAGAAGCAAGGATTTTAGACGTCTAAAGTAGGCCATCCGGGCCAAACGGTAAACCTGATTCCCGGTGTACAACCCCCAATGAGGCATCCACGAGTCATTTTTTTTCAGGTCCTCAATATGGTTGCGCAACTGGTCAAGCGGATGCAAGGTCTGCAAGCTCACCTCAGACCCAAGGCGATTATTCTCTTCAATCAAGCGTATGGTCTCGCTGATAGCGTTTCGATTCGAAAACCAGGATGTGGTCCAAACAATTGCGGCTAAAAAACCAATCGTGGCCGTGGCTCCAAATATCCAAGGGCCGTAACGATCATTGGGAGAAGTTGATGTCCGCGCGGGTGCTGGAGGCAAAGGTCGATCTTGGGTAAGTACTTTGTGAAAAAAATCGGTGACAAACATCCAACTCGTAACTAACTGATTTTGCCCGCGTCCGGCTAAGGCCGCCTGTATCATTGCTGGTGAAAAAATTTCCGTAGCGCCCGAGCGGAAGATATTTGTAACTTCTAATGAACTTGGCCGGACCCTTTCAGTCACCTCCCTCTTAGGCTGCGCTGCCGAGCGTTCAACTTGCCTGGTTCCAGAAAAAAAGAACCCCCGCAAAACTGGCGATGCTTTTAACGGGTTAGGTTTGAACACATCTACTAAGAACTGTACAAGAAGATCTCTGATGCGTTTGAATTCACGAGGGAATTCGTAAACTGCGGGTTTTTGATATGGTTGAACCTCCGTTGCTAGAGCCAACAGCCGCCGGTCACTAAGCCTTAAGAACAAGCGGTTGAAATATTTTCCAAAACGGCGCGACTCCGCTTCAGCCCATACGCGGTCCACTGAGTTCATAGTCTCCAAATCCGGTGAGTTTAATACGCCGAATACTTGGCCAGCTTCGGTCTCGCTGAATCGGCTGAAGAAATCCTGATAGAAAGGCACTGCGTCAGTTTTTGTGAAAATGACGTAAACAGGACAGCCTGTACCGAAGTGAGCCGCGACGGCGTCCAATCGTTCCCGAATTTGTTGGGTAGCCCTTTCAATTTTTGCCAACTCTGGAGTTCCCGTAAACTCTCTGGCCGAAAAAAACAACAAGACTCCGCGGAGTTTCGGAGGCGGAGAGGGCACCTCGAACCACTTGGCCCAGCGTGTCTTCGCAATTCTTTGACGAAATGGAGAAAGCACCGGCCGAGCACGGAGACATTCCACAAATTCAATAAAACGGGTAAGATCTCCTCCAAAAATTCGCCCACTTATTTCCAAGTAAAGCGTTTCCTTGGCAAGCCAAATGTTGGCAAGCCGAGTTGGACCCACCGAAGTACTTCCACCCGCAATTTGTCCGGCAAGAAGTACAGGCTCCATTCCGGAAGCTTCCAGAACAGAAGTCTTACCAGCCCCTTCGGCTCCAAGTAGAAGATACATTGGTAAATCAAGGATGCGTGTGTTGTTTCCTCGGAAGGTTGCAGATTCAGCAAGTCGATGCTCGGCTTCAGCCAACAGACTTTCAAGAGCAGAATCGTCAGGGTGCTGCGTTTTTAGAGGAACCGAAGTCGTAGGCACAGGGCGAGTTGAATTTTGAGCGCTGCGAATACGCCACCAACTCCACATTCGTTCCAATATCAACCACGCGATTAAGCCCGCGATACCTACCGCTGTCCAAAATAGTCCGCGCTTTACGAATTCTTCTCCGCCCAGGTAGAACGAGATCACCCAAACCAATAAGGTGTATAGAAAGAGAAGAAAAAGCAGGCTTCGAATCATCATATGTTCTTACCTTAGTTGTGTTGCAAGCTGTTCGACTCGCGCAACCGACAGATCCAAGCTAAACCAGAAGATTGTGTACATCAAAATCAAAGCACCCAGGATACAGCCGGCCCACAATAACCATCTTTGTTGGGGGGCAACAACTGCTGATGTCCTTTGTGGTGCTGAAGCTAGTTCCAGTGGTGGGGACAATTTGTAGTCAACCCCGCGAATGGATTCGATCCTACGCCGCAGTTTTTCGCCCATCAAGAGAGCCTCACCTCGAAGATGTCCTGACATGCGCCCTTCGAAACCGAGAAGTAGACAGAGCAGATAAACCTCTAGAAGATCTGCAAGCGCTGAGGAGTCGCCACGATGGGACAGGGCATTTAAACGGTCATAAAAAACCTCACCTGCAATTGCTTCGCCAAATAGTTCCGCATTCAGGGGCTGAGTGCGCCATTGATCCCTGCCGGGCTCTTTCGAGGAAAGAATTGATTCATCGAGAAGGGCAACCACGGCGAATTGGGCATCGCGAAGATCCTCGCCTCCGTAGCCAGCGGTGATGGCATCACGCTCCACGTCCTGAAGAGCAGCTTTCATACGCCGCCGGAAGGTGTCAAGGTCAGAAAGCGGTTGTTTGCCCGCTTGAATTCGAACAATTCCAGTAAAAATACCTTGAAAAAGGAGGGCAAGCGTATCGGACCGCTCACTGGCGGGCTGGAGACCAACGCTAGAAACAGCAGAGGGCATGAACGATCACCTATGTTTTGACTTAGTACTATTCTCACAAGACTATCGCTTCTGAGTCTCTATGGCAAACAGTCATTTTTTGAAAAGTATGCTAACCGGACGGGCGATAAACTAAAGTCCACAGAGATTCTCCTTTTGCGCACGAACGCAACAAGTGGTACGCTGCTATTGACCAAATGTTAAGACATTGGATATTCTTTGCATTGCTGTCTGTAACCGCAGCCATTGTTTTACTCGTTGGCCAGGAGCAGGCAAAGCCACCAGGATCACTGACTCTAGAAGAAGTTGTGCAGTTGCACAAATCTAAGCAACCAGAAGACCTGATCATTACTCGGATTCGAAGAAATGGAAAAGCATTTGACTTGAATTCAGATGAGACAGCTGAACTTCAGCGGATTGGTCTAAGTGAAAACGTGGTGAAGTATTTGTTAGATCCGACGATTCCCTATTCTCCACCGGCTGCGGCAGTTGTTGCGGCTCCGAGCGGAGCCGTGGTTCCTCCGCCGAAAATCAGCAAGCCTCCCTCCGATCCAATCGTCTTGAAAGTTCCAGCTGAAGTCGGAGTTTATGTAATGAAGACTCCAGCAACGCCAGTGCAACTTGAGCTGAAGCCTGTAGTACTATCCAAACAACCTGGAAAGTTAGGCCCGATGTTGACGGGTGGATTGATGAAGGGACAGACAATCGGTTCAATCGCCGGAGGCGCTGCAAAAGTCAGGGTTTCGGTTGAGATTAATACTCTTTATGCAAGATTGGGCGAAAAGACAGCGGCGGAAGATTTGGTTCTGGTGATGATGACCAAAGAGTCCGCGCGGCGGGATCTCAGCTTTGGGCCCAAACCCGCTAAACCTGCCTTTCCCGCTGCGTCTGTCCGTCAATTTGAAGCGAAGGATGTCGGACAAGGAGTTGTTGCGTTGTCGCTGCCGGCGCTTAAGCCAGGAGAGTATATTTTCTTTATCTTGGGAAGCGGCGAGGAGAAAAAGGGGACGTTAGGAAAGGGCTGGGAGTTCGGAGTGGAGTAAAACCAAAGCACTTTAAGAAAGAGTGGAAAAATAGTAATCGACTTCTTCCAGTACACGGGCGTATTCTGCGTCAGTATCTTCTAGTTCTTTTGCTGCCATCAAGCCTACGTCTATGGTTGCCAGTTCAGCAGCAGTCGGTAGTTGCTCGGATCTATTAAGAACCATTTGTATGAACGCAATTTGTTCGTCTGCATGAATGAATACACCATAACTAGGTGTTTTGGCCAACCGCAATTTGGTCATCTGTTTAGCTCTGTCTACTAGCTTTTGAAATTCTGTTTTTGTCATTTCATCTCCGTATTCGCGCTCATTTACTTATCATTGCAGACTTGTCGATTGAGAAATATTGAATGCTTCCACCCTCGGTTTGAATCGCTTGGCCAGGTACGGACCAACTGTCCATAACTGGGGCCGAGGTTGATCGCAATACCGCTACCTCCTTGTTTACGACTAGGTGTTCTTCAATTTTATCGACAATTTGATTGGTGGACTTGTTTAGAGCTTGCTTTGCGATGCCAAGAGAAGAGGGCGATGAACCTGGAGGCCCGTAGTAATTTCCTCTGCCCGCTCCTGGAACTTGGAACTGGACTAACTTGGTTCCCGGTTCCAAGGTAACGACTTCTACAGACTTGTTCAGATTAATTCCTTTCATATGTTGGGCAATCCTGACATCATCAAAACCCTGTTTTCGATAGAAATTTTCGGCAACTCTTCGACGCGCAGCAAGTACTTCCGCAGTCGGCTGTAGTTCCTCTATACGTTGCCTTTGTCCGGATACTGCCGGCTTTCGAGTGCCCGGTTGATTCTTATAAAAGACTCCGGGTGATTCACCTCCAGTTTTCGGCTTTACCCTCAATCTCGGGTCGTCTCGGAGGGTTTTCCAGTTTCCCTCCACCCAGTCCGCAAAACCTCCGCCGAGCTTGGACTTTCTTAATTCGATTAATGCTTCTGCCAGAGCCTCGTCCGCCGCAGCTTGACTCCCAACACTCCTTGCCTTACCAGCTGAAGCAATAGCTGCGGAGGTGGATTTCACAGCTGCTCGTTTTAACACCCAGGCTACCAATCCTTGAAGAATGAGCAAGAAAAGTAAAGCGACCGAATTCGCAATTTCCTCAGCAGCTTTGGCTATTTCTTGAGGAGACTGCCTCGGAGCGTATTCTGGTGCGGCCCATGCCTTTTCAACTCCGCGCAACAACGTGGACCACAATTCTCCGAAGCCGTGGGCTATGGCAACTGCCAGAAATCCAAGGCCTAACCAGGTCAATGCAGCCACACCAACGTTAAGACCAATTTCTCCGCCGATGACTACGCCCGGCGCGGCACCGGCGCCGCCAAAGAAAAAGCCAATGATGCCACCAGCTACTCCTCCAACTGCCGTGGTTACGCCAACTACAACAAGCATTTCCACTAACCCAGGCAAAAGACCTTTCAATATCTCGCCTAATGCATACCCGGTTTTTGCTGCCACCGCCGAAGGAGCCAATCGAACTGCAATAGTAAAGGCATCATAAAGCGACTCTGCGCGAGCGGAGATTGAGGGATCCCGAACACGGCCCCCCGGACCCGGAGCTGCGGTTGGCATCCGGCAACTTGTGCCGTCGTCAATGTCAAACTTATTTTCCCAATTACAAATTGGTCCTGGCATGATCTATGGCCGGTCTTCGTTGAAGCGAATCCGTTAAACTTCTGATAGTATCAAGCCTTAAGCCTATTGTCCCTGACGTTTTAAGAGCGGAGTTCTGTATGAATGTCGATTTGAAATCGTTGATTGCGCGACTCAATGGTACCTCGCGAGACGCACTTGAAGATGCTGCCCGGTTATGCGCATCCAACGGTCATGCTGAAGTTGAAATTGAGCATGTCCTTCTAAAACTGCTGGACCAGGATGATAGCGATTTTATCCGTATTTTGGCCCATTTCAGCGTCCATCGCGATCGGCTGGCTGCAGATCTTTCCAAGACGGTCGAAAAATTTCGACGTGGGAATCAACGGACTCCAGCACTTGGAGTCAGGGTTTATAACCTTGTTCGAGATGCCTGGACAGTCGGTTCGATCGACTACGGGGCGGAAAAAGTTCGAACCGGCTTTTTACTGATCGCGCTGCTGGGCAATCAGGAAATCGCGCGGGCAATCCGCGAATGTGCGCCTAAATTGTTTGATATCCCACTGGATGCTCTTCGAAAAGAATTTCGGCTTATCACTGGCGGTTCCCCTGAAACGCATCAAACGCCGACACCGGATGGTGCACCAGAAGAGCAAAAGCCAGCACCCATGGGTGCTGGCAAAACGCCCAACTTGGACAAATATACTATCAATTTGACGGAGCGGGCTAAGGCCGGCAAAATAGACCCGGTGTTGGGACGTGATGCTGAAATCCGTCAAGTAGTCGACATCCTGATGAGACGGCGGCAGAACAACCCGATCCTTACGGGCGAAGCTGGCGTTGGGAAAACGGCGGTTGTGGAGGGCTTCGCTATTCGCGTTGCGGCAGGTGACGTACCTGAGCCATTGAGGAAAGTGTCTATCCGTTCACTCGACCTTGCCCTGTTGCAAGCAGGCGCTGGTATCAAGGGAGAATTTGAGGACAGGCTGAAAGGACTGATTGAGGAAGTGAAGTCGTCGGCGCAACCCATTATTCTGTTTATCGATGAAGCACACACGATGATTGGTGCAGGAGGACAAGCAGGCCAAAACGATGCTGCGAATCTCCTGAAGCCCGCGCTTGCACGTGGTGAGTTACGTACAATCGCCGCAACCACGTGGTCGGAATACAAGAAATATTTTGAGAAAGATGCTGCATTGGCAAGACGGTTCCAAGTAGTAAAAGTAGAAGAACCCGGCGAAGAGCAATGTTCCGTTATGTTACGGGGGATTGTCGGACATTTGGAAAAACATCATACTGTTCGAATTTTGGATGAAGCGGTGACAGCCGCTATTCGCCTATCAAGCCGCTATCTGGCTGGCCGTCAATTGCCCGATAAGGCCGTAAGTGTGTTGGACACCGCATGCGCCCGCGTGGCTCTTGCCCAGAATACAACTCCTTCAGCCGTGGAGTCTGTAACAAGAGAACTGGATGATCTTGGTGTTCAAGAACGCGTTTTGGAACGTGAGGCTGCCGTTGGTGCTGATCATGCGGAAAGGCTTTTAGAAATCCGCCAGCGCAAGGAAACGCAAAAAGCTGAACTTGATCAATTGCACGCTCGTTGGGAGAAAACTCGTGGTCTAGTAACTCAGTTACGAGAGGTTCGAGCGCAATTGGAAAATCCTGAGCTACCTGAGGACGAACGAGGAAAAATTCGAGAAAAACATGAGGCTCATGTTAGTGAACTAACGTTGCTTGATGGAGAGGCTCCGTTAATGCGAGTATGCGTCGACGAACAGGGTATCAGCGAAGTAATTTCCGCTTGGACCGGTATTCCTGTTGGCAAGATGTTGAAGGACGACATGTCAATGATCCTGAACATGGAGGACCACTTAGCTTCCCGGGTCATTGGCCAGAACCACGCTTTGCGGGCAATCGCCCAACGGATATCCACTTCAAGAGCGAGGCTGGACGATCCGCGAAAGCCCATTGGTGTTTTCATGTTGGTCGGCCCCAGCGGAGTAGGAAAAACGGAAACCGCATTGGCACTTTCGGACCTGCTTTACGGTGGGGAAAAGAACCTCATTACAATCAACATGTCTGAATTTCAGGAGGCCCATACCGTATCGTTGCTGAAGGGATCGCCTCCGGGCTATGTTGGCTACGGTGAAGGAGGGGTGTTGACTGAAGCGGTCCGGAGGCGTCCATATTCGGTAGTTCTTCTGGATGAAGTTGAGAAAGCTCACCCCGACGTTATGGAGTTGTTCTACCAAGTTTTTGACAGAGGCATGATGGAGGACGGCGAGGGACGAGATATTGATTTCAAAAATACCGTGATTATCCTGACCACCAATGCCGCAACGGATACGATGATGGCGCTGTGCAAAGATGGTGAAAATCTGCCGGGTCCACCGGACTTGTTAACTGCAATAAAAGCTGAACTGAACGAAGTGTTTAAGCCTGCATTTCTAGGTCGCGTGGTATTGGTTCCCTATTACCCAGTCCGCGACGAGATTCTAAAACAAATCATCCGCCTGAAGCTTGCCAAAGTGGTCCGAAGGCTGGAGGATACCCATGGAATTTCTCTTAGCAGTGATGAAACTGTTGTAGACGCCATTGCCGGGCGTTGCCTTGAAGTGGAAAGTGGCGCCCGTAACGTGGATAGTGTATTAACTAATACGTTATTGCCTGATTTGTCCACGTTGTTACTATCAAGGATGGTTGAAGGAAGTAAGACATTAACAATTCGTGTATCAATGAATGATCAAAGCCAATTCGCGTACGAGACAACCTAACAATGGCTCGAAGCTCCATCGGTAAGAAACAAGGCCGCTACGAGATTCGCGAGATTCTTGCAGAAGGCGGTATGGGCAGAGTGTATATTGCTTTCGATACCGTTCTAAAGCGGGAAGTAACCTTGAAAACTGTCTTGGATATTCAAGACAAAACCGTGTTGGATTTGTTCCGCCGTGAATGCGCGGTACTTGCTCAAATGGCGCATCCCAATATTGTCGAAATTTTCGATATTGGTGAGACAGAAGAGAAGGAACCTTACTTTGTCATGCCGTTATTGAAAGGCGTGACTCTCGACCAATTAATTCGCAGCTCCAGCCCACGGCTCTCTGTTGAGCGCTGCATACAAATGATCAGCCAGGCATGCCGTGGGTTGCAAGCAGCGCACGACCAAGGGATGATTCACCGCGACCTAAAACCGGGCAATTTGTTTGTGCTGGAAGATGATTCGGTAAAAATCATTGATTTTGGAGTTGCTCATTTAACCGATCAGCGGTCTGCCACAGGGCTGAAAGGTACGTTGTTGTATATGTCTCCCGAACAACTTCAATTAAGAAAATTGGAACCTTGGTCCGACCAATTTTCGCTGGCGGTAATTTCCTATGAGACGCTCACCCGGCGCCATCCTTTTGCATCCGCTGGCAGAGAGGACCTGGCTCAAGCAATTATTAACTATTCACCACCGCCTGCTTCGGAAATTAACAAACTAATTCCTCCTGCCGTCAGTCAAGTGATTCACAAGGCGTTGGCAAAGGAACCCTTCCATCGTTTTTCAACAGTGAGAGAATATTCTGACTGCCTTCAAAAAGCCCTTCGCGGCGAAATGATCGAGATTTTCAATCCAGCAAAAATTGAACCTCGATTGCTGCGAGCCAAGAAGGCCTTCGATGCTGGTGACTTGGATTTCGCGGCCGAGATAACGCGCCAGTTGAAATCCGAAAGCTACCTTAGTCCAGAAATCGACATGTTGGATACACAGATCGCCAGTTCCATCCGGACCATCAGCCTTACCCAGCTTATAGAGACCGCCCGACGACGTTTCCAAGAAAGTGAATATGTTCTTGCTTTGCAGAAAGTGCAAGAAATTCTTAATCTAGATCCGCAGCACGCAGAGGCCAACACGTTAAAAGTCGCCATTGAGGGCAAACGTGGATCGGCACAAATTGAAGAATGGTTCCACCTTGCAGAGCAGCACGTCGAGAACAATGCCTATTCTCATGCCCGGCAAGCATTAGAGAAAGTGCTAGAGATTCGACCCAAGGACGTCCGAGCGGAGACTCTCCTCACCGAAGTGAATCGCCGGGAAGTGGAGTTCAACCGCCTTCGGCTTGAGAAACAGCAGGCTTACCAATCGGCATTGGAAGCTTATGAACGCGGCGACGTAAAATCCGCGCTTTCTAAACTAGAAAGAGTGCTGGAACTGGATCGCCGGGCACCAAACATAACGTCGCCAGAACAAACTCCGGCTTATCAAAAGTTGTACCAAGAGGTTCGTTCTAAGAATGACGAATTGAAGTCCCTTGCCGATGGGGCACGAAAGCAAATTTCCGATGGCAACTTCCAAGCAGCCTTCGCAATGTGCGATGAAGCTCTCGCCAAGAATCCGCACGACATAATGTTCCAGGCCCTGCGCGATGATGCCGAACAAGGGCAGCGTCAAGAGATTTCTGCCTATGTTGCCAATATCGAAAAAGAGGTTGGAAAAGAGCCCGACTTGAACCGTCGAGTCACAATTTTGGATGCGGCTAAAACCAAATATCCAGCCGAAACCCGATTCGAGCAAGCTCTTCAACAAGCTCGTGCGCGCAAGGATTTGGTAGATTCCATCGTTGCCAAAGCACATTCGTTTGAGGATAGTGGTCAGTTTTCCGACGCTCTCGGACAGTGGGAAAACTTGCGTGGCATCCATCCTCAGCATCCTGGCCTAGCTGTGGAAATTGAGAGGCTGAATCGCCGCCGGGACGACCAGATAAAGTTGGAGGCGAAGGCTGGCTGGATTGCTCAGATCGATCAGGCAATAGGAGTCCAGAATCATTCCAAGGGGTTGGGATTGATTCATGAGGCCCTAAGGGAATTCCCCGCCGACCAGGAACTATTAGCGCTGGAAAAATCGACGAAACATTTACTGGAGCGACAGCGCGAAGCCGAACATAAATTAGTTCAAAGTAAAGAACTGGATGAGTCTGGCAAGACGGAAGAAGCTCTAGCGATCCTACGTGAAGCCTTCAAAATAGATCCCCATAGTTCAGCCATTCGAAGTGGTTTACTGGAACTGCTGTTGAAGCGTGCCCGCGCCCTTCTTGATACAGATTGGAAGGAAGCCGAACCTTATCTTAAAGAAGCCACCGATCTAGAGCCGAAGAACTCGTTAGCTAAGAGCCTCCGGACCCTAGTGCAGGACAAAAAGCAAAGCGCTGAAGTAGCCAATTTTCTTTCAACCGCCCGCGAATTTCAGGGAGATGGCAGGCTAAACGATGCTATCGGGGAGTTGGATAAGGGGCTGTCCGCTTATCCAAAAGATAGCCGCTTACTCCAACTTCGGAGCTCCCTCTTGCAGAATCTTTCAACAGATGACAGGAATGCTCTTCGTGGCAAAGATCTTCAGGAATTGAGGGGACTAGCGGAGGAATCGAAAAAGCATACTGATGCTCGGCAATTGGAGACAATTTTTGAGCGCACTAAGATCTACTCAAAGTATCAGAATGATCCAGAATTCAGTTCGCCGTTGAGTGCGATTGAAGAGCGTTATCAGAAACATCAAACTGGAGTGAAGCCTCCAATTGCGAAACCATCGCCTCCCCCCGCTGCACCAATTTCTGTTGTGCGGCCCAATGGGTCAACAACTTGGAACTGGAAATTTTGGGGTATCGGTGCTGTCGCCGCTTTAACAACGCTACTTCCCGTTGCTTATATTTTGCGGAAGCCCACGCCGCCTGTAGTATCCCCGAAAGTCAATCCAGTGATCATCACGATTAATGAACCTAGGGATGCGATTCGAATTGAAAACGGTGATGGGGCAGACGTCACATCACAGGCGCTTTCGGTTGGGCTTGATCCCGGACAATATAAAATGAAGGGGTCTCGAAAGGGTTATAGATCCGTTGATGAGCCGCTAGGTTTGGTTGTTGGCGAAACGAAGAGATCAGTGGACATTAAATGGGACCCGTTGCCAACCAAACTTGTGATTCGCCATGCAACACCTAATAGTTCAATTGAAGTTAGTGATTCAACATTCCGGATACTGCCAACAGGAGATCTAGAGGTACCGATTAAGCCTGGGCTGCATGTAGTAACTTGGAAGTCTCCGATTTATCCGTCGGCGAGTTTCTCGGTGGAATTGCTGGCTGAGAACGGAAAGGTCGAGATCAAGAATTGGATTCAGAAACCAATTCTTGCGAGTTTGGTGACTAAAGTGGACCTGGCCGGAGTGGCTTTTGAGGGCTTCGGGAATTATCGGGGTGTTATCTTCGAGGGTGTGGCGTACCAAGATCAAGGCGGGTTCCCTGGCGTTACGGGTGAAAAGCCGTTTGTGATTCATAACATTAACAAAATGCCTTTGGCCGAATTTCCGGCTCTGGATCCAGAGTATTCCTCGGCGGTTTATTTCGACCTGTTACCGCTGCAACAACCAGTGATACGTCCGGTAACGCCAGTTAAGCCAGTGCCCGCCCCTGTTCCTGCAACAACGAATCTACCCCCTGCGTCCACAAAGCGCCAACCCACCGAGGCGGAAATTGAAGCGGCGAGAGTTCAGGCAATCATGGATAAGGCTGCAAAAAAACTTCTTGAAAAAAACGGGGGTCCAAATAAATGAAAGGGCTGATTCTTCTTGGCTTCGCTTTGGCATTAGTTCCAGCCTTTGCACAAGTATCAGCATCTGACGATGCCCCATTAGTACTGGACGATGTAATAGATTTTGTATCTGTGCCAAAAGTCCCCCTCGAAAATGTTATTCAGACAATTAAGGTGCGCGGCTTAGGATTTGAGTTCAATGAGACCGCACTTTCACACATCTTGAATGCATCTATAAAAGGAAAAAGAGAGCCAACCCTTACAGCCAAATTAATTCTACAAATGCTGCAAGTTTGTCCGGATTGCCGGAGCAGATACTTTGGGGAATGGACTAAACAGGACTTGGAAACCCTGCTTGCAAATAAAACGATCTCACCAGGAGTTCTCTTTCAGGAGGTTCAATTCCGCGGCATAAAGGGCATCTCCAAGACTACAGAATCTATTGAAAAGCTTAAGCGGGCCGGGGCGTCAAAAGAACTAATTGCTTTCCTTGTCCCTGCCGACGAAATTCCTACTCCAACTCCGCCTGATTTCCAGCCTGCTGAGCTCGTACGTGCTCCAAACTACAACCCTAAACTTCGAACCGGCAGTCTATCTTTGATAGCTATCGTCAAAGGCCATATGGAGTTCTTCCTTTCGCACAACGGTTTGTTTACAAGGGCATTGAAAGCACAAAGCGAAGCAATCCTAAAGCTAAGCACCTTCACTGCACCGGTTCCCAAAGGCGAATCAGCTGTAACTGTTGAAACGTACAAGGTCTACCCGAGAAAGAAGAAAGAAGAAGCTCTTGTAATTACCAAGACAGACGGCGGATTCAAATTCAAAGTTAACGAAACTGACAAAGAACCCCACATTTACGAGATAAAGATAACATTTAGTATTCCATCGAATCCGTAAATGAAGTAAAACTGAACTATGGCCAGCAAGATCGGCTTTACACAAGACGGCAGAGCACTTCGCATCGACACCCCTTTGGGGAAGGATGTTCTGCTTTTGCGTGCAATTTCGGGCCATGAATCCATCTCACAATTATTTCGCTTTCAGCTTGATCTTCTTTCAGAGGACGACTCCATCAATCTGGAAGAACTGATCGGCCAAAACGTAACGATCCACCTTGAAAAATTGGACGGACAAAGGCACTTCAATGGCTTCATCAGCCGCTTCTCGCAAGGAGCTCGCGACGAGACCTTCACCCATTACCGGGCTGAAATGGTGCCCTGGCTTTGGTTCCTCACCCGCACTGCAGACTGCCGCATTTTTCAGAATAAAACGGTCCCAGAAATTATTCAGCAGATCTTCAAGGACCTGGGATTCACAGACTTCAAGCTAGACCTTTACGGCGAATTCCGGAAGTGGGATTACTGCGTCCAGTATCGGGAAACCGATTTTAACTTTGTCTCCCGCCTGATGGAAGAGGAGGGGATCTACTACTTTGTTACTCACGATCCCGCGGGCAGCAAACACACTTTGATCCTGGCCAACGATGCTGCGGCGCATGAATCGTGCCCGGGGCAAGCTAAGGCACGTTGCGAACTTACAACCGGTGGTGTTGATTTGGAAGATCGTATTACGGAATGGAGGTTAGAACAGGAGTACCGCACTAGCGCCTGGGCTCACACTGACTTTAACTTCGAAACTCCCAGCACCAACCTTATGGTTACGGTGAAGGAGGAGGGTAAATTCGAAATCTACGATTACCCAGGTTCTTACGCCAAGCGAAAGGAAGGCGACGAATTAGCTCGAGCACGCTTGCAGGAAACTGTAGCGTTCAAGAACCGGGCATCAGGGGCATCCAACTGCCGTTGCTTCGGGACTGGCTACTTGGTAGAGGTTACTGACCACTATCGTACGGATGCCAACGGAAAGTATCTTTTAACTTCGGTGCAGCATCAAGCTTCAATGGGCAACACCTATGGTACTGGCGGAGGTGGAGACGAGTTTTTTTACTCAAATACTTTCGAGTGCATTCCCTCAACAGTCTCATTCCGGGCACAGCGGAGTACGCCAAAACCGGTGGTGCAGGGTTGCCAGACCGCCATCGTGGTTGGCCCAGCCGGGGAAGAAATCTACACCGACAAGTATGGTCGCGTGAAAGTGCAATTCCATTGGGATCGTGAAGGCAAGCGGAACGAAAGCAGCTCTTGTTGGACCCGAGTATCCCACCCCTGGGCCGGCAAAGGTTGGGGCGGCATCCACATTCCTCGTATCGGGCAGGAAGTCGTCGTCGATTTTCTGGAAGGCGACCCGGATCAACCCATCATCATCGGACGCGTTTATCATGCGGAGAACATGCCCCCGTGGGGCTTGCCTGGAAAAGGGGTTGTTAGCGGCTTCAAGTCCGACTCCACAAAGGGCGGCGGTGGCTATAACGAAATGTCGATGGATGATACAAAGGGCAACGAGCTAATTCAAGTTCACGCACAGTTCGACCAGGACATCAAGGTGGAGCACGATGAGCGCACCAACGTTGGTCGGAATCGGACAGAATCGGTGGGAAATGACGAGACGATTACGATCGGGCACGATCGCACCGAGAAGGTTGGCAATAACGAAAAAATCTCGATCGGGGTCAACCGCACAGAGGACGTAGGGAGCAATGAGACGATCACGATTGGGGCGAATCGGACGGAAAGCGTGGGTAGCAATGAAACGGTCACAGTCTCATTGCTGCGAACTCACAACGTGGGCATCAATGACATGCTGAACGTCGGCGCAGCTCAGGAAGTTACCGTCGGCGGTGCGCAGGCCGTTACTGTGGGTGCTGCAAGGGCAAAGACAATTGGTGGAGTGGAAGTAGTAACCATTGGGTCGAGCCAAACGATCACGGTAGGTGCTGCCCAATCGACGACTGTCGGTGCCAATCAAACGATCACTGTTGCAGGAGCTCAGTCCATTAAGGTGGCCAAGGATCAGTCTTTTAATATAGCCGGAGGACAGGCTACCAAAATAGGCAAAGACGATACAATCAGTGTCGGCAAAAAGTTCACACTAACAGCCGAGGATCAGATTGATTTGAAAACAGGTTCAGCCAGCATTACGATGAAAAAGGACGGAACGATCCAGATTAAGGGGAAGGACATCACTATTACTGGTTCCGGCAAGATATCAGTGAAAGCCGATGGCGACGTAGTGCTGAAGGGCTCGAAGATCAAGGAGAACTAGATAAAGTGATTGATAAGGTGGTGGCTGACCATGAAGAGATCTAAACTGCTTTTGTCAGAAGCTGAACTTGGATCTTGCAAATTGATGGATGAGGCGGATGAATGCATAGGCACGGCCTCGGACGCCAACGATGGGCCATCAACAATGATAGGCGATGTCCTTGAAGGCTCGACAGATCTCCCAGGCCGCGCCCTTGTTCGTTGGCGAACTCTCAATGGAAATCTACACGAACAGTCACTCTCGGTGGTGAAGGGTCTGAACCTCCGATCAGGAGATCTTGTGTTATTGCAAAGGCCTGGCAATTGGCCGGAATTTTTGGTGACGAACGTCATCCAGCGCGCAACCGAACCTTCTACGCTTGATGCAGCGGCTGAAAAGGGGACCGCCGAAACGAAACTCGATGTGAAGATGGATGGGAAGCGGATCGAAATCGAAGGCCAGGACGAAGTAATCCTGCGCTGTGGACAAGCAAGCATTACCCTCCGACGCAACGGTCGAGTAGTCGTGCGTGGCACCTACGTGGAATCGAAATCTAAAGGTACAAATCGGATTAAGGGCGGCGTGGTCCTTATCAATTGAGCAATGAGTATGACCTCCCTCCAGCAATCAAACGTTGACTTGATTCTTTGGGACGTTATCGAAGAGCATTTCGATGAAGCGGCGTTTCTGTTCGAGCAGTGGGAGCGGGCCTTGCACTCGCCGAAGTTCACCTTGACCGCACTGAGTGCAACCCTTGAACGGCGTATGGAAGCCCACTTGGATGGCTTGTTGGTTGGTGGTAGTGAAGTTGTTAAACAAGTCTTGTACCCCAATACTACAAACGCCGATGAACCAGCGAAAGTTAGCGTCGCAGCGCTGACCCTCCTACATACAAATAATCCGGGAATTGCGGAGTGTTTGATTCAGTCTGCTCTTCAATCAGAAGAGCCTGTTCAGAGGGCCATCGCCAGAGCTTTAATTTTGGCAGATTTGGAACCACTCAACCGGATGTTGCTGGAGCACTTTCAAGGGGCGGCGACCGAGCTCGAAAAGGCGTTCCTGTTGGAGATTCTGACTTCTCGAGGCGTGGATGCCATCCGGTTGTTAGGCAGCCACTCTGATTTGGAAGATCCGCGGCTGATTTCCGCGGTCCTTGACGCAGCCGGAATCTTCGGCCACAGGGGCATGGTTCGGCTTGCCGAGATGCACATCGGTTCGAATCAGTCTACTCTACGTGCGAGCGCCGTGAAGGCCGGTACCGCCCTTGGATCACATGACGCAATGCAACGCTGTCGGCAATTGGTTCAAGATCCGAAGGAGGATGATCCAACCTTTGCGCTTCTGATTACAATTCTTGGGATTCCAGAGGATTACCAAATCCTCTATTCGCAACTCGAGGTGCCAACTCGCGCAGTAAGCATCCTTTGGTCGTTGGGATTTGCAGGTACTTTGCAAGCAGGAAACGCTTGCCTTCTTTGCCTTGAAAACAAGGATGAACGCGTAGCCAAGGCTGCCGCTGAGGCCATGGCTTGGATCGGCGGACTTGAATTGAACGACAAGCGATTTCAGAATGTGCGGACTGAACTGACCGAAGACCAGACGCTTCCGCCCTTTGAGGAAGACAACCTGGAAACCGATCTGGGTATTGATGGAGTTGATGATCTCCCTGTCCCAAACGGTGAAGCCATCGCGCAGTTGTGGAAAGAACAAAGCGGTCAGATGAGGCAAGACCAGCGCTATTTGTTAGGCCGCCCTTATTCACCGGAAAGTGTAAGCCACGCCCTTGAGGTTGGATCTATGTGGCGGCGACACGGAGTTGCAATGGAACTTTCATTCCGGAGCGGAGGCACACGGCATGTATCAACGGATGCTTTTTCTTCAAGGCAGCGTCGCCAGATCGCGGCTCTGGTGAGCGGGTAACGTCCTATGTGGTCCATCAGAAACAACACACCATACAAGGTTGGAAGAGGTTGGGGGCGCGACAAAGACGGTGTTCACGAATGGATTGTTGTCGTAAAGGGAACATTCGACATTAAACCTGATGGCAATGTTGTGTTGGCTGACGAACAAGTTGAGCCGTTGCTTCTACCTGCGTACAATGGCGAGCCTGGCTTGTCCAGTCTTCGTTATGACGCGGATATCATCGGCCCCAAACCCACCACGGACGTCCTGCTCAACGCCACGGCATATGCGCCTGGTGGCCGCCCTAGCATTAACTTTTTGGTGGAGGCCCGGGTGGGTTCTGTCCACAAAGTCATCAGGGCTGTGGGCACTCGAAGATGGAATGAGGGATTCCTTCGAGAAGTCTCCGAACCGGAACCCATCTCACAAGTTCCAATCCTGTATGAACGCGCTTACGGAGGATACGATAGAACCGATCCGGATCCTGCGCGTCAACGGATGGACAGCCGTAATCCAGTGGGTTGCGGTGTCGTGGCACAGCCAAGCCATCTTAGAGCTCAAGAACTTCCCAATTTCGAATACCCTGGCGGAAATCTCGAAAAAGATGGCCCGGCGGGCTTTGGGGCTATCGACAGCTTTTGGTCGCCTCGCTGCGATTTTGGCGGCACCTATGATCAAACTTGGCAGGAGACCCGCCTCCCACTTCTGCCCCTCGATTGGGATGCCCGTTCGCTGCTATGTTCGCCATATGACCAACAGTCCAGTGCCTATCTTTTTGGCGGTGAATTTGTTGAACTCATCAATATGACCCCAAATGGACTAATGAGATTTAACCTGCCGAAGGCATACTTCGCTTTCAGCACTCACATTGCTGGACGCGTCGAAGAGCATCGCAGCCGTCTGGCCACCGTCATCATCGAACCCGATCATCCTCGTGTGATTATGGTTTGGCAAACAACACTGGCATGCCGCACTGACGTAGACTATTTGGACGAGACTGTTGTTCGCGAGAAAAAGTATATTTGATGACTACTTCGGTCAGCATCGTAGCGCTGGGGGCGCGAACTCCCATTGGAATGCAGGCTGCTACGGCAGCAGCAGCGCTGCGGGCTGGAATTAGTAGGTTGGGCGAGCACCCTTACATGATCAATCGCGTTGGCGATCCGATGCCCGGCGCATTGGACCCTTTGCTCGATCCCACTATGACTGGCCCTCAGCGCCTTCTTGGGCTGGCCGAATCCGCGTTGCGCGAGTCATTGTCTGACTTACCATCATCACGGCTTCGAGTGCCCTTGTATTTGGGTCTTCCCGAATTGCGACCCGGATTCACCGAGCATGACGCTTGGTCGGTGCAGTCTGGCCTTGCAGAACTGAAAGGGCTTCCGGTCGAGATTTCCGGTGTGAAAATAATCACGGAAGGGCATGCCGCCGGATTGTCGGCGCTTGCGATGGCAGTGAGTGCTATTGAACAGGGTTCCGCTGAGGCCTGTCTCGTCGGCGGTGTTGAAAGTTATTTTCACCCGGATACCATGGAATGGTTGGATGAGAACCGGCAACTCGTTGGCGCCGAATCACGATCTGGTTTCGTGCCGGGAGAGGGTGCAGGATTTTGTTTGGTCATGGGCGAAAGAGCCTGGATGCGGCTATGCCTGATCCCACTGGCTCGGGTCCACTCAGTCGCCATTGGAAAAGAAACTAAGCTCGTTAAGACCGACGCCATATGCCTAGGCGAAGGGCTAACGTCGACAGTCCGAGAAGCGATAGGCGGTGTACACGCTCGCCGCGAATCGATCAACGCCGTGATATGCGACATGAACAGTGAACGCTACCGGGGCGAAGAGTGGGGATTTGCCTGCTTGCGTCTGCCTCCATGTTTCGATGACGTGACCGCATACCTTTCTCCTGCAGATTGTTGGGGTGACATGGGTGCAGCTTCGGGGCCGCTATTTGCGATGTTGGCGTGCCGAGCAGCCACCCGCGGATATGCGAAGGGTCCTCGGACACTTTTGTGGGCGAGTTCTGAAGGTGGCCTGCGGGCCGCGGCGGTACTAGAGTGCGAGACTTCAGGAGGCCAGATTGAAGGCGGTGTTTTCCGTGCCTAGCGTCTGCGTGCATCCACCAAAGACTCCGGTGACTACGGGAAGCAACGGCATCGCTAAGGCGACTACGCCGAACGTGTGCAAGATGCCTGGTCCCCCCGCTCCATTTGTTCCTGCGCCGTTACCGAATATCGGTAAGTCTGGAAACTCGCCCAAAGACTATTCGACAACAGTTGAAATCGAGGGCAACAAAATCGCGATCCGTGGCGCGACGTTTGAAAGTATGGGTGACATGGCCAGCAAGGGGACAGGGGGAGGGTTGATTTCGGCCAATACGCATGGGCCGACCAAGTTCATTACTCCAGGGTCGCCGACGGTGAAGATCGAGGGGAAGAGCGTTCATCTGTTAGGCGAGCCGATGTTGAACAACTGCGGCCCGAGTGGGAGCCCACCGAATACGGGTGCGACTCTGGCGGGATTGGATCAAGGAAAGCTGGATTTAGGAGGTGACAACCCAAAAGTAGTGAATTGTGACGAAGGCCCACCCTCACGACAGGGCATGACACCTGCACTGAGCGATTGCGAAAAAGAAGAACTGTGCGTCAAGGGCAGGAGCGTCAATCGTCAAATGCGAGCACATAGTAGGGGAACAAAACGCGGCCGGCAGATGAAGCGAATAAGTGGAGCGGCCAAGAAAGCCAGAGATAAAGCAAGAGCAAAGCGACTGCGAGCCATAAACGCGGATGCACGAGGAGGGGCACCCCTCAAGTTGCAAGGCTTCACTGCCATTTCAAAAAAATGTCAAAAGGAGCAAGAGCAAATGGCTAAATTGAACAACTATGCGGATTTTAGCCCTGACCACATTCAAGATATGGGACTCAACGGCCACGTGACATCAACCAAGAATTTAAGATGGATGTCTTGTAAGATGAACGAATGGATAGGCTCTATAACCGGTGAGAAAAAGTTTATGCAAAAGTATTCAGGTCTCGATGTAAGTACGTGTTGCGGGACGTAGGAGTCAAACTGAAAGAAATGCAGGCTAGATTGCAGGAACTGATTTCCAGACTCGTGAAGGCAAAAGCAGAGTATACTCGGCTCGCCTTTGACAAGGAAGAGTGCTTTCAACTCGGAAAGCCATGCTCTGCGGCACAATTGGTAAAGCTCGCTGATATCCTTGGAAAGCCATTACCACCAAGCTACGCAGCATTTCTTGAACTCCACAACGGATGGGACAGGTTCGATGGATTAACGAAACTTCTCGCTGTTGAAGATTACGAGAAGACCTGGGTCAAGAGTCGCGTGAGCGAATTAGGTTCGCTCCTTCAAAAGTACGGAGATGAAAATCCATTCAAAGAAGGGGCGATTCCAATACTGCTTGGTGAAAATGAGCCTGCCTTCACCGTATTGGATCCCCGCAAGGTACGTAAGAATGGCGAGATGACTTTTGTGTCGTATGATCTCACGCAAGAGCTAGATCGGTTCAAGGACTTCATCGCATTTCTTGAAGATGATTTAGCGGTGACCCAAGAGCTAATCCAAGAGGAAAAAGATGGGACAATTGATGACGAATTCGACGAGGACGAGGATTAAGAATGCTGAGTCTCCCCCCCGAACTCGCCAACCCACTCTTGATTGACGGACAATTCGCGTCTAAGGTTATGTTAGATTTGACCGCGTATCTTGTTGGGCCATCGACGGATGAGCTTGAATACCTGCTCGATCTATATGAAAGTCTTTGTCCCGAAGATTTGCGAACTAGGTATACTATCGGCGAGTTGACTTTTTGGCCTGAGATAGCGCACCCTGTGCTAACATTGAGCGGCCAAGAAGCTGCATCAGCAGGCATTAGGCGTCCATACCTTGAGCCAGTACGAAGACGAATTCGCGAAGGAAGAGCCTTCGAGGTAGGATTGTGGGATGGGCGAGAGATTGACGACCCAAATGGAAGTTGGAGCCTACGTTGCCGTCGAATTCACAGCCGATCAACTGGGTTACACGCGTTTGTTAGAATCGTCATTCCTCTACAATCGGATCCCAAAGTTCTGGTGAAGGCGGCCATCGAACTTGCGGACAATATCGAAATGTATTCTGGTCATGGTGGATTAGTATTCGCATATAATCCTTGGCTCAAAGAGGGTGCGCTAGATGCAATTTACCCATTGTCTCGACGTTTTTGGGGCATCGATGTGGACGACTTGAATGACACGCTTCCGCTCATGAAAGAGAGAATAAAGGGAGTCAACTGGATTACTTTGGTGTCCAAACAGTTTGCTGACTCGCCAATAATCCGAGGAGCCTTTGAGCGGATCGCCATTCACCAGGACGTTGTTATCGAAGAGCGTCAGCATGCTCTCTTCTTGCTCGCTGGCCTCTTTCCTTCAGCCTGTGACCAGAATCGATCAGACCAGAGACTCGATCCCTACTTTGAGGTAGCTAAGGCAATGGAACCCTATTTCTTATTGTCACACCCGGATTTTCCGAGCGAACGATTCGTTCAGAATGAGAATACCCTCGGATGGTTCCGCAGATTTATAGAGCCTGACGGCTGGCGTTGAGTCTCTTATTCCCGTGCCGACCGGAGAATCATACTATGAAGTTATGACCTACTGGGGAATGTCAATTCCCCTTTCTTCGCCCTTGCACCTATCGTTGTGCGCACAGTGGAATTTGGGCAGCGCCAGCGGCTCGAATCTAGATAATTACCACCTAGCCGAACTAGGCTGCGGCGACGGAGCCAACCTGCTCGCCCTTGCCTTCTACGACCCCTCTTCCTTTTTCCTCGGAATCGACAACTCCAACAACCAATTGGAATCGGCGCGAAAAGGAGCCGAATGCCTTGGTTTGAAGAACATCCAATTCCTGCAGCAAGACATCCGGGATATCAACCCTGCTGATTTCCAACTCTTCGACTACATCATCGCCCATGGGCTCTATTCCTGGGTTCCAGATGATGCCCGTCACGCAATTCTCGATTTCTGCCGCCAAAGCCTCGCGCCGAACGGCCTCGCTTACATCTCCTACAATGCCCAGCCTGGCTGGTCCACACGCCGCCTTGTACGGGAAGCTTTGTTGCGGTCCCGCTCCGTTCGCGAGGCTGCGCTAGAAGATAAAGCCGCGCGCGCCATCCAGGTGATTACTCAACTCCTTAAAGATCTGCCTTACCCCGATTACGCCTCTTCTGTTCTGCTCGCCAAAGAACTGGAGAGGGTGCGCGATGGTAAGCCATTCTACGTTTTGCATGAATACCTCGCCGAGGTCAACGACGGTTTCTGGCTCGGGGACTTCGTGGAACGCGCGCGCGAGCATGGGCTCGATTACGTTACTGACGCCCAGTTCTGCCGTTGGGAAGGGTATGTTCCCAAAGAACTGCAAGCGGCGCTGGCGAAACGCAATCTCGATCCCATCGAACAGGAGGAGACCGCTGACCTGCTCTGCGATCGCTACTTCAGGGCATCCATTCTCTGCCGTGAGGATGCCCCTCGAATACTTACGTCCCACGAAGATCTTCTGGAGCAGGTCCACATCGCCACTTCACTCCACGCTCAGGCCGACCCATTCAATTTAATTGATGGAGTGGCTGAGTGGTTCCTTGGAACTGGAGGAACTCGGATCACCCTTGAAGCATCGATCACCAAGGCTGCAATGCTTCAACTTTCCGCGCAATGGCCCCTCGACATGAGTCTGGGGATGCTATTTGCCAAGGCTTCAGAATTTCTCGCGGCCCAGGGGTGCCCCATACCGGCCGACGCCAGAGTCCGTTTAGCCAACGATTTGATAACGCTTTTCGAGGCCGGGCAAGTGGACCTGCGTCTGCGCACACTGGTGTACCCCACTGAAGTGCCTGAGCACCCCAAGGCACACGCACTTGCCCGATTCGAGGCTGAGCATCGAGAGGCCCTCACAACTCCTTATCACATAGCACTCCCTTTCGACCCGCTTGCACTGACATTCGTTCGGGAATTGGATGGGTCGCGATCGATATCCGAACTAGAGTTTTCGTTTGGAAAGGAGATGGTGAGCCAAACACTGGCGGTGATGGGACGGTGGGGTTTGCTTGAGTGTCGATTAGGGTCGTTACTCTAAGAACAAAATCGTGCTCATCGCTGCCCCCGTTTCTGTTATATTGTCCCTATCCATGCCCCTCGACCTCGACGCCACTAAACTGCTGAGCTTGCACACTCTTACGCGCGACGTCTCGCAACTTTGCCTGCGCCAGTTGAAGACCCATGTTGACACCCTCTCCCCGCTCCTTCGCCCACGCCGTTACTTGGGTGACCACATGGAAGGTACAGGCAAGGAAGGTATCGCCGGGGCTGAAAAGAATTTTGCCGACCTTCAGGAGCTCTTCCGCAAAGTCTCTGTCAAACCCTTTGACCTCCGGCCTGAATTGAAGTCTCCGCTCGAATCCGTCGCTTCACAGTTTCAGTTTCACGAATGGGAATACACGCACGCCGTACAAACCGAGCGTGGTTGGCAACAGATCCGAGTTACTACCCCGCTAAGTTGGGTGCTCACGTACGCCTCGCCTTATTCGGTATCCACACTTACAGATGTCGTCGCAGGCAATGCGGCTCGCGACACCGACGCCGTCCGCGGTTTCGTCCTCCGCGCCTGTTTAATGAGCGAATTGTTTCGGAAGTTTCCGGCCCTCACCGAATTATTAGCCGGGCTTCGCTACAAAGTCGAAATTCGAAAATCTTCGCAACTCGGTGAACTTCCACTGGTCACCGTGTCCGCTCCTTTCGCCACGTTGAGGCCAACCGATAATCTAGTGACCATGGCCGCTGGCCTGGCCGGTGGTGCTTCGTTCGCAGAAGTGCTCGACGTCGAAAGTGTCCGAACCCATTCCGACACCTTACGCGACGCGACACTTCAATTAATGCATCAACACAACGTGGAGATCTGAATCCATGCCCCATCAAAAGCGCGTGATTTGGACCAAAGGGATGTTTCTTTCTCCCCAGCATTTCCAGGCTCAGGACCAGCATTTCGCCGATCTCCTTCAATTTCGTTTCGGCGCTTCCAATTTTGGCAATTACGGTGTCACTCAGTTGGAAATCAATGAGGAAGCGCTATCGAATGGATTGGTCAAAATCACATCAGCCCGTGGTTTCCTGCCAGACGGCGAACCGTTCGATATGCCGGGCTCAGAAGAGTTACCTGCCAGTCGCGACATTGGCAAAAACTTTTCACCTGACCTCGAAACACTCGACGTTTACTTGGCACTCCCCGAACGCCGCCCCAATGCCAAGAACGTAACTTTGGCGGGCCAGCGCGAAGGCTCCGGACCTGCAGACACGCGGTTTGTAGCCGAGCTTCGCATGTTGCCCGATGAAAACCAGGGTTTTGACGAAAAGCCCGTTCAGCTTGGTAGCAGAAGTTTCCGATTGTTATTCGGCAACGAATTTCGGGACGGCTTCAATTGTATCCAACTGGCACGCATTGCCCGTAGTGCGTCCGGAAAGCCCATACTTCATCCTGCTTTCGCAGCGCCTTGCCTTGACTTGGCCTCAAGCGAACTTCTGATGAACCTCATCCGCCGCCAAGTGGAAATTCTGGCCACAAAGAGTGCATCGCTTTCCGGGCCACGCAGGGAGAAAAGCAAAGGTTCAGCCGATTTTTCCACCTCCGACACAGCCAGCTTCTGGTTGCTCCACACCGTGAATTCTTATCTCCCTGAGTTACGGCATATATTCAAAGTGCGTCACGGGCATCCTGAAGTTGCCTACCGGGCCATGTTACGACTGGCTGGGGCTCTTTCCACTTTTGCCATTGAAGGATCCGCTTCCGAGTTGCCCGATTACAATCACGACGACCTTGGATCCTGCTTCACTGCTCTGGATGTCCGTATACGCGATTTGATGGACACAGTGATTCCAGATAAATACTTCCCTATTGCGCTGATCCGTGGGGAACGTTTTACTTGGAATGGAACCATTCCAGACGACAACCTATTTCATGATTCGCAATTCTACCTTTCGGTAAGTGCGCCGATGGGTATTGACGAAATTATCCGGCGCGTTCCCACCCATTTGAAGCTTGCGGCTCCAGACGATTTGGAACGATTGGTGCGTAATTCACTCCCGGGTATAACTCTACGCCACGTCGAACATCCGCCCAAACAGATCCCCATGAAGTTGGGAAACCAATACTTTGCATTGAATCAAAGTGGTGATATTTGGAAAGCGATCATGCTCGCGCGCCGCGTTTCCGTTTTCTCTCCCGCCGAGGTTAAGGACCCTGCAATGGAGTTAATTGTTGTGGCCGAATGAAGCGTCTGGCCTTGCATTCGGAGTCGAAAAAGATCAGAAGCGCTCGCCTTTGATTCTCAGGAGTTATGTATCCCGGGGAATCCGCACAATGGAGCGTTGGCACATCTAATTGTTACTCAGATTTCGTTCGCTAGGCCGGAACTTGCGGCGGCTATGGAAGTCGCTTTGCCGCACGGCGGCAGGAGCCACAGTTAGAGCTGGTATGGACAGGGCCGGTGTCGAAATCAATCACGGCTCGGCAAACCGAGCAGGTGCTGTTGTAATTAATTCGAGACGCAGACCGGAACTTGTTGTTGATGAGCTTTGGCGCGTTTGATGTACCGCGAGTCGTGGCAGAGATTGAAGCGGTGCTGAAACGAGGGGTGGGAATGCGTATAGTGCTTGGTGAGCGGGAGTCGGCGGCAGAATCGGCACGTGCTCAGCAGATGGCGCACCTTGGCGATTTGGTTCATAAAAAAGCAGTCATCTTCCGCTGGCCTTTAGACCGAAGGTTGCGTCATGAATGAGGCCAAGCGGGCCTGATACACGTAATAGCGGCTGTGGCGGATAGCCAGGTACTTTTACTTTCAAGCGCCAATTTAACTAGTGCAGCACTCGACCGGAACATGGAGCTAGTGCTTACTTGCGTTAGTACATTATTGTATTAAAATGTTTGGGAGATGCCCAGACATGCTCCTGCTTTGAACTGCACGGCGGAAATGCGTGCCGAGTTGGTTGCGATCAGCCGAAGCCTTGCTGTGGAAAATCCGTAAGGTGGAACGGGCGCGGATTGTGCTGGCTTGTTTGGACGGCAAGGAAATTCAGCAAGTAGCACAACAGACCGGCGCGTCCCTACCGACGGTGAGCAAGTGGCGCAAGCGCCACCATCAGGGCAGTCGCAATGGGACGGTCCGGCAGTGGCAGCGCATCTAAACGCCAGTGTTCATGCGGTTTGGAGAGTGCTTCGCCGCGAGGCGCCAGCAAGGGGGCGGAGGTCGTCGGGTTGTACTTGAATCCGCCGCTAAACGCGCTGGTGATCAGCGTGGATGAAAAGCCCAGCATTCAAGCGATCCAACGGCCGTCCGGCTATGTGGAAACCGACAGCGGAGCCATCGTTAGGGCAATGAAAAGCGCCTATAAACGCAACGGCACGCTGAATCTGGGGTGAACCCCTTTAGTGAGACACAGGGGAAAAGACGCAGTTACCCGTAGAGCCAAAACCTTCCTCTGGCCAACTGATTCCCCGTAGTACCACCCGGTGTGTTGTTAGGAGATTGATAAGTCTTTTATTGTGTTGGTGAACGCGGACAGAATCGAACTGTCAACCTACTGATTAAGAGTCAGTTGCTCTGCCAGTTGAGCTACGCGTCCATTCATGGCAATACGGGTCGACTTACTTCCTTTCGATCTCGTACTAGGGTATTCTACCACGGCGATTCCAACCGTCAAATGTATCCAGAAACATTTTGCGTTGATACTTTCGAGAACCCCTAACTTACGGTCTAGCTCCATCAGGCAAAACCAACTGATTTGCCTTCCCATCTCCAAACTGCGCTGGCGCCCCACCATTCCAAGAAGTCGGAGCTGCCTTTCCTTCCCCATAGAGTGTTTCCAGTGGTTCCCAAACCTTGTCCACTCTATCCGTAAACAAATCCCCAATTAAAAGATCTGTCACCGTACCTCTAAGCTCTGGATAGGTCCTGATGAATTTCCCGAAGTTGAAACCATCATAGAATTCGCATACCAAACGCCGCATGCGATCCACACCTTGGTTAAATGCTGGCCCCCACTTGCCTAATTGCGCAGCGGACAAGTCTCCTTTCTGAAGTCCCTCCACAATTGCTTCGGCCGCAACTTCCCCAGATCGCAGAGCCAACAAAACTCCTGACGAATATAGTGGATCCAGGAAACCAAACGCATCACCCACCAGAACCCAACCATCGCCCGCAGTTTGTGTCGCACGGTACGAATAATCCCGAGTGGCAAAGTACCCAGTCATTCTAGTCGCCCCGGAAATCCGTTCCACCACAGCCGGACACTTGCTCAATTGTTCCTGATAGGTTTCCTCATGGCTAACCCTGTCTTTATTGAACAGAAACTCGAACGGCGCCACCACCCCTACACTAATGCGGTTGTCGTGCAAAGGAATATACCAAAACCATCCCTGCTTGTCTTCGGTCTGCAGAACGATGGTTGCTCCCTCATCTTTTCCTTTATCACGATACGCACCTTCCCAATAGGTCCAAATAGCTCCTTTGTTCAGTACCGGATCCCATACCCGCAGCTTCAGCTTGTTTTGTATCAGTCCGCTTTGCCCACTGGCGTCAACCACAACCTTTGCCCGCACTTCTTCAACAGTCCCGTCCGCAAAGCGGGCATGCACTCCAACCGCGCGCCCCTCTTCAAAAATCACTTCGCTGATGTGGACGCCCTCTTCGGCCAATACTCCGTGCTCGCGCGCATTGTTCAACATCATCATGTCGAATTCACTGCGCACCACTTGCCACGTTTGAGAACATTCGTGTGGCTTGTTATCTGAAAAATAAAATGGCGCCGACAACTTTCCATTTGCGCTAACAAATTGGACGCTATGCTTGTGTACGAAGTGGCTCTTCTTCATTTTTTCAAGCATCCCCAGCTTTTGGAGTACCCAATAAGTTTCCGGGATTAATGATTCCCCAATATGAAAGCGTGGAAAGGTTTCTCTTTCAAAGAGCCTAACCTTAAACCCCTGTTGAGCGATAAGCGTTGATACAGTGGAGCCCGCGGGTCCGCCGCCGATTACGATCACGTCAGTATTATTTTTCATGACTCAATCCCTCATTGTGACTCATTTCCTGGTGCCCCCGCATTGGATACTCGTCTATGCAAATCGACAAAAATCTCTCCCTTTCTCCGATGCCAACAGCCACCCACAGATTCATTTTCTTGACTTGTAATCTTACCTGGAAAAAGAATTATTTGACCAAAGCTCACGAGGGCTGTATATTAACTCCATGTTTTGTCAGTTTTGTGGTGCTTCCATTGAATCTGGAGCGAAATTTTGCCCAACCTGTGGCCGTTCTCAGGAACCTGCCGATCAACCGGCTGCAGTACCTTCGCCTCCTCCCGCATTTGACCCGGTAATCACTGATCATCCAGGCGCGCGAAACATTAACGCTCAAACAGGAAAATGGATTTCCGATGGTTGGCAACTAATCTCCAGCGACCTATTGATTATTGTGCTGGCCAGTCTCATCGGTTCCATCGTCGCCAATGTGACTTTCGGAATCCTCGCCGGGGCTTTTGCGATCGGCATCAACATCGTACTCACCCGCAAAGTTCTTTACAACAAGGTGGATATGGGGGATCTGTTCAAAGGACTGAAACACTGGCTGGACGGTCTGCTAGCCGTCATCGTGATTGCCGTTTTCGTCTTCCTCGGTAGTCTTCTCTGCATCATCCCCGGCCTTATCCTGGCCGCCATGTACATGTTCACCTTTCACTTCATCTTCGATAAACGACTTGGCTTCTGGGAGGCCATGCAGGCGTCCCACAACGTCGTGAAGCGTGACTATTTCGGCTACACAATTTTCCTGATTGTCATCGGCCTCATCAATATTCTTGGCGTCATAGCCTGCTTCGTTGGAGTTCTTGTCACAATTCCTTGGGGACAAGCGGCTGTTACTGTTGCCTATCGTGATGCCGTTGGCTTCGACCAAGGCACCACTTCCTATTTTTCATGAGGTTCGTTAGCTGGTTACCACTCGCTCTGCTGGCCTGCGTTCCACCCTCTTCACTGCCAGTGGGCAGCCTTTGCGGGTTTAAGTGGTTAACAGGTTTACCCTGCCCATTTTGCGGACTCACCCACGGACTAATCTTTTGGATGCATGGTGAATGGTCTCATGCCATCCATTGGCATCTACTCACGCCGCTTGTGTTTTTGCTCATGCTTGCCTTTCCGCTGCGACTACCGCGCTCAAGAGCATTCATCCCACTGCTCACTCTCTTCTTTGCCTGCTATACAGTTTGGCGCTGGGTCTAAGCACATTTGCGTTCCTGGCTTAAACGGAATACATGACCATCCGGATGACGCACATGCATCTCACGAACATTCCAAGGCTCGTCCGTTGGTGGCCAAGTTACCTCAATACCTTGCTCCAAACAGTGCTCGTAAATCACGTCAACATTATCCACCCAAATCGACATCCAAACACCCACTTCGGCAGCTTCGTTGCTCCCCGGTCCGAAAGTTTTCTTAGCCTCGCTTTTACCGCGTCCTCCTTGGCCGTTCTCGCAAAGAAAGATCTCGCATTCCCCGGAACTAACTCCACCGAACGTTGGTGGTTCACCCCACTCCTAGTCCTTTTTCCACCCCAACTTTTCGAACCATGCAAAGCTCTCCACAATATTAGAGACGTTTAGGATTGGGTTTATCCGTTTGGCTATCATCGGCTCATTTTACTAAACTCCAAATCCTCGAAATTCAGGCCTTTGGATGGTAAGCTAGAGTGTCAAACAAAGGTTGATTATTCTGTTTTTGGCCCGGCCGTCTTAAAGTCATGTGGAAAGGCGATTATCTTTTTCTTCTCCAAGCCATGGTGGTGAAGGATTTCAAAATCCGTTATCGCAACATGTCCCTCGGTGTTTTTTGGTCGCTTTTGAATCCCTTGATTCTGATGAGCGTGATGACCTTCGTCTTCACTGTCCTCAGCCCAAACAACGCCATTAAGGATTTCCCTCTTTTCGTCTTATGCGGTCTGGTTCCTTACAATTTTTTCAGCGTCGCCTGGAACAATGGAACCATCTCTGTAACCAACAACGCTGGACTCATTAAACGCGTC
>JAYUSZ010000056.1:0-15308 GCA_043755435.1 Bryobacterales bacterium | reverse complement strand
CTTGGGTGCGGACCGCATCAACCGGGACCGTTAGGGATGGTTGGGAAGGCAACGGCCATTCCACTTTGGCAAAGCGCCCACTGCGCAGCGTAGGGCTGGAAGGCAATGCTGCCTTGATGGTGACAGTGCGTGTTGCGGCATCCATGGCTGGGGCGATTTCTGAAATCCTGGTTTCGATCGCTGCTGCGCTATCTTCAAAAATCACACGTATTGGTTGGCCTAATCGCAATTGACCTCCGCGGGATTCTTCCACCGCTGCCTGGATCCTGTACGCACTGGTATTTTCCAAGGTCAACAAGGGTGCACCTGGGGAAGCCAACATTCCAGGCTGCGCCTGCTTTTCTGTAATGACGCCAGCAAAGGGTGCCCTGATGGTTGTGTATCCACTGAAAGTCTGTGCCGATTTCACAGCTTGCTGGGATTGCGAGACACGGGCATCGGCCTGACGGCGGCGAGCTTGTGCCATAGCAAGTGTGGCACGAGCTTGGCGGAGACGGGAATCGGCCTCGTCCATTTCCTGTTGCGTAACGGAACGCTTGGCCAACAATCCGGCCAGCCGCTGCTGCGTGATTTCAGCAAGCTTCAGCTGGGCTTGAGAAGCTTCAATGGCGCTTTCCAGTTCCGGGAGGCCATCGATAGCTTCGCGCTGAGAAGCTTCCACCTGCGCCTGGGCAGAATTCAGTTCATTGGCGTTGAGGAGCACTAGGGTTTGGCCTGCAGCCACGCGGTCACCCGTTTCAACTGTGACTTGGCGAATTGTGCCAGTGATCTGTGAGGAGAGAACAGTGCGCGTGGTGGCCTCAACCGTTCCGGTGGTGCGGTAGGATTCCGGCCAAGGTAAAGGAGTAACGGCCTGGATTGCTGCTTTAACCTTCGTTGGTGCGGGCAGTTCCGTTTTGGATGCATCACGATGGCCGCAGGAAATCAGCGAAATGAACAGGGCTAATAGAAGGGGGGGGTTCATTGCAGTACCTCGGAATTGGCGGTGAGTTGCCCGGCGGTGGCAAAGCTCTGAAACTGAGCAAGCCTCAAGGCGTGGACTGCCATCAGGCGTCGAAGCTGGGCTTCGTGACTGGCGGTTTCTGTGCGAAGCAAATCTGTGATGGTTGCTAGCCCCGCACCATAGCGGTTCTGCGTAATCCTCAGACTCTCTTCGGCCATGGCGACCATGGTTGCTGTGGCGGCTAAACGTGCTTGGGCGGCGGTGAGCATTTCCTGGGACTGTTTCACTTCCAGCGCAACTTGAGATGCAGTGTTTCTTTCAGTGGCGCGAAGGGCATCCACATGGGCTGAGGCGGAACGAATGTTGGCGCGAGTTGCGCCGCCATCAAAGGGGGTCCAGCGCAGGGTTACACCGGCAAACCAGTTGGCGCCTGCTCGAGTGACGAAGCGTTGACGGTCTGCCTCAAAGACGCCGCGGACTGAAATTTGAGGGAACAAGGCGGCGCGGGCGGCGCTCCATTGCGATTCCGCTGCACCTGTTTGCCAGCGGAGAACTTCCGTTTCCGGACGATTCACGGTTGTGGGGATTTCGGCTGAAGCGGTTGCAAGTGCGGTTGTCAGTATATATTCGGAATCAAGCGGGGCACCCATCGCTTCGTTGAGAGCGGCTAAGGCCAAATTGCGCTCTGTCCGGCGAGCGATGATTTGTTCCTGCATCTGAGCGAGATGCACTTCGACGCTAAGGACATCGGCGTCGGTGGCACGGCCGGCATCGAGCAGAGAGATGGCGCGATCGCGGTCAGCTTGGCCGGATTTGAGAGCCTGGCTGGCGACTTGAAGGGCTTCAGTGGCGAGGTTTACATCCATATAAGACCGGGCAGTGCGGGCCACCAGCCAAAGTTCGGATTGCCTTGCGACGGCAGCACTGGCTTTGGCATTCGAATCAGCTGAGGCTTCGGCATAACGGGCACGACCGGCATCCCAGATAGGCTGACTGATACTGAGAAGCGATTGTGAGTTATTCAGGAAGTTGGGCTGATTCAGCGCACCGATGGCAAAATTGCTTTCCGAGAATTGGCGTTGGGTTAACAGGCCACCGAAGACGAAGACTGGGTTGTCGCTTCTGGAGAAGCTCTCACTATAGTCAACGCGGAACCAGCGAGCGGCATGAGCTTCGGTAACCTTTTCCTTTGCTGATTGGGTTTGGGCGCGGTTGACGGCAATGGAGGGGTGAGATGCCAAAGCTTTTGCTACAGCTGCGGGCAGGCTTAGCTCAGCGGCGGAAAGGGAAAGGGAAAATCCAGCAAACAGGAAGTGTTGAAGGGAAAGCATCAAACCGGCCTCCGCTTCCACTATATGCGTATAAACGCATAAATGCAAATATATCTTGCAAGTTTTTCGATTCCTACGCATACTAAGACCATGAAGGGTAGTCAGAACTTTCTTCCGGAAGAGCTAATCGTGGACGTAGCCCGGCGATTTCGAGCTTTGAGCGAACCGGTGCGATTGCGTATTCTGCGATTGCTGGAGGGGGGCGAACTTGGCGTGAACGAAGTTGCGGAACTTCTTGAAGCGGGACAATCCAATATTTCGCGCCATTTGCAAGCTCTATATGATTGCGACTTGGTAAATCGGCGAAGAAAAGGGACAACCATTTACTACTTCATTAGCGATCCGATGGTGAACCGTTTGTGCACACTAGTTTGTGACAATGCATTGCAACGGGCTCATGGTCGGCTGAAGCGTCTGACGAAGCCATAGCTTGGTTGGTGGACGGCTCGTTTTCCTTAGAAGGCATAGGCTCCAAATCCTGATAGTGGGAAAATAGAAGGACTATGTCCAAGAAGAAGCTATGGATAGGTCTATCTTGCTACGCAATCCTGGCAATGGCGGCATTTACCTTACGGGAACAGAAGATGCGTCAGGTGGTTTGGATCGTTCTTGCAGGCTTAGCGGTGAAAAGTGGGATAGCGGCTGCCCACCATGAGGATTAGTTCTACCCTCATTTTTGCAAGACTTCCTAAGTATTTCCAGCCACCTGACATAAGCATTCACTTCTACTGGAATTCGCATCTGCCGATGATACGATCGTCCCAGTGGTAAGTAGTTTTTTGAACCCAGTTACTTTGTACGTTTCATAACGGGAATGTATTTCCCATTTTGGAACTGGAGCGACGGCTTCGTGTTCCGGAATGAAACGGGTGAAGAGTTGAGTCAATCAACTTTCGGAAAGCGGTTGGAGCTATTCAACGATGGCAATTCCCGCTTAAATCATACAGTCCGATGAGGTTCTCTCGGGTGGGGCAAACGGCTAATGGCCCTGCTATGTCCGAAGTGTGTCTATCGAAAAGCTTGGAAGACTACGTGCTTTCTTTTACTGCAACCGGCCTGTACGAAGGGCTCGGGTAAAACAAGCCACGGAAACAACGAAGGCCCTTTTCAAAAGGGCAACGGAGAAAGGAACAGAACCATGCCCGCTAGTAGTGTGTCTACCGCAACCGCACGTGCAAAAGAGCCAACAGTAAGGAAGGTTTTGGTCTCTAAAAACCGCCTTGAAAAGTCGCAAGCAGCCGCTGAAAAAAAAGCTGAAGCTGCCCGCTTGGCAAGACGTGATCAGATAGTGCTGGAGCATCTCCCGCTAGCTAGGGCCATTGCCCTTAGGGTTCATGAGAACCTTCCAGTTCATGTTGACCTCGACGATTTGGTGCACGCCGGCATACTCGGTTTGTTCGATGCCGTGACAAAGTTCAACCCGGACAAGATGGTGACCTTTTCCAGCTATGCTAAGCATCGGATTAAGGGCGCGATTCTGGACAGCTTGAGGCAACTCGATTGGGCATCACGAGACTTGCGCCGCCGTCACAAACAGGTAGAGCAGGCAACCCGCGAACTTACCAGTGAATTGGAACGTGCTCCAAGCGAAGCCGAACTGGCTAAAAAATTAGGGGTAGATGTGGACCGCTGGCGTCAAATGGCAATTGACTTAAGAAATGTCGGCCTTATCTCAGCGTCCACCCGCGCCAACGACTCCGAAGATCTTCCCGCGCCGGAATTCCCCAGCAAGCCTGAATTGCAGCCCGATCATATGTGCGCCCATGAACAGATGCGCGACATGCTGGCCCTTGCGATGAAGACGTTGCCGGATCGATATCAGAAAGTAGTTCTGCTTTACTACTCAAACGAAATGACGATGAAGGAAATCGGAACAGTCCTGGGCATTAACGAAAGCCGTGTTTCGCAGATTCACAAGACGGCTTTGGAGAAAATGTCAGTGGCTCTTCAGGACGCCGGAATCAAATCAGCTTACGCGTTTTAGCGACCCTGCTGGGGAGGTGGCGCTAGCTCGAAGTTCCTTCCTGCGCGAACGCCTCTGGTTGTTCCTTCAAAGGATGGCATTCTAACAATCGTCTAGCGGAACTCCAAGCGGTAAGGCAGCAATCCTAGCATTCGTCCATCCAGCAAAATCCTGGGCGAGAAGCCGAGTTCTTCCTCCACCTGTTTTTCAAAGGGAATGGCTGTGACCCACAATCGGGAAACAGCCTGGGCTGACTTTG
This sequence comes from Bryobacterales bacterium, assembly GCA_043755435.1. Lineage (GTDB taxonomy): Bacteria > Acidobacteriota > Terriglobia > Bryobacterales > Bryobacteraceae > JANXSF01. Next base: position 10,812 of record JAYUSZ010000056.1, on the reverse strand, counting down.
AGAACAATTGTTCAAACAGAGTCTTCTTGGGCGGGTAGATTATCAAGCCGACCTTATCGTTGGGTCCGATTTTCGCCTTCTCTTTCACCAGCTCCAGACTGCGGTCCAAGCCCCCCAATTCATCAATCAGTCCACGCGATTTCGCCTGGCTACCGAGCCAAGCGCGGCCTTGCGCCAAATCTTCGATTTCGGTCATCGGCTTCTTCCGCGCTGTGGCGACATGGCCGAGGAAGGTGCGGTAGATTTCGTCGATCCCTTCTTTCAACTTCTTTCGGCCCTCTGGACTCAATGCCGTGTATTCGCTATCAATCGCCGCATTCTTACCGCGAATCAGAGTCTCTTTCGTAATGCCAACCTTATCGTAAAGACCACGCAAATTTGCTTTGCCGAAGATCACTCCAATCGATCCGGTAATCGTCCCTGGATATGCAAGCACCGGATCACCGGTCATGGCGATGTAGTAACCACCGGATGCAGCCACATCGGACATGGAAATCACCACTGGTTTTTTCTTGCTCAACAACTGCATTTCGCGCAGGATCTCATCGGAGGCGATGGCATCCCCACCTGGTGAATCTACTCGCAGGATCACACCCTTGATGCTGTTATCATCGCGAATTTGTTTAATGCTGCGGATCATCGATTGGGAGGTGATTCCGCCTTCTTCTCCAAACGCAGTTGGAGAAGGCCCACCACGGGTAATAGCACCATCGCCCACCAGAACGGCAATCCGATTTGAAGTGCTCGAAGCCCGGTTTGCCTTGCTATATTCGCCAATGGAGATCTTCTTCAGTTCTTCCCCGCCAACCTTCTTTTTCACTTCATCGTAGAATTGATCTTCAAACATAGTTGCATCAATCAATCCTTTTTCGACAGCCGCTTTAGATAGGAATGGGCCTTCGTCGATCATGGCTCTTACCTCTGCTTCCGATTTCTTCCGGCTTCCGGCAATAGTAGAAATGATCTGGCCATAGAGGTCATCGAGGAAGGAATTCATGACCTCGCGCGTTTCAGGTGTCATGCCAGTTCGGACATAGGAATCGAGCGCGTCCTTATATTTACCGGCGTGCTCCATTTCCATTTGGACGCCCAGTTTGTCGAGCGTACCTTTGAAGTAGGTAAGCTCGGCGCGCAATCCCTTGATGTAGAGAATATCTGTTGGTGTGAAATAGATTTTATCGGCCACGGATGCCATATAGTATTCGCGGAGGCCGGGGCCTCGAAGATACGCGTAGATGGGTTTACCGGACTTCTTGAACTTAACCAGGTCAGCGCGGATTTCCTGCATCTTGGCCCAACCCATGGCTGTGGAATGTGGTTCCAGGATGATGGCTTTGATCCGGCTATCGGTGGAAGCCCGTTCTAGAGCGCGCCACATTTCTGTAACGGTGATCGTGTCCCCTTCTTTTTCGAGGAAAGGGATGGGCATTTCCACTTGCGGCTTTTCGGGGACGTCACCTTCCAGCCGCAGCACTAGAACGGAACCGTCGGATACCTTCACTTTTCGTTCGCCGAGGCTGGCAAACACAAGCCCGGCGATGAAGGCAACCATGCCGGCCAATACAAGGCCAGTCACTAGCCCAATCAAGAATTTCTTCATTTCACTCCCCGTTGAGGATCAAATCGAATCGGCTGTTGACGTCTTTCAGATAGGCAGCTTCGCCATCTCCACCTAATTCGACGGTGGCGTAGCCGGAATAGCCGATGTCTTTTAAGGCGCTGTGAATTTCTTTCCAGTTGATTTCGCCATCGCGCAGGTTTACCCAATCTGCTACGGATTTCTTCAGGGTTGGATCACGACGGAAGGTGAAGTCTTTTAGGTGGAGCCGGATGATGCGCTTGCCGAGTGTGCGGATCCAATCCTGGGGATAGCCGTAGAGCACTACATTTCCAACGTCGAAATAGGCACGAACCCAGGGTGACTGGAAGTCGTCGATGTAGCGGGCAAACTCCAAGGGGGAGAGCAGGAATTTATTCCAAACTTCTTCTACTGCGATGATGACCTTCAATTTTTCGGCCATAGGAATCATCTTTTTGATTTCGATTTGAGACCGTTTCCAAGCATCGCCATAGCTGGTTTGAGCGTTCACTACGGCAGGAACCAGCAGCACGGTTTCGGCACCCCACATGGCAGCTTGCTGCATGCTGGTTTGCATTCCCTCGACACTCTTATCGACAACCGAGCGATCGGCGGAAGAGAGCGGGTACTGCCAATGGCTCATATTCATTACGGAATGGATGCGCATTCCGGTTTGCTGGGAGGCTTTCAGAATCTGTGCAGCGTCATCTGCCGATTTGGCGGTGCCGGCTTCAATGGCTTCAAACCCAGTATCGATGGCCAATTGAAAGCGTTCTTTGTAGCTTAACTTTCCATTGAGCATACTCAGCAACACGCCTTTCTTGATGGGAAGTCGTGGAGCTCCGTAACCTAGAGACGGGGAAACTGCTAAAGCGGCGGCTCCTGTGGCGGCTGATAGGAAATTGCGGCGTTGCATAAGGTGTTTCATGGTGTGATTGGCTCTTCTGCAAACGATGATAGCGCAGGAGCGGCACCAATGAAAAAACGCCGGAAAGCGTTTGAGCGGCTGGTAGGCCACGCTTTACTCGGCGTTAAGGTTCAAGTATGTTGAGTATGCCTAGCATTGGGGTGCAGGGCAGACGGAGATAACTAAACCAGGTTTGGGATCTTAATGATCTTTTTCTGAATTGCGTATTGCACAAGTTGAGCTTTGTTGTGAATGTCCAACTTGCGCATTAGGTTGAATTTGTGCGCCTCCACGGTCTTCACACTTAAGTTAAGATCGCAGGCGATTTCTTTCACCGAGTTACCTTCCGCAAGCATCTTCAACACTTCACGTTCGCGAGCAGTGAGAGTGGCAAAGCGTGGCAGGCGGTTGGCAGACTTGATGCGAGATCGGAAATCATCCACCAATTGAGACAACATCCGCGGGCTCAGGTAGCTGCCACCACGGCAGACATCCCGAACAGCGGCGACCAGTTGTTGTGAAGGACTGTCCTTCAAAACATAGCCAGCAGCCCCGACTTCCATTCCTTCCACCAGATAATCTTCATCGTCATACATCGTGAGGAAGAGAATTTTGGTTTCGGGACGGTTTTTCTTTATTTGCCGGGTTGCTTCAAAACTGGACAGTCCAGGCATGTGAATGTCCATCAACACCACGTCTGGACGGAGCTCATTGGCCTTCTCGACAGCTTCACCACCATTGGAAGCTTCCCCAATGACTTCCATGTCGGTTTCCGCTGATAATAGTGTACGAATGCCCTGCCTGAACAGGGTGTGGTCATCCGCTAACATAAGTCTAAGTTTGGCCATCGTTTTTCCGTTTGAGCTAACCTTTGGTCCGAGAATACATGTTCCAAAGCGAAGCCCGTTTTTATTGAAAACTCATTTTCGGCAGAGTTTCCAGCATCGATTTCATTCAATGCCGCCTTTTTTCTTTTAGTGGTAGTTAGCCACCCCACCCCAACCCAGTCCAAAATTGCTCTGAATCAATCCCCGGCTTTAGCTGACTTCCTGTCTGCCCGTTGCAACCATCGGCGCCAAAACGCTCTTAGGCGGCAACCGCCTCTCTAGGAATCGGTAACTGGATCCAAATCTTCGTGCCCTGTCCGGTGGCCTTAATGAACTTTGGACGATCTCCTCGTATTTCGCGAGCTCGTTGAGGCGTCTTGTTCTTTGGCCGACCACTCTTCACAGGATTGCTTACTACTTCGCAAGTTCCGCCGAGCAGCACTACTCTTTCTCTCATTCCTTGAAGTCCAAAAGATTCAAGTTTGGTGGCTGCGTGCTCTACGTCAAATCCGATGCCATTGTCTTCGACAATCAGCCTTAGTGATCCATCGGAAGTTTCTACGGAAATGTTTACCGTTGTGGCAAAGGAATGCTTAGAAATGTTGTTGAAACACTCTTGGACCAAGCGGTATACAACCACCTCAGTCTTCTTGGGAAGACCTCTTAGATGTCCTAGTTGCAATTTCACCTTCACCGGGTACCATTGCTTGAAACGCATTACCAATTGCTTAAGCGCCGCACCCAATCCTAGTTGTTCCAAAGCAGCAGGACTTAGGGCAGCAATCAGCCGCCGAATCTCAACAATTGTCCGCTCCGTTGCTTCGCGCGCACCTTTCACCTGCAGCTTAATAGGATGGAGTTCTGCGGGAAGCGCATGTTCAACCATCTCCATTTGCAGGCGCACAAAAAGCATAGATTGCCCAGCTTCGTCATGAAGCTCACCCGAGATGCGGCGGCGCTCCATTTCCTCAACCTGCAACATATGTTCAGCAAGGCGCCGGATCTGTTCATCGCTTGCCTTCAGATCTTCAATCAGCCGAGCCTTTTCAGCCGCTTCCACGCATCGGTCGGCTGCGGCGGAAAGCAGTTCCTGTTCTCGAGGCAACCATTGGTACGGCTTCTTGAACGCAAATTGGAAAACCCCTGTTAACCTGTCGCCATGAATCAATGGCATTGACCAGACTGTGGCGTAGTTTCCTTGCCAGGCTACTCCGGTTAGCAGTTGCTTTGCCGCTCCGCACTGCGGCTTCAATAGCCTTTGCGAAATTGCGCTAGTATTCGGAAAGACCTGTCCGCTGCCCCGCCAGCAATTGTTTGCCGCATCGAACCCCAGATAACGAGCCCCATCTGCCCGGCAATACTTTGTGAGAGTCTCCAAAAACTTGTCGAATAGTTCCACCAAACTGCGTGATTCCACTTCGTCTCGGAACAGTTCATAAAACGCAGCAGCTTCAGCCTCGCGGATTTCGTAGTATGCGTTGTTCAAAGACAACATTGCGCAGAATTGCAGTTGTTCGCGGACCCAGCGGAAGTTTGCCGCCTCATCTGATGCAAGCTTTGCGAACTCTGTGTCAAGCAACTTGTCGTATTCACTCAATGCCGTCACAATGGCACTAGGTGACAGATTGAGTTTCGCAAGTCTTCGTCCGCTATAGGAGACTTGTTCAAAGTAACCATCCAGGTTCCCGTCTTTCAACCAAAACCGAACGGCTGAGCCAAGCGTCAAGGCTGACAAAGCAACCCTTTGCCGCTGATCGTGCTTGCTTGCTGTCAAATTGCGGATAAATTTACGATCGAGTACGTCGCTGCGTGACCCTAGCAATGACCCTAGCCGGCTTAGATGCTTCCGCATCTGCCCTCCCAGAATATCCGCCGACTCAGCTAAGGCTGGAATCTGCTTGGCGGGAGTATGGCTAGAACGAGTCACCTTACCTCTATCGTTCGAAATCGCCCTAAACTTTAGCGATAGTTTTATTGGCCCTCACACGGAACAACCTTACGATATGATGTCGAAATGGAATTGAACCACGCCATGATTTACTCGAAGGACCTTTCCCGGGCTCTGAGCTTTTACCGCGACCTGCTTGGATTCACTCTGCTCGAAGAATTTCGCGGGGGCGACCGCATCGTTTACGCAAGGCTAAAGCCACCAACCGGCACAACCACCATCGCGCTTCATCTGCTGGCTCCAGGGGAAGCGCTCCATGCCGGTGGCATTCGGTTATATTTCGAGATCAAGGATCTGGAAAAAGTCTGCAAGAAGTTGGAGGCCGCTGGGGCGAAGTTCTCAAAACCTCCCGCGACCATGCCCTGGGGATGGAAGCATGCCTATCTGGACGACCCCGACGGTCACGAAATCAGCCTCTATTGGGCGGGTGCTCAGAGGTTGAAGAAGGCGACGCCAACTAAGCGGAAACCCGCGAAAAAGCACGGTATGACTCCCGCCGATTTCCGCCGGATTGCGCTCAGCATGGCGGGTGCTGAAGAAGGCTCGCACATGGGGACGGCTGATTTCCGTGTGGGGGGAAGGATCTTTGCCACGCTTGGATCTCAGGATCAAGGTTACGGGAACCTTATGATTAACCCTGAACTGCAAGCGGATTTCATTGCAGGTGCCCCGGACGTGTTCCTACCTATTAAAGGTGGGTGGGGCAGAATGGGGATGACGCATATTCGATTGGCTGAGGCTTCCGAGGACGTTCTGGCAGGGGCGTTGACCACATCTTATAAACTTCGGGTGCAGAAGAACTTGGCGGCTGACGGAAAGAAGCGAAAAAGATAAGGGGGCAGGCCGTATTGGCTTGTCTCCTGCGGTAATCCAATATCCGTTACCAGCAGCCAACCCAAATGTTGGGATAGACGCGTAAAGGAATTATCAACTAGGGTATCACCCGGGTTCACCGTGGCGGATAAAAGCAAAGCCCCTGCACTTTTGAAAATTCCCACTTGATGAAATCGGCCAGGGTGAATGAATGGAACGGTGATGCAAATCACCAAATAGTACTCACGCCTACCTCTCCACCGCCACCTCTTCCACAATCCTCATCAACAACCCTGTCCCGCGCGTCAAATTATCCATTTTCATCCGTTCATCATTCCCATGGGCGCGGCTGCCGCCTTCGTCGCGCATGAAAACTGGTGCGCCGTAAACGGCCATCCCTTTCTGTCTCAAAAAGCTACCGTCAGTTGCTCCGCGAGACATCAGCGGAATCACCTTCGCCCTTGGCTCGCCATTCAGAATCTTTTCCATTGCCAAATACAAATCGGTGGTCAGGGAACTGGGTTCGGTGGCCGGCATGTCCTGCCCTGGAGCGGGAAGCACCTCCACAGCGGGATCGTTGATGATTTTCTTGAAGCGCTCCATCACTTCCAGCTTCGATTCGTTGGGAAGACGCCGCACGTCCACCGTTGCCTCGGCCACATTGGGGATCACGTTATTCTTCGTCCCAGCCGTCAGCATAGTTGGGGAAACGCTTGTCCGCAGCATGGCGTTCATTTCGGCATCGCGAGCGGCAATTGCTTCGCTTGCCTGATCACTCTCCAATTGATCCAGATAAGCGCCCAGCCAGGAATATTGCTGCAATTTTGCCATTTCCGTGAAGTATCGCCGAGTGGTGGTGTTCAGCTTTACAGGCTGCTGCGCCTTGGCCAGCTTCAGAATTGCTTCCGCCAAATGCACCACTGGATTATCGGCGCGCGGCAGTGATCCGTGCCCTGCGGTGCCTCGCGCTGAGAGTAATACACGAGTGGGAATTTTCTCTGACGTCTGCACCTGATACACCGTCCAATCGCCCACCGCCATTGAGCCTCCACCTTCGTTGATGGCTACGTCGGCATTAATTCTTGAATAGGCGTTGGCGATCATCCAACTGACTCCGGTGGATCCTGCTTCTTCGTCGGCTTCGGAAAACAAGATCACGTCGCGGTTCAGCGGGACTTTGCGGCGCTTCAAATCCACAAACACTGCCAGTTCAGCAGCCAGCAAGCTCTTGTCGTCGGCAGCACCGCGGCCATAGACGAAGCCTTCGCGGATCTCGGCCGAAAATGGGGGAACGGTCCACAATTTGGGATCGGCTGGGACAACGTCGGAATGGGCCATCAGCAGCAAGGGACGTTTGGCCCCGCTGCCACGCAAGCGAGCCACAAAGTTCTTTCGGCTGGCTTCTGGACCTAGTAATTCAAAATCAATCCCTTCGGCACGGCACACTTTGGCAAGGTATTCGGCCACGCGCGTTTCATTCCCTGGTGGATTGGTAGTGTCCAGTTTGATCAGGTCAATCAGGTAACGCTTGGCATCAGTTGACAACTCCGCCATTAAGGGCAGAGTTAATGTAAACAGAAAAAGAAGTAGCCTCATTTGGCCACAGTTTACCAGTGCGGCTAAACTATTACTATCCATGCTTCAATTTCTATTGCTGACGCTCTGCATTAGTCTTGCGTCTGCGCAGCAAGCTTCGCCCCCAATTCCGGATAGCGAACCTCACAAGGACACCATCATTGTCACGGGCACCGTCTCGCCAATTCCATTAGAAGAGGCGGACCGGGCTATTGCCGTGTTGCCGGTTCGAAGCCAATCGCTTTTGTTAAACACTTTTTCAGATTTGTTGAATCTTGACGCCTCGCTCGATTTGCGCGAACGTTCCCCGGGCATGATTCAATCCGGGCTTTCCATTCGCGGCGGCTCATTCGGGCAGACTCTGGTCTTGCTGAACGGCATGCGGCTGAACAACGTGCAATCGTCGAACCATAATATGGACGTTCCTGTGCCAGTCGGATCGGTGACGCAAGTGGAAGTTTTGCGGGGCTCGGGGTCTTCCTTATATGGGTCTGACGCGGTTGCTGGGGTTGTGAATTTTGTAACCGCTCCGCCGCAGGCTACGGAGCTGAAGCTTGGTGGGGGCGTGGGGAACTTCGGCATCAATCAACAAAACGGCGCACTCAGTTGGACTTCAAAGTGGTGGGATCAGCAACTGGCGTTCTCGCGCGATTTTTCGTCGGGATTCCGTCAGAATCGAGACTATCGCAATCTATCGCTGGCTTCGGATTCACACATCCGCACTACGGCCGGGCTCACACATATCACATTAGCACTGAATGACCGGCCGTTTGGGGCTGAAATGTTCTACGGCAATTTCAATTCCTGGGAGCGGACCAAGGGCTGGTTTGCAAGTATCCGTCACCCAATCAGCGACAATGTGGATGCTTCCTTTTCCTACCGCCGCCATTCGGATCTATTCGTTTTGTACAGGGACCGCCCACAGGTATTTACAAACCGTCATGTGGACGAATCTTTCCAAGCCGCCCTGCGTCATCGGTATCAAGCGGGACGCAACACCACCCTGTTTTACGGTGTGGAATTGCTGCATGATTCGATTGCTTCCAATAACCTTGGGATCCATAACCGGACCCGCGAATCGGCCTATGCGGGTGTGGAATTCCGGGCGTTGGGAAGGGTATCGTTCACGGCCAGCGCACGTGAAGAAATCTACCGCAATTTGCAAAAGCAATTCAGTCCAACGATCGGTGCTGGTCTTTGGCTGCGGCCATCGGTGAAGTTACGGGCTTCGGTAAGCCGTGCGTTTCGACTGCCAACATTTACAGACCTTTATTACCGAGACCCTGCAAACGTTGGAAATCCACTGCTTCGTCCAGAAACGGCCTGGGCCTTTGAAGGTGGTGTGGATTATCGGCCTTCAACCAAACTGCTGTTTGATTCCACATTCTTTCAACGTCGGGAGAAGAACGGCATTGACTTTGTTCGTACCAGCCCCGCCGCCATTTGGCGGGCCACCAACTTTCAGGCGCTCACCTTCAATGGATACGAGGGTGGTGCCAGGATTGAACTCTCGAAGGGGCAATATTTGGATCTGCGGTATACCTTCCTAAATGGGGCTCAGCAGGTGTTGGGCACCCAGCAATCGAAATACGTTTTCAACTATGCGCGGCATTCCGGACTGGTGGCATGGCAACTGACCAAGGGCCAGTTCGCTGCACGGACACGCATTGGAGTGGTGGAACGCTTCAGTGGCAGTCCTTATGGAGTGTTGGACGTGTCGGTGGCTCGAATCCGAGGAGCAGTTCGCCCTTATCTGCACGTTAGTAATCTTACAGATACGGCATTTCAGGAATTTTTCGCTGTACCCGCACCTGGACGATCCGCCGTCATAGGTGTGGAGTGGGTTGTGTTCAGCCGCCGGTAACTCTTTCTATATTGGGTTAAACTGTCTAAAATAAAGTGTTGTTGAAATTTGGCATCCTCTCTATTCTTGCTGCCGCGTTCGCGGTCGGCCAACAGCTTCCAGGACAAGGGCAGCTGGATGCCAGTCCGTCCCTGTTTACCGTTATGGCTGCCATCAATGCTGCCGGCTACGATCAGGGTATTGATTCGCCAAACAACCATCCGCTGCGCAAAGCTGTCCGGGAACATATTGCTAAGCAAACCATTCCATGCCTCGAAGATCTGAAGGACTTCGTAAAGAAGCACAAGAAGGGCAGTGCCTCTGCGGAATTAAGCCAGTACATCAGCTTCGCTCTGTCAAATTCAGGTCCCCCTGGCTTTCAAACCACTTTCCGGGATCACGAAATTCCTATTGATGTACTTACGCTTACTGGATTTCAAGAGTTAATGATTCGCTTTCATCGAGAGGCGAAAATTGAAGATTTGTGGAGAGCCGTTCAGCCGCATATTGAGCGGGTGATCGAAGCATATCACGAACCCGTAACCAATGCCGTACGCGAGGCTAATGGGTATTTACGCAACGTCACCAGCGGATATGTTGGCCGCAAGTATCAGATATTCTTTGAACTGCTGGCTCCCCCCAACAACGTACAGACGCGCAGCTATAAGGATGACTTCTTCCTGGTGATCACGCCAACGGCGGAGATGTTGCAGGCTATTGCCGCCCCTAAGGCCGGCGAGACGGCACCTTCGCCGCCAATCGATCATATTCGATACTCTTACTTGCAATACCTGTTGGATCCGTTGAGCATCAAATATGCAGCTTTGATTGAAAAGAAGCGCGGCCTTAGCGATTTTGCCCGAGCAGCACCGGCTTTGGACGATTTTTACAAGGAAGATTTTATTCTGCTGACCAGCGTTTGCGTGATGAAAGCCATTGATGCCAAGTTGCACGGCAAAACCGCCCAGGCGATGGTGGAGCAAGCCTTTAAGGAAGGGTTCATTCTGACGCCGCATTTTTACGAACAGCTTCCTGCGTTTGAAAAAAGCGAGCAGACATTCCGGTTGTACTATCCAGACTTGATCACTTCGATTGATCTTAAGAAAGAAGACAAGCGGCTTGAAGGCGTGCAGTTTGCTGCAGCAAAAACAGTGAAGACGATCAAGGTGGCTGCGCCCGAAGAACCTGTGGTGAAGCTGGCTGGTGCGGCGAAAACGCTGGCCGCCGCTGAAGAATTGTTCAACGATCGTAAAGATCCTAAATCGCTGGAGAAAGCCCGTGGACTGTTCCTGCAATCTTTGGAACAAACGGACGAGAAAC
>JAYUSZ010000055.1:0-5891 GCA_043755435.1 Bryobacterales bacterium | reverse complement strand
GGAACGAAATACCGCCCTCCATTTCAAAACTCCGCGCCAGCCCAGCAACGCGCAAAACATTGCCCAAAACTTGCTGCCCACCAGGACGTAGCGCAAAGCCTGCATGTGCCCGAGTCCCCTCGAGCAATGCATTTACCGTTTCCGCAATAGGCCGGTAATTCCTGCTTTGATGCAGCTTGCGGATAAGATCCAATGCCTCCCGCAATGGGGCATAGTCAAAGTCGATTCTTTGCGCAATGCGTTCTTCAAATGGATTCAGCCGTCCAAATTCATGCCGATAGCGAAGTAGCGTGCTGTCGGGAATCGCAAATAAAGGCCCTTTCAAAGTGGCGAATACGGAAAGCTCATCAGCAGGCCATTCCACTGCTTCAAGTGCAGTTCGTAAAGTCTCAACCTCTTCGCGAGCATGAAAAGATTTCGACCCCACCAACACGTGAGTTAACCCGCGAGCTTCCAGTCCCTTTGTATATTCCCGCGTTACATCTTTTCCAAAGTTGACGAATCGCCGGAATAGAATGCAGACGTGATGAGCCTCAAGCGGAATGCGGTTTTCAGGATCTTCAGGGTCGCGAACCGTCCAACCACTTTCGCGAACCAACCACTCCACATAGGCCGCAACGGCATCGGGCAGGCACTCATCAATCGCCACTTTCGCGATTTTCGTTTGATTGCGATACGGTCTCGGCGGAGGCAGCACAACCACGGAAGGCTGGCTATCTTCATCCGGGAAATACTGTTCCAGTGGTGCATAGTCAGCTTGGCCACTTTCACCATCCCCCGTCATTTCTGGAGCAAAAGCAGCGTTCACGCACCATTGGATGGACCGCGACGAACGGAAACTCTTGGTCAGATAAACCAGCCCCACTCCGCGCATCGTCAGGTTCTCGCGCAACTCCTGATACAACACCACATCAGCCCGCCGGAATTTATAGATGGATTGCTTGGGGTCGCCCACCACAAACAGCTTGCCCGCAACTGGCTTTGTTTCCCGCCAATCCGATTGCGCCCCATCATCCGATGTCAGCAACATGATGATCTCCGCCTGCAGGGCATCGGTATCCTGAAACTCATCCACAAACAGGTGTGTGAATCGCTGCTGCAGGTAGGTGCGCACTTCCTGATTTTCGCGGACCAAGTTGCGCGTTAGAAACAGTAAATCATGGAAATCCAATTGCCCTGCGGCACGCTTGCTGTCTTCATATAGATGCAGCAGGCTGCTCATTTCCCCGCGCAGCTGAGCAGCTAAGTCGGCATTGGCCTGAATCTTGAACGCTTCCAGATTTTGAAGTAGATCCTCCATGCCTTTCCACTTCAACTCCTTCTCACGAGCCAGCCGAAGTAAGCGGCTTTCCAATGTGTCGTAGTCGCGAACATGAATCGCTTCGTTACGCTGAATCCAATTAGAAAATTCCCGAACCGCGCGAAACTTGTCGTTCATGCGCAGTGCGGCTTGCTCCACCATTTCCAGCAGCCTGTCTATTTGCCGGTTGCGCTCAAACGGCATCCGTTCCCAATCGCCCGGGAAATCCCGCCAGTCAATCAGCTTCTTGCCGGCCATCTGCAATTGCTGCATCGGCGGAGAAGCGTCCCACGGTTCACGCCAAGCAAGGCGGCTCAACGCCCGCTGCAAGCCTGGTGAATTTTCATTTAATTTTTGCTGAACCCATGTTCGAAATGCCCGGTCATAATGTCTTTCCCCTGCATGTTCCGGGACTTCTTCAAACGCCGGATCCACCACCGCTTCCACTGGCCGCTCCCGCAAAATTCCTGCGCAAAACGAATGAATCGTGCCAATGGAGGCTTCTTCCAACCGCGCCAGTGCATCTTCCAGGTTGTTGGCTTTTTCCAAGTCACCTACTTCGGCTCGTCGCTTGTCCAGCGATTGCCTCAACCGCAACTTCAATTCGCCGGCTGCTTTGTGGGTGAATGTAACTGCGGCAATATGATCAATTTTTGCAAGCCCTTCTTCCAAAACAGCGGTGATGCGACGCACCAATTCCGAGGTCTTACCGGTTCCGGCTGAAGCTTCCACAATCAGGCTTTCATTCAGCGAATGGCGAATCCGCTGGCGAGCTGCGTCGTCGTCGAATTGTGGTCGAGCCCCGCCGCTCATGGAATCCTCCGCATATCAACCAAGGCTTCCAGCGCAGCCTGCTGTTTCTTCCCCGATCGTTGTTCTTCGTAAGGTCCACAAACAGGGCGGTAATCACAGTATCCGCAGGCATCCTTCTTCGGTGCCGCCGGCAGAAATCCATTTTGAACAGCACCACTAATTACTTCCACAACCATTAGAATGCGATCCCGGGCCGCATCGTTCACCGTGATTTGATCTTCACGATACTGCCCTCGCTGCGTGCAATAGGAAAGCCTGCTGTAAGCTACAGGTTTATCCAGCAACTGCTCCATCGCCAGTGAATACAACAAAGGTTGCAAGACTGACCCGCCACCCACATACGCTGGCCGCTGGTCTGGAGGCTTGCCTGTCTTGTGATCGGTAATGCGTAACGATCCATTCTCAGTATTTTCTTCAACCAAATCCACTGATCCACGTAATTTCAAAGCATCAAGGATAAAGGCTTCGGGTTTGGTGGAATCCTTCAGGCCGAATGAGTATTCCGTGAACATTGGCAACCAACCAGAATCGCCGGAAACGTGCCGAAGCCAACCGCGCAAGTCTGTCCGCAAGTCCTCCACTTCACTGGCCCAAACACGCGGAATAGCTGGGGCAAGTTCCTCTTCGTATTTGGTAGCAACTTGGTCCAACACGCGATCGCCAATGTCTAAAGCCTTTTGCAAGTCCGTCCGTTTCAGCGGCAGCAAACCGGCATCGCCCATTTCATCCCACAGCATTTTTTGCGTTTCATGAAACAGCGCCCCACGCGTCAATGGATCCATTTGTTCCAGTGGCACTGTCTCTTCACGAGGACGCAATTGATGAATAGCGGACAGTAGAAATTTATATGGGCAAGCTGCAAAATGTTGCAGGGCCGTTGGCGAATAACTACGCCGGTCCAACCAATGATCTTCCAACACATTCAGCGTTTCTATTTCTGGATCAACCAATCCATCGGCACTGGACCATGCGCGATTGCTCCAGCGCCGGTACCGCGTTCGAAGCGAGCGAGCCAGCACGGGGCTGACTTCGGTCAGATATCGCATGAAGCCTTTGGCATCTGCACCGGCTGCCATGTTCAACCGGGCCACATCGTATTCCGCATCATCGAGGGCTGCCATCGGATCTGCGGGAGCAGGGCGGCCAAGCCGCACTCCTGCGTTTTCCGCTGCCTGCTTTTCAAAGACGCGTAAATCCGGCAACCTTCCGGCACCTGCACGCAGTACTTCCAATGCATAAAAGGATGGCACTCGTGGACGCCCTTGCGATGCATCCATGCGCGGATAGGAAATCACCAACCGTTCACCCGCAGCCGCAGCACCATGCAAAAGCAATCGCTCGCGCGAAACTCGATCATCCTGACGAGTTAAGTGTGGAGCCGAATTCAACCGATGCACGTCCAACAGAAGCGGGTCTTCCATGGCCTTTTTGGGAAACATCCCTTCTGCCAAGCCGGGCAGGAAAACCACTGCGAATTCCCGTCCGCGCGCTTCTTCAGGAGTGGCCACGAACACGGCCCCATATCTCCGCCGCGGTGGCTCCGTTCGAAGAAAGCGCAAGCGTTCGGCGAGCACTCCATATACTTCTTGCAACTCCACTGGACCTACTTCCCGCATAGGTTCCAACTCACTCAACATTGCAAGGACGGATTCAGGTCTACGTAACGATCTATTCGCCAACCCGCTGAGTTGATCCACCCATTGGCCCCAAGTTGCCGCAGCGGGGAATGCTGCCATCAGGTCGATTAATGGCAACGCAAAATGGGCCAACCCCTCCAATTGCCCAAGCTTGCGTTCCAGGCGCGGCAGCTCTTCGTTGTCTGTTTCCAGACTGGCGATTTGCATACGTAATTCTTTATCAAGCCCAGCCAAGCGGCGCGCCCAACGCTCACGTCCACCAACAACAGAAGCGTCCACGATCAACCGCTCCCAACCTGCGGGGGAGCGGACAACTGGTGCTGCATTATCTACTTCTGATTCGAACGCAACCGCCTCTCCTGCTTGCGAAAAGCTAGCCAACACCTCATCTTGCGAAGGCATCCATTCCAGATCTTTTGCAATGGGCGCGCCTCCTTCATCCAGATCAGGCACTTGCGCAAGCGATAAATATTCAGCAAAACGAGTTGCCGTCAAACCTTCCAGCGCACAGGCCAATAATGCTAGAAACGCCCGCCCGCCTGCATCTGGACGCGCCGTGCCGCGATGGAAATAGGCTGGCGCACCGGCCCGTCTCAATGCTTCATCCACTAAAGGTTGATAGCGTTCAGGAGCACGAAGTAGAATCGCCATCTGATCGAAACGCATTCCCTGTGCCCCTAATTGCCGAATGCGGCGGGCAATTTCCACACACTCAAGCCCTTCACCTGGAGCCGAAAAATATTCCACACTGTCATCAAATGGCCGTTGTTCGGGCAGCTGAGATGCGAATAGATATTGACGAACACGGTCCAGAGTGCAGTCCGCAGATTCTCCGATTCGCACTGATTTCACAGTGAAGCTGGTTTCGCAAGCTGTTCGAGTTTCGACATCGGCGTGCAGCATGGTCGCCAAAACGGCGGGGGAACGTTTGCCCACCGCTTCGATCAATTGCCGCTCCCTGGCTCGACGCAGTGGCACATCGATCATTAGAACCGGAAGGCCTAAGAACCGGTGCGGCTTTTTTGCAGCAGCCAACGCCAATTCCAAGACCATGGCCTGATCTGCCAGAGCCTGTTCGTCCAATTGATCTGCATAGTGGGCGAGCAGCGCGGCCAAGTCCTCACCGGGCAAGCCGGCTTTTTGAAGGGCAGCAGCATGGACGGCATCCATTCGAAGTTCGGTAAGAGTGGACGCAAGCGCCCGCACAAATCCAGGAGTATCGGCGACGGGTTCAAAGTAGCGCAAGCCACCTTGCTTGCGAACTTCATAGGTGGCGCGGGCGGCCAGTGCTTCCTGGCTTAAGCGGCTCATGGGTGCATAGCCGCGTTCGCTTAATCCAGCGGATGCTAGGGATGCAGCCAACTGGCTGAGCGTCATTCCATGAACGCCGACTAAGCCGGTTTTTGCGTGGGCTCGCAGGAAGTCATCGGCCGCGCCGCGTGATGGGGCCAGAACAATTACTTCGCTTTTGCCAACCCAGGATTGCAGGAACGCTCCGGCTTCCTCGAGCTGATCCTGATTGGCGTTTGCAGCAAGCAGGCGAACCGTAGCCACCGTTTCTACATTCCGCCAGCGCGGCGGCGCTTAGGCTTACTTTCCTCTTCGGCATCATCCGTTGAATCGGCCACAGGGGGCTTCTTCAAAGCAGCCAGACTGCTTTTCAATGCGGCCATAATGTCAATGACCGGGGCCATTTCCTGCGACTGCGGAGCCGCTACAACTTCCTGTCCATTCACTTTCGCAGTGATCATTTTATTCAGCGTTTCGCGGAAAGTGTCAGAATACTTTTCAGGTTCAAAAGGCGCGGACAGGGCTTCCACAAGGTGCTTAGCCATGTCCAGTTCCTTGTCCTTCAATGCGGAAAGATCTGTGCGAAATTCATCCAGGGCGCGGACTTCATCCTGGTAATACATAGTGTGCAGAATCATGCCGTGCTTGCCTGGCCGCAACACAACCACATGCTCTCGATTGTGCATGCAGATTTTGGCTAAACCAACATGGCCGGTTTCGCGCATGGCTTTGAACAGCAATGAATAGGCCTTTTCGCCTGCTTCGTCAGGATGCAGATAGAAGGAGGATTCAAGGTATACGGAATCGAGTTCCTCTTCTTTGATGAACTCGACAATCTCCATTACCTTGGC
>JAYUSZ010000054.1:0-15338 GCA_043755435.1 Bryobacterales bacterium | reverse complement strand
CGACAAGTCGAAATCGTTATGGGCTCCACCTGGAGGTTCGGGGATAATTCCATCAATCAGGCCGAGCTCTAAAAGATCCGGCGCTGTAAGTCGAAGCGCAGCCGCTGCCAATTCAGCCTTGCCAGAATCCCGCCAAATGATCGCGGCGCAACTTTCCGGGCTAATCACGCTATAGATGGTGTTCTCCATCATGTAAACCTTGTTCGCCACGCCCAATGCCAAGGCTCCACCACTGCCGCCTTCGCCAATAATCACTGAGATCACTGGCACCGGCAGACGAGCCATTTCCCGCAGGCTTACAGCTATGGCCTCAGCTTGGCCGCGCTCTTCTGCATCAAGGCCGGGATAAGCTCCGGGAGTATCCAGAAGGCAAAGAATCGGCCGCTTGAACTTCGCCGCCAGATTCATCACGCGCATGGATTTACGATAACCTTCAGGCTTGGGCATGCCGAAATTGCGATGCAGTTTCTGTTTGGTGTCGCGCCCTTTTTCCGTTCCAATGCCCATCACGGGTTTGCCATCGAAAACCCCCATGCCGCAAATTATGGCTGGATCGTTGGCGTAAAACCGGTCACCGTGAATTTCGCTGAACTCGGTGAAGAGGCGTTCGAAGTAATCGATGGTGTGGGGCCGCTTGGCATGGCGGGCCAACTGAACGCGCTCCCATGCTGGGTCCTTGCGAGGTACCGCTACTTCCATGCCTAGGGGGTATCCGTCCGGTGCGTCTTGCATTCCTATCTAGTTTACTTGGTTTGTGTCAAACAGAAACCCCCACTACCCTGTCCCATACTGTGTTACCGTGAAAACTCACGTCCTAATCTCTAAAAGGAGGAGCACATGGAAGCCCTCGGAATGGTTGAAACCAAAGGTCTGGTCGGAGCTGTTGAAGCAGCCGACGCGATGGTGAAGACCGCCAATGTTGTACTGCAAGGCCGGGAATTCATCGGCGCAGGCTATGTTACTGTCACCGTTCGTGGCGACGTCGGCGCAGTGAAAGCTGCCACCGATGCTGGAGCCGCTGCGGCGCGCCGCGTTGGAGAACTGGTCAGTGTCCACGTTATCCCCAACCTCCACGAAGAAGTGGAAAAAGTGTTGCCCGGCACACATAAGTCCGGTAAGTAAGCAGGTTTAACCGGCATGATCGAGGACAAAGACCTCCTGTCCATTCAGGAAGTCCGCGCCAAAGTTGACAAGGCCTGGACTGCTTGGCAATCCTACCGTAGCTTTAATCAGCAACAGGTGGATACGATTGTTGAGGCCATAGCCAGCGCGGCTCGTGGAGCCTCGTTGCGTCTGGCCGAACTGGCAGTGCAAGAAACCGGCTACGGTCGAGTGAAAGACAAAGTTGCCAAGAACATGTTGGCTGCCGATTTGCTTCCTCGTCGCATGGAAGGTATGAAGACCATCGGCGTGATTAGGGAACTGCCGGATCAAAAGGTTGTTGAAATTGCCGAGCCCGTTGGAGTGGTTGCCGCCATTCTGCCCACTACAAACCCTACCTCCACCGCAATTTACAAAACGCTGATTGCACTCAAGGCCGGCAATGCGATTGTGCACAGTCCCCACCCACGAGCCAAAGCTTGCAGTTGCGCCACCATTGATGTGCTTTCCCGCGCCGCCACTGCTGCTGGTGCTCCTGAGGGTCTAATTCAATGCGTCACCAACGCCACCATGGAAGGCACACATGAGTTGATGCGCCATAAACGCACCTCAGTAATTCTTTCCACCGGCGGCAGCGGCATTGTGAAGGCTGCCTACTCAAGCGGAAAACCTGCGTATGGCGTTGGGCCGGGCAATGTTCCGGTGCTGGTGGATACAACCGCAAATGTGGCTGACGCGGTTACTAAAATCCTCAGCGGCAAGACTTTCGATTACGGCACGCTTTGTTCCAGTGAGCAAACTCTTGTGGCTGAAAAGAAACTGCGCGAAGCCATTCTTGCTGCACTCAAAAGTCAAGGTGCCCATTTGTGCGACGCCCCTCAGGCCGCCGCTTTGAGCAAACTTCTGTTTCGTCATGGGACAACTGTGAATGCCGATTGCGTTGGTCAGGATCCGCGCAAGATCGCGCAGATGGCCGGATTCAGTGTGGCCGATTCCACTACGGTTCTTATCGCAGAGCTAGGCGGCATTGGAGCTGGCCATCCGCTTTCCGCTGAAAAACTAAGCCCTGTGCTTTCGCTCTATTTCGTTGATGATTTCAACCAAGCCGTGGAAGCGTGCAAAGCTATTTTGAAATTCGGCGGACTGGGCCATACTTGCGGCATCCATACAGAAGACGAAGCGAAGGCTCGTGAATATGGCTTGCGCATGCCTGCTTTCCGCGTGCTGGTGAATACACCAACACCACAAGGATCAACAGGTATTACCACCAACGTTTTTCCGGCAATGACTCTTGGCTGCGGTGCCATTGCGGGCAACAGCACGGGAGATAACGTGACGCCACTACATTTGATCAACACCAAACGGCTGGCGTGGGCTGTTCGCAAGCCCGAAGAAGCTTTTCCGCCGCGTGCTGAAGAACCGGTGGTTCCGATAAACAAGATGCCCACAAGCATTAACAAAGCCTCCATAGTTTCCGCGGTAGAGCGCTATCTGTCTGCGCGCGGTTTGACTGAATCCGCAGTTAGTAAATTGGAAAGTCCGCCGGCAAGCGTGGCCTCTATAGTAGATAAATTTCTGGCTGGACGCGGATTGCCAGCCGCTGTTGAAGCCGATTGCGGATGTGCTTTGCCGATACCAGAGAAACCCATCGTTGCGGAGTCCAAGGTGGCGGCGAATCCTGCCCCAGTAACTCCGCCGAAGCTGGATTTAGCCGACTTCGTCTGCGAGAATGATATTCGGCAGGCTATCAATCAGGGCCGGAAGATTTATATTGGCAAGAAGTCGATTGTGACGCCATCGGCGCGCGATCTTGGAATTCAATATGATGTGCTAGTGGTGGCTGAACGATGACTTACGAAAATTTAGACAATCTGAAACAGGAAATTGAAGAGTATTTGAATACCGGAGGCTTCGCCATATTTTATGGCATGGAACGCTCCGATATTGATCGCGATCTTTCTATTTCCTGGGACACGGAAAGTCATCCGAATTTCCAGGAGTTCCTGAAGGTGGCCTCCACTGCTGAAGTCAAAATCATTGTGGCGCACTACAAAACTTTACCCACTGGCCACATTACGGAACTGATTGATCAACTGGACGAACTGGAACTGGATCGTGACGAACGTCGCAACCTGGGCCGGGATTTGCAGCGCTTGAAAATGTATGAAGGCTTCATTTCGTCAATTGATCTTTCCTTCGACTGCAACACACAAACCTACCTGTTCTCTGCCAAAACCACTTGGTATAAACAGTTGTTAGAAATGCTTCATCACTTTGATCTGTTCTCCCCTGGTTTTGACGAGGAGGGAGGCATAGACGATGAACCCATCGGCGGCGGCTACTTCTCAAAAAACTAGACCGGCCCGGTGGATTGAGCCCCTACCTGCGGACATTCCTGCGGATTGGAGTACGCCTTCCATCGTTTCAAGAATCCTGTGGAAGCGTGGTCTGCGAACTGATGAGGAAGTGCGCAAGTTCATGGAGCCATCCTTGGACGATCTGCACAATCCCTTGCTGATGGCCGGTATGAGTGATGCTGTTGAGCGACTTGGCCGTGCCATAAAGAATCAAGAAAAAGTGCTGCTGTATGGTGACTACGATGTGGACGGCACAACCTCCATCGTGATTCTGAAAACTGCTCTTCGCCTGGCTGGGCTCGATGCAGATTTCCATGTGCCTCACCGATTGAAAGATGGCTACGGCATGCATCCGGAGGTGATCGATCGAGCCGCAGCTAATGGCGTGAAGCTGATCATCAGTGTGGATACGGGCATCCGCGCATCTGCTGTGGTGAAGCAGGCCAATGCGTTGGGGATTGATTGCATTGTTACCGACCATCACTTGCCGGAAGAAGAATTGCCGCCTGCGGTAGCAGTCCTGAATCCCAATCGCTTAGATTGTAAATATCCCGAAAAGAATTTGTGCGGGGCTGGAGTTACGCTGAAGCTGATTCAGGCATTGCACGAATCGCTAGGATGGGATGCGGCGCGTAGGCACAAAATTTTGGCTAGCTTGCTGAAGTTGGTTGCCGTGGCCACCGTGGCTGATGTGGTTCCGTTGGAAGGTGAGAATCGCATAATCGTAAAGCACGGGCTGGCCGATTTGGCGGCAACTCGCAATCCGGGTTTACGTGCATTGTTGAACGTGGCTGGCTTTGAACCGCAGCAATCGCCCTCCGCTGGTCAAGTTGCATTTCGCATTGCCCCACGCATCAACGCCGCTGGGCGTATGGCCAACGCCAGCGACGCTGTTGAAATGTTCTTGACTGCCGATGTAGATCGCGCTCTTGCACTTGCTGAGCAGTTGAATTTGTTGAACACGGAACGTCAGCAGACAGAGCAGGAAATCATTGCAGCGATTCTGAAGGAATGCGATCAGGTTCCAGTCACCGATGAATCGCACGCGTTAGTGTTTGCTGGTGAGAACTGGCACAAGGGTGTGGTGGGGATCGTGGCCAGCCGAATGGTAGACCGTTTTCATCGGCCGGCATTTGTGTTGAGCATTGATACGGAAACCGGGAAGGTGCAAGGATCTGGCCGCAGTGCTGCGAATTTCCATTTACTGAACGGGCTGGAAAGCATGGCCGATCTGTTCTTGAAATTCGGAGGCCATAAGCAGGCCGCTGGCTTAACGCTTGAAGCCGGGAACCTGGAAGAGTTCCGGCGTCGTTTTCAACTGGTGGCTGCTTCGCAGTTAAGTGCTGAGGATTTTCGCAAGACTTACGAGATTGATGCAATGGTGACTTTGAACGAACTGACAGACCAAACGGCCACTGCATTGCTTTCCATGGCTCCTTTCGGAATGGGCAACCCTGCTCCACTGTTGGCTGCGGAACAAGTAGAAGTGGCAGCAGCGGGTGAAGTGTTTGCGGAAAAACATTTGCGATTGCGGCTACGGCAGAATGGCCGTGCGTTGACGATGAAGGCCTGGGACATGGGTCATCGGGCAGCAGAGTTGAAAGCAGGGATGAAGATCGACGTGGCTTTTACGGTGGAGGACGATCCGTATTCCGCAAGCCGCGGATATTCGTTTTGGTCGGCAACCATCAAAGACTTCCGGTTTTAGAACTATTGCTGTTGGGACGAAAGATCCGGGAAAGATCCGGGGATCCGAAGATCCGGGACGGTGGTGGAGAACGGGAAAGATCCGGGACGGTGGTAACAATTCAGTCAGATAAATCGATGTGTTCCCGAATGAAATAGGACGAATTGTTACCACCGTCCCGGATCTTTCTTGTTCCATAATGGCGTATGCCAACTCGTCGGGATTTCTTCAAGCAAGCAGCCGCGCTTTCCGGCAGTGCCAGTTTCACAAATGAGCTGCTAGCTGCCGTTCAAAAGGCCTCTGGCATTGATCCCGCCACAGGCAGCACTTATTCGGACGCCGAGCATGTGGTTATCCTGATGCAGGAGAATCGCTCCTTCGATCATTGCTTTGGCGCACTTCGTGGTGTTCGCGGATTCAACGATCCCAGAGCCGTAACCCTTCCCGATCAAAACCCCGTCTGGCTTCAAACAAATTCCGCAGGTGAAACTTATGCGCCTTTCCGCTTGAATATCAAAGAGACCAAGGCCACTTGGCTTGGTTCCCTTCCCCATTCCTGGCGCGACCAAACCGATGCCCGAAATCATGGCGATCATGATAAGTGGCTGGATGCAAAACCAACGAATCATCCCGGGTGCGCTGGCATGCCTTTGACGTTGGGTTACTATACTCGTGAGGATCTGCCGTTTTACTATGCTTTGGCCGATGCCTTCACAGTGTGTGATCAGAATTTTTGCAGTTCGCTAACCGGCACCACGCCCAACAGGCTCTTCTTTTGGACAGGGACAATTCGCGACAAGCAGAGCGCGGCGTCCCCAGCAAAAGTTAGAAATTCCGACGTGACGGAAAACGCACAAGCCCATTGGGCAACATTCCCGGAACGATTGGAGGAGGCCGGTGTATCCTGGAAAATCTATCAGAATGAATTAAGTTTGCCAACAGGTTTTGACAACGAGGAAGATAGCTGGCTGGCGAATTTCACCGATAGCCCGATTGAGTGGTTCTCTCAGTATCATGCAGAGTTTTCAGAAACGCATCGGGACTACATTGCCAAGCAATCTATTTCACTGCCTGGTGAGATCGCGGCCCTGAAACCCACGACTCCCGCAGAAGCCAGAGCGCTGCGATCTAAACAAGCATTGCTGAAGAAAATTACAGCGGATGGTCCTAAGTGGGCAGCAGAGAACTTTGAAAAACTCTCGCCAAAAGAAAAGAGCCTGCATAGCAAAGCCTTTACCACTAATAAGGGAGATCCGGATTACCGTAAACTTACGACCCTAAAATATAAGGACGGCGAAACCACAAGAGCACTCCGAGTTCCTAAAGGTGACGTGCTTCATCAGTTTCGTGAAGACGTGAATAGAGGAAGCCTTCCTGCTGTTTCCTGGGTGGTTGCACCAGAAAAATTCTCCGATCATCCAGGTGCACCCTGGTATGGGGCCTGGTACGTTGCTGAGGTATTGAACATCCTCACGAAGAATCCTGAAGTTTGGAAGAAGACCATTTTCGTTTTGACTTATGACGAAAATGATGGCTACTTCGATCACGTGCCTCCTTTTGTTGCGCCTGATCCTGAGAACTCTGCCACGGGCCGCACCACGCCAGGGATTGATGCTGGAATCGAATATCACACGCTGGCTCAGGACCGAGCGAAGTACTCAGAAAAAGAAGCGCGCGGTGGTCCAGTAGGGTTGGGTTATCGCGTTCCCATGGTCGTTGCTTCGCCGTGGAGCCGTGGTGGTGCGGTTTGTTCTCAGGTGTTCGATCATACTTCCGTGCTGCAACTTTTGGAAAAAGTTTTAAGCCGCAAATCGGGTATGCAGATTCAGGAAACAAACATTAGCAAATGGCGTCGCACGATTTGTGGAGATCTTACTTCAGCTTTCCGGCCTTTCCATGGAGAGCAGGAAACTGCGTTAACCTTCCCGCAAAAAGATGCCGTGATTGAAGGCATCCATAGGGCCCAATTCAAAAATCTTCCTACTGGCTTCAAGAAGCTGTCAAAGCAGGAAGCTTATGCTCATCTGCCAAGACAGGAAACTGGAATCAAACCATCCTTGCCTCTGCCTTACAAATTGTATGCAGAGGGTTCCTTGACGGCCGATAGAAAATCGCTCCAAATCACAATGAAAGCAGGTGGAAAGGCAGGTTCAGGATTCCACGTTTACACTCCAGGCAAAAGCGGCACTCGTGCCTATGCTGTGGAAGCTGGGGCAAGCCTAGCGGATTCATGGTCGCTGGATGGCAACTATCACGTGCATGTCTGCGGGCCGAATGGATTTCTTCGGGGATTTTCGGGTAGTTCCCATGATCCACTTCTAGATGTCCGCTGCGAATACCTGGGTGGTGATGTTGAATTACAAATCACGAACAGAGATAGGACACAAGACTATAGCATCCAGATTACCGGCCACGCTTACAAGACCGGCAATCATGCACTTTCCGTTAAGCCTGGAAAAACAAAATCGATCACCCTCAACTTGAAACGCAGCTTCCAATGGTATGACTTCAGCGTGCGAGTGGTGGGTGCCGCACAGTTTGAACGCAGATACGCTGGTCGCGTGGAAACAGGAAAGATGGGATTTAGCGATCCAGCAATGGGACGCGTTTCCATTTAGCGTTCGCTATACTGCCATCATGCAAATAGTTCAACGCTTGTCTTGGTTGCTGCCTTTGTTGGTCATGACTCTTGTGACTGGGCAACCTGCGCAGCCATTGAATAAAGCTGAGATCCGACGAGCACTGGCTGCCCATGATCGTGCAGTCCTCATCAAAGAAGATTGGGTCCGTGATCCCTACATTATCCTTGCGCCTGACGGCTATTACTATTACACCGGCACAACCCAAATGCCAACGCTTAAGCCAACTGCAGAATCAAAGTACAACACAGGCTTGGGCCTTCCAAGCTTGGCAGGATGGCACGTGCGGGTGTGGCGCAGCCGCGATCTGATCGATTGGGAATCACTTGGTTCCCCATTCACCATGAAACAGGGCATTTGGCACGAAACCGCTGCGGAAAAATTCAAAGCTATGCCAGAAACTCAATGGCGGCTTTGGGCTCCTGAATTGCATTGGTTCGATGGCAGATGGGCGTTGATACACACTTCTCCGGCTCCTGTGCGCGGAGCAAATTTCGCGCTCAGTGCCGGCAAGAAACTGCAAGGCCCATGGACACAACCACTGGGAACGAAGATCGGAATACGCCACGACCCGTCCTTGTTTCGCGATGACGATGGCACTTGGTGGATGATTTGGGGTGCCACCGAAATCGCACCACTGAAGCCGGACCTAAGCGACTTCGCCTCCGCTCCAACGCGCATCGGTCCTAGTGGCGAAATGGGAAAAATGGGACATGAAGGTTGCCTGATTAAGAAGCTCGGCGGCAAGTATGTACTGTTCGGTACGGGCTGGTCCACCGGGCAGATGCGCAAAGGTTCCTACAACCTTTATTACGCTACTTCCGACAAAGTGACCGGCCCATATAGTGAGCGAAAGTTCGTTGGACGCTTTCTGGGACATGGGACACCGTTTCAAGATAAGCAGGGCCGTTGGTGGTCCACCGCGTTCTACAATGCCAACGTTCCGCCCATTTCAAGTGAAGGAATTAACATGCGTGATTTGAGCGAGAATGCGCAGACTATCAACGATCAGGGTTTGACACTGGTGCCTCTAACAGTAAGTACAATCAACGGCGAACTTGTGATCCGCGCCAAGGATTCGCGTTACGCAGTGCCTGGGCCGGATGAGGTTCAGAAGTTTTTCTCCACCCGATGAGGACAAACGATATGCAACGAAGAGATTTTCTGAAGACCGTAGCTGCAAGCGTTCCATCCCTCACGCAGGGTGCACAGAAAAGTACGCCGAAGCTACCGAACATAGTGTTCATCTTAGCTGACGATGTCGGTTACGGAGACGTGCGCTGTTTCCATCCCGAGTCGAAAATCCCGACACCCAACATCGATCGCATGGCCCGGGAGGGTATGCGATTTACTGATGCACATTCACCTTCAGGGGTCTGCAGCCCGACCCGTTATGGCGTGTTGACAGGACGGTATGCCTGGCGCACATGGTTGAAGCGCGGCGTGCTGATGGCCTATTCGCCTGCAATGATTGAGCAGGAGCGGTTGACTGTTGCCGGGTTCTTGAAGCAGCAGGGATATCGCACGGCGGCCGTGGGTAAGTGGCACGTCGGAATGACATTTACAAAGGCGAATGGTCAGCCCGTCACGCAGTCTGACGGCATGATTCGCGAAGGTAACCAGATCGATTTCACAAAGCCGATTACCGATGGTCCGGTTGATCGTGGTTTCGATTACTTCTTCGGAAATGCCGCCTGCCCAACTACAGACTATCTCTATTCGTACATCGAGAACCGCGCTACCGTTGGCATGCCGACGATTGAGGAACCCGGCGGCGAGTACGAGAAGGGTCAACCGATGACGGAATATCGGCGCGGATTTCGGTCGCCAGGTTTTGAACTGGATATGGTGGATGTTACCTTGCGCGACACTTCGGTCCGCTTCATGGAAGAGCATACGAAGCAGCATCCCAACCAGCCGTTTTTCCTGTATCACGCGATGAGTGCAGCGCACATGCCGATTCTGCCTGCAAAGCAGTTCCGTGGGAAGAGTGGCGTCGGGTTGTATGGCGACTTTGTCATGGAAGGCGATTGGGTGGTTGGTGAACTCATCAAAGCCGTGGACCGTTTGGGGCTTGGTGCAAATACTCTGATCATTTTCACTAGCGACAACGGACCGGAAATATGTGTGAGGGAGGTGCGCCAAGAGTTTGGCCACAACGCATCGGGAAGCTTGCGCGGCCTGAAACGGGACAATTGGGAGGGGGGACACCGGGTTCCGTTCGTTGCCCGCTGGACAGGAAAAATCCCGAAAGGCACAACCAGCACTGAGACTGTGTGCCTAACCGACTTCATGGCTACCGCGGCGGCGGTGAGCGGTGCCAACATACCAGCGAATGCGGCCGAGGACAGTTACAACATGCTGCCTGCGCTGCTAGGAGTAAAGATGAAGCAGCCCATACGCGAGGCTACAGTGCATCACGCATTCGACGGGTCGTTCGCCATCCGTCAGGGTGATTGGAAATTGATGTTGCACCAGGGGGCGGGCAACAGCAACTATTCGAAGATTGCACCGAACCCTCCGATCTCTGAACCCGATACTCCGGGACAACTATACAACCTGAAGACGGATCCGAAGGAGAATGCTAACGTGTACCGCAAGCACCCGGAAATTGTAGCCCGGCTCTCGAACCTGTTGAAGAAATACCAGGACGAAGGGCGCAGCACACGGCGGTGACTTAAAAGTGCAAAGGGCCCGGCGGCAGACCACCAATGTTGAGAGGAACACGAAAGCTCTCGCCGCCGAGGCTCCGTTTTGCGCATGTTCCTTAGAAGCTGAGCTTCAGCGCAAACTGCAATTGTCGCGGAGTATTCGCCACGTTGAGTACTCTGCCGAAGTTGGCGTTGGCAAAGTTGACTACCGGCGCTCCCCATACAGGTGTGTTGGTCGTATTGAAGGATTCGGCACGGAACTCCAGGCGCGCCCGCTCCTTGATGGGGAACACGCGAAACAACGATAGGTCGAGGTTCTTTCCTCCGTCGGCGCGCATAGCGTTGCGGCCCATGTTTCCATAGGTGAACGCAGCTGGTACTGCCACGGCTTGCTTGTTGAACCACTGCTCTGGTGTTGGGTTGGCGAGCTTCACGTCCCCCACCAGGTTCAACCGCTCGTAGAATCCGGCGCTGTTGGAATTGCCCGTATTCGCAATGTCGCCGGAGACACCAAGCGTATAGGGAACGCCGCTGCGCAACACAACGATGGAATTGAGTTGCCAACCGCCGATTGCATAGTCGACGCCGCGATTGCCGCTTGTGAACCGCTTGCCTCTACCGAAAGGAAGCTCCCAAATAAGGCTTGTGTTGAAAACATGCGTGATGTCGTAGGCGGAAACACTGCGGTCCGCGCGGACGTTGTAGGGATCCTGATTGGCGCAACCTTCGACGCCCGCCCAGCCGGAGCAGGAGATATCGATGGACTTGCCCCAGGTGTAGGAAACGAGGAATCCGATTCCTTTGGCAGCCCGCCGATTGAGCGACATTTCGAGCGCGTGATAGTTGCTTGAACCATCGCTGCGCTCATAGTTGGTGGGCGTGAGGTAGCGGAGCGGCCGACGATCGATTTGGGGCCCGGGCCCAGGGGTGCGCGCTGTGTTGGCGAAGACATTGAGGTCAAGACGAGTGCCATGAGAACCCACATAATCGACAGAGAGCCCAGTATTGGCGTCGAGTTGATGTTGAATGCCGAAGTTCCATTCGGGTGTGTACGGCACTTTAAGAAATGGATCTTTGTAAGTTTGGACAAGCGTGAATGGAGTTGCTGCAGGCAGGGCGCCCGCACCAATGGAACTTAGCGGATTGAAGGATCGAACAGTGGGAATGTTTGGATTCTGATTGGCAGTGGTGAGCAATGTCACCTGCGGCCAACTTGCGCCATAGCTCTGTGCGGCTTGAACCCAAACGGCCCAGTTATCATAGAAAATTCCTGCTGCTGAGCGAATCACGGTGCGGTTGGAAAGCCGGTAGGCGAGGCCAAGCCGCGGACCAACGTTGAAGTCGCGGTTCTGGTGGATGCGGTTGTTCGGCGCGACAATTACGTTTTCTGGAAGCGCAGATCCCGGAATGCAAGGCGCCTTACCAGTCTCGGAACAGAACGGGGGCTGCTCGCGCACCCAATATTTACCGTCGTTGAGATTAAGGGATCCGACAAAGGCCGACTTATCAGACTTGACGCCCCACTGCGGCACCAGTGTCCGGTCCACACGAATGCCGTAGTTGATGGTGAGCCGGTCGGTCGCTTTCCATTTGTCTCCTACATAGAAGCCGCTCACCCAACCGCCGTTTTCTCCGCCAACCTGGAGCCGACGCGATCCTCCGACGGGAACTCCCAATAGAAACGAAGCCAAATCGCTACCGGTGCGCCCGGCGTTCTGCAAGTCGGCAGTCTGAAACGGGCTGAAGCTGAGGCTGTTGGCCAAAATGGATTGATCAATATTGTTGGTGTTGATGCTAAAGCCGGCGGTGAGCAAATGCCTGCCGAAGAGCTTTGATAAGTTAACCGATCCTGACCATATGTCGGAAGCGCCCTGAAGGGTTAGGGAATCGCCGGGTGTTCCTAGAAAGGAGACCAACCCGACTGAGGGCAGGAGGCAGGCCCGGTCGTATGGGAACCCGCAGGCGAAGTCTGGGGAGAGAGCACTGGTCACACCGCTCGGCGCATTGCGCACCGAATTCGATGCGTTGGACGCCGCGGTGGTGCGGCCGAATTGCATTTGCATAACAGTGCCAGCTCCGAAAATGTGAGTCCAGTTAGCACCATAGTTTTTGGCTCGCCAAGTGTCGATGTTGGCTGCTAAGCCAATTGGGTTGGTGGATTCGCGGGGCAAAACAACACGGCTGAAGCGGAACCAGAGCGAATCTTTTTGTCCCAATTGTTGATCGCCACGGAGGTTGAACAGATTCTGGTTGGTTCTTCCCGGAGCAGTAGCTGTGAAATTAGTTCCTGCCGTGCTGGTTGCGGTGGGGGCAGGGTAGATACCTTGAGCAAGCTTCGCCATAGTGGGATCCAGGCGGTTTTCTGGAATCACGTTGCTTGGAAAAGGAGTTCTCAGGAACTGATTGGCGTTTGCCGGATCGGCCCTGGTGGTGAAAGGATCGAAGATTGCATTCGCGATTGTTCCAAGCCTACCGCGGAGTTCATCGGGCGTAGGAATGCGTCCCAGTGTCTGGCCGGGCGTGCTGTTTCGGAAGCCCTCGTAGCTGGCAAAGAAAAAGGTCCTGTTGCGTCCGTCGAAGCGGGGCAACCGAACCGGACCGCCCACGTTTGCTCCAAACTGGTTTTGCCGCAAAGCATTTACAGTGGGGAAAAACGGATTGCGAGCGTCAAGGACGGAGTTGCGCAAATACTCCCAAGCTGTGCCGTGCAATGTGTTAGTGCCGGACTTGGTCACTACATTCACTACACCGCCGCTGACGCCGCCATAACGAACCTGATCATTGTGCGAGTCGACTTTGAATTCCTGAATGTCGTCGACAATGGGCGGTACCGCGTAATTGCTTGTGATAGAAGCCTGATCGATGATGCCATCGACTAAAAACAAGTTCGCCCGGTTACGAGCTCCGTGGAAAGATGGAAAGGAAAACGCGCCAACGCCTCGGAAACCAAACGTCTGTGCTGTATTAATCGGGCTTGCTCCAGGGGTTAATGCAAGCAACTGCGTGAAGTTGCGGCCGTTCAAAGGAAGATCGTTCACTTGGCGCGAACCCATAACAGTGCCGAGTTCGGCGGTTGAGCTTTCGATGGTGGGTGCCTCTGCGGCAACCGTGACGGTCTGCTCAGCGGAGCCTACTGGCAGCGTGAAGTTCAGGTTGGCAGACTGGCTTACGGACAAAGGGAAGTCTTCTTGTTTGGAGGACTGGAAGCCCTGCTTTGAGACCTTGAGGTCGTACGGTCCTGGCGGGATGTTGACAAACACGTACTCGCCCGAGTTGTTACTGGTTGTGGTCTGTTCAATTCCTGTAGCCCGATTACGAAGCGTCAGTGAAGCACCGGGAATACTTGATGCCGAGCTATCGCGAATGATTCCTTGAACAGATGCTGTGGAAACTTGAGCCGCAAGTGATGCTGCGGATAGGAGCAATAGACAAACGGACCTCATGGTTTGCATGGTAGGAATGATTTCACACTATCCCTAAGAACACAACCAGCCTCATTGACTCCCGTCGCGGCGGTTGATAGTATCACCACCATGCGTGCTTGTATTTCAATTCTGTTCGTCATCCCGTTATGCGGTATTTTTGCTGCTCCTGTTGAATACGAAACGCACGTCAAACCAATTCTTGCGGCCAAGTGTTTTTCCTGTCATGGTCCTAAGCAACAGCAATCCGGCCTTCGTCTTGACCTACGCCAGAACGCTTTGCGAGGTGGCGATTATGGTCCTGTCATTATTCAGGGCAAGAGTGGGGAAAGCAAACTGATCCATCGCATAACAGGATCGAATGCAGGTCTTCAAATGCCGCCCAGCGGTGCTCTGGAAGCTGAGGAAATTGCTGTGCTTCGCGCTTGGATTGATCAAGGTGCGGAGATGCCTGGCCGCTCAGATGACAAAGTGGTGGAACGGAAGCCAACGGAACCGAAGGTGCAAGCGTTTCTTGACGCCATCCATCGTCATGATCTAAATGCAGTAAAGCGTGGTGCGAAAGCGATGGCGAAGTCGGCTGATGCTGCGGGATCCACCGCGCTGATGCATGCGGCAAATTCAGGCACTTTGGAAATGATGCAACTACTACTTGCTGCCGGGGCCGATCCCAAGGCAACCAATTCCCGCAATGCAACCGCATTGCATTGGGCTGTGACCGATCCTGCGAAAATGAAACTGTTGTTGGCCAAAGGTGCCAGCATCAACGCCAAAACAGTGGAGGGCCGCACCGCTCTTTATATGGCCGCCACGCTCCCCGCTGGTGCCCCATTCGTTCAGTTTCTGCTGGAGGCTGGTGCTGATCCCAATGCTCGAACGCTTACCGGTCTAACACCCCTGTTCCCCGCCTCTACAAATAGTTTTGAATCAGCGCAGCTTCTGGTGGCAAAAGGTGCTGACGTCAATGCGTTGTCAGCCACCGGCGCAACTGCATTGATGAACGCTGCATCCACCAACCCGCGAACAGTGGCGCTGCTGGTTCAAAAAGGCGCCGACGTCAATGCCAAAACCAAGCGCGGAGAAACGGCCATCGCCAATGCTGCCAATCGCGGCTATCTGGAATCGGTGAAGCTG
This sequence comes from Bryobacterales bacterium, assembly GCA_043755435.1. Classification (GTDB taxonomy): domain Bacteria; phylum Acidobacteriota; class Terriglobia; order Bryobacterales; family Bryobacteraceae; genus JANXSF01. The sequence goes on along the minus strand of JAYUSZ010000054.1, from coordinate 347 downwards.
TTCCTGGAAAAAGGCGCTGACGTGAATGCCACCGATTATCGCGGCTATACGCCGCTAATGCACGCCGCTTACTGCGACGACGCTTCTCCGGATTTGATTCGTCTCTTGCTGGCTAAAGGTGCTAAAGTTCGCGCTACTGGTGAAGAGGAAACGGCTTTGTCTCTTGCAGCAAAACGCGGTGAAACCGAAATTACCAGTCTGATTCGTGAAGCTCTTGCAAAGAGCGATTTCTAAGGAACCCCCATGCGTATCTCCTTCCTACTTTTCGTGATCCCAGTCCTCGCCTCAGCCGCTGATATTGAACCGGCCACACTTCGTGCAGCGGCCCAGAGGGGGCTCTCACTGCT
>JAYUSZ010000053.1:0-5905 GCA_043755435.1 Bryobacterales bacterium | reverse complement strand
CTTTGCTCCAGCCTACTGCCGAGCATCCCGTGTTCGTCACACGATTCCACGCTGTAAATGCCGTCGGCATTCCATCAGTAAAGAACAAAACCGCATTCAAGGCGTTGGGTTCGTTATAAGCGGCCAATTGCTCATATGCCTTCCACAACCCCGCAGAGCTGTTCGTGGAATTGGCGCATGAGATGCCGCCGATCACGGTGGCTATATTCGTGCCACCAGACAGAAAGTTTTGTGTTAATGGCACGTCAACCGCAGATCCAGTGGCGAATGTTACCAGTCCAACGTTATCCCGTCCTTGGGCAAACTGTTGCAGGAATGCTGTGGCAGCATCTTTCATAGGTTCACAGGAGCCGCTATCGAACAATGATCCTGAATGATCTAGTACCAGCATCACATTGACATCTTTCCGGGTGGCAGTTGCTGTGGCGTTCAAGGTGTTGTTACTGGTTCCCAGCCATCGTAAGAATGTGAGGGGGAATTGTATGGACGACGTAACAGTTACGGTTCGTAAATTAGCGGCGTTGACAATTTGAACGGTTGGGGTAGAAATTGAGGTAGTTGCCAGATAACCTACCGGATAATTCTTTAGAAAATAACTTGTTGCGGTATCTGTAGCGGCTTGCTGTTGCGCTACATCGGAAGATCCGCGGCTGAGTGCTCTGGCTCCAGATAATGCTGCTGCGTCAACTGCTGCAGAAAGCTTAGTTTGGGCCAGGTACATCAAAGTCACGTCCACCGCCAGTCCGATCACCGGAACCAGCACTGCTAGGCAAAAGCCAAAAAGAAAAATGGAAACGCCGCTTTGGTGTTTTCTCCGCCTCTGCGAGGATGTGGGTCTTAAGGGAGCGCAATTGTTCATCGTTACCTCTTAGAAGTAGGTCACCGAATATATACCGTTTACTGGAATTCCGAAAGTATTCAAGAATGCCAGCATCGGAAAATTAAAGTAGGTTTCGCAAACCCAAACTTGGCTTCCGGGGGGTACCGTGGGCAACAGGCTTCCCGCTCCTGCGCCAACATTACTCGCGGCAGCGCCTGGATTGGTCAAGTAGTTCACAGCGCTGATATTCCCCGATGTATCCACCAACGTGGGGTCTGGTGTTCCAAAGTTACTTGAACGAAAGCTGGGGTTACCCAAAACCAAACGGTGAGTAAACACGTTTTGTCCAACCATGCATCCTGAAGTGACGCCGTTTGAATCACAATCAATCTGAGCTACCAGTTTGATTTGGCTAAGGATGACGACTCCATATCCGCCAGGACTAACGTCCAAGCCTTGCGCAAGCCGAGCCACTGTGTTTAGCGATGATACTTGTGAAAAGTCCATTCCCAAACCATACATATGCCCCAAATCTCGTGTGAACTGTACAGCCTGAATCCCCCTGCCTGCGGTAACTCCAGCCATCAACATGCCGAAAAACAATGGCAACAGCATGGTCATTACAATGGCGAACTCAATAGCCGCCGATCCCTTTTCGTTGTGGTTTTTCATAAACATCACCTGGGCGGTGGACCTCCAATAGGGGATGCTTCCATTGCGTCGGATGAACTCGCTACGATTCGAAACATGCTTGTTCCACGGACCAGAGGCACCATCCACAAATGAGACAGCCCTGTAATTTCAACCTGCACAATATTTCCCGAACGGTTACTGCCCGTTCCAGTGACAGGTTGCAGCGTAATCTGGTCATAAAAGGCAATGTCAATGTGTTGATCCATGGTGTCGCCTAGTGGCAGCAGGTGGTTCAGCAGTCCCATGGATTGCCCTTTCACCACTTCTCTGATGGAAGCATCATGTCCCAACGGCGAACCGCCGCTAATACCGGTTTGACTGGTAATGGCATAACGCACACCAGCCCTTACTGCTGACTGAGCCGTGTTTTGCATAAGAATTGCCACGCCGAAATCGATTGTGGCGAAGACGAAGATCAGGATCGGCATAATCGTCACGGCAAGTTCCACCATGGTTGCGCCACGCTGGGTAACTTGTCGTGCAATGGATCTGCGTTGGCAGGGAAAGGTCACCTGTCTCATCAAAATACTCTCCTGGCCTATTGGCGGTATATCGGCCAAAGAATGGGGAAGCTTTATTCCGCGCGTTTTAGCTTAGAACTGAGCTAAGTGGATTTGCTTATGATGTGCTTAATTTCCAGCGGGTGTTGCGCCAGCATCGACGAAGGCTTTTTCCAATTCTTCCTTCGCAAAAGTGGTGCTGATGAAAAGCTCCTGGCGGGCTCCTGCGGCAAGGGCAATCGCTTTCCACCCATTTGTAACCGGGACAGTGACACGTACTTTCACCACGGGACCTTTGGCGTCGCGAACCATGCTGATGCGGCCAGGCACTATGGAACGGATATCCGCATTTTGCTCCAGCAACTTTTCCAGCACGCGACGCAGACCGTCGATGATGCTGTGTTCAATTTTCAACCGATCTTGTGAAGCGCGGAGTCGCACGGATAACTAATAGTTTACCGGCTAATGGTGTTGTGTGATAAAAATATGCAATGCGCCAATTATTCCTTTCGCTTCTGCTGACTGTCTCCGCGTGGGGTATTTCCCGCGAAGAAATCGTCTTTCGCACGACGCCTCAAGGGGAATTGAAGATGACCTTCTTCTATCCTGATGGCTGGAAAGCTACGGACAAGCGTCCAGGTATTGTCTTCTTCTTTGGCGGAGGATTCGTCGGAGGCGAAGCCAAGCAGTTTTTCTCAAAGTCAGGCTATTTGGCAAGCCGCGGCATGGTAGCCGCCAGTGCGGAATACCGAATTAAGAACAAACACAAAACTACAGTGGATGAAGCCCTAGTGGATTGCCAGGCAGCATTTGGCTGGCTGAAGGAGCACGCGACGGAGCAAGGCATTGATCCAGAAAAGCTGTCAGCTGGTGGCGGATCTGCTGGTGGCACTTGTGCGCTTTCCATTTGGAAAGCCGGCGTCAAACCCGCTTCCTTCGTTCTGTTTAATCCTGCTTGGTTGGACAAACTAACGCCAGACGAGACCTTCCCCCCAACCGTAATGTTCTTCGGATCAGCGGACAAAATGTACGCTGAAGCCCAAGGATTTCTTGCAAAGGCACCTCGTGGCAAGGTGGAACTGTTTGTTGCCAAGGACCAACCGCATGGATTCTTCAATGATCGTCAAGACGGCACCTGGCACGCTTCAACCACATACATAGCCGATTCGTTTTTGGCGGCCCGCGGATTCCTAATAGGTAAGCCCACCATTGCAATGCCACATGGAAGCAAAGCCCTGCTCTTCCGCGAGGAAACGATGAAACCATCTGGACCCGGCAAACAACGCAGCATTCCAGATGGTGTTAAAGCTTACACAAATATTGAATATTCACCCGGCTTGTTGTTGGACGTGTTTGTGCCGCCAGGACCTCCCAAGCCTCTGGTGGTCTGGATTCATGGCGGCGCATGGCAGAACGGGAATAAAGAAAACGCACCGTCAATGCAGTTGCTCCCCGCCGGGTTTGCAGCGGCAAGCATCCGCTACCGCTTAAGTCAGCAAGCACCAATGCCGGCTCAGATTGATGACTGCCGTGCAGCAATTCGATTTCTGCGCGCCAACGCAAGTAAGTATGGATATGACGCAACGAAAATCGGCATATGGGGATCGTCAGCAGGCGGCCACTTAGTGGCGCTGTTGGGAACCATTGGCGAGGGTGCAGACAAAGTGCAGGCAGTGGTGGACTGGTTCGGACCAACCGCCTTGCGACGTATGGCCATGTATCCATCGCGCATGGACCACAATTCGCCCGAAGCCCCCGAAGCTCGCTTAATCGGTGGACCTGTGCAGCAGAACCCGGAATTGGCGGAGAAGGCAAACCCGATTTCCTATGTGTCGAAAGACGACCCGCCATTCCTGATTCAACACGGCGATGCCGATCCGTTGGTACCTATAGAACAAAGTGAACTCTTACGCGATGCGCTGGCGAAAGCCGGCGTGCCAGTGGAGTTGACGATATTCCATCGCGCAGGCCATGGCGGCCCCGCGTTTCAGACCCCAGAGAACTTGAAGAAGATCAGCGAGTTTTTTCAGAAGAACTTGCACTAGGCTGCCTGATGTCCTTAACCAACGGATTTTTGGGTGGCTCCACAAAATGTCAAAGTGTTCGAAAAGACAATCGACCTCGACGACGGTTCTTCCAATTTCGCCATCTACAATGATCTGTCGCTGGGTCCACTCTGAAATTGCGGGAGGGTTAGTTTCGCAAAGTTTGGAACAACATTCATGTAAGTCCGGTGGAGATCGGATTTCACGTCTGGCCACCAGATTCCGAAACGAATTCTATAACAACATCACAGTTGTGGGTGGTTCCCGGCCCGGCCAGAGGGAGGCCTGCGCGGTAACTATCGTGTGAAAGAAAACTCGCCCGAGCTTTGTTCAAGCTCTCCGCCAAACGGGGTTATGCGGGTCATACACGATGGATGGAACCGTCAGCGTGAGTCTGAAACCCGACGCCCACGGTGATGAGCTCAGATGTCCAGCCAGCAATATGCCAAGCCAGTGACGGTGGCTACATTTAAGGATGGCGCCATGCTGGGCTCCGAAGTTCAAGCTGGATTCACTTTTGCTGAACGCGTGGAGCGGCCCTCCTGGTTGACTGAACTGCTGCAAGCCGAGTTCCCGTTCGATCTCGGGTAGCACCAACACGGGCAGGACTAAGACTGGTTGTGAGCCGTCCCACGTGATCATCGAGAACATCGATCAATTACGGAGTTGCGGAGGCAAATTCACTGGATGGTTGTGGTTCGAGGATACGGGATGCCAACAATTCAGGTTTGGTGAGTAGCAATGCTGTCTATCTTAGATCTCCCGGACCTCAAAAAAAACGACACCCAGTTTCGTGATATGCTTTATCCAAAAACAAGGGAGACTTGGGGATGAAGACACTTTTATTGAATGGCGCGCTAGTCTGTAGTTTAACCTTCTACCCGGCATTTGCCCAGTCTACACCAAGTACAATCACAGGTCTTGTGAAGGATGCATCGGGTGCAGTTGTTCCAGGTGCAAGAGTTCAAGTGGTGGGCGAAGATTCCGGCGTTGCCATCACCGCAACCACAAATTCCGCAGGCCTCTACCGCACACCTAGCCTTGTTCCTGGTTCCTATCGAATTGAAGCTGAGGCCGACGGATTTCAGAAGTTGGTACGAGGAAAGCTGAGTGTCCAAATTGGGCAGACTCTACAAGTTGACCTTGCTTTGCAACTTGGCAGCGTGAAGGAAACTGTAAACGTAACTAGTGCAAGTCCTGTTCTTGAAACCCAGTCCTCCAGTGTGACGCAATTGGTTGAAAAGGAAATGGTGCAAGGTATGCCCATGGCAAATCGCACTTCAACGGCGTTGTTAGCTCTCATCCCTGGTGCAGCCATCCAGAACGTCACCGGAGACATTCCAATATTTAGCGTTAGCGGCGGCAGAACTCGCAATCAACAGTTCACTCTGGATGGAGGCAATCACACCAATACAGTTGGGCTGGCTGTAAACCAAAGTCAGGTGCCTCTGCCCATGGACGCAATGCAGGAGTTTCGAGTGGTGGCCAATAGTTATTCGGCGGAATACGGCCAATCCCAAAGCGGCGTGATCACATTGGCAACAAGATCCGGCAGCAACAAGTTTCATGGAGGATTGTTTGAGTACAATCGCAACGAGGCGTTTGACGCACGCAACTTTTTTGCCGCCACTCGGCCCAAGTTCCGCCAACATCAATTTGGAGGATTGCTTGGCGGTCCTATTCGCAAGGATCGAACCCACTTCTTCTTCACCTACGAACGAACGCAGCAAGTCACCGGTAGCACAGTGGTCCAAACGGTTCCAACAGCATTGCAGCGTCAAGGAAACTTTTCGCAAACCTTCGATGCCCGCGGTCTGGTTATTCCCATTTATGATCCAGCAACCACG
>JAYUSZ010000052.1:0-15390 GCA_043755435.1 Bryobacterales bacterium | reverse complement strand
TTTTCACAGCACGGGTTGGGTCGGGTGTTTCCAGGCCTAATTCAAAGCGCATCATCCAATCCACCCAAAGTTTCGGATTCGCTTTGAAGTGGCTAATGATGGGGTCGCACTGCGCCTTTCCCAAGCCGTAGGTTTCAAGGATTTCACGCACTTCGTGTTCCTCGTCGGCAGTTCGCTCCACAACTTCCAACTCTTCGCGTTTCATTTCGCTGGCATAATGTTCGGCGTCATTTCTAGCGGCCAGATAACCGCCAAGACCCATAGCAATTGCCCCTGCGGCGATTTCGGCCAAACCAGCAACCACCACAATGCGTGTTCCATCCACAGCTCCACTCAAACCGGCGGCCAGTGCAAACGGGACTGTGAGTCCATCGGCCATGCCAATAACTATGTCCCTCATCATCAATGACGAAGTGAAGTGAGATTCAATGTGAGGAGTAGCGGGCATATTAATTAGAGTACCAATCCTTAAAAATGGATGGCCATTAAAAGACCATACTGATCATGAGTTTTCTGGTGCGGCACTCTGCAAGCTATTCCTTGGTGGATTCTTCTGACGGTCCAAGCTATCGCGGCTGCATCAATCCAATCGTCTGGTTTGGCAGGGCCCACGCTTCTCCTCTGGGGCAGGTTCACACCGGGGATATGATGCAAAAGCAGGCTCCGGCGCTCCTCGAAGCCTTCGGGTGTTCTCTTAGAGTGGACCATCGGTGCGCCAGCCATTTTGGCAAATGCCAATTCAGGGTGAACCTCAAAAATGGGCAGCAGACCAAGGCGAGCGAACGCATCAACTTCGCGGATTTTTGGCAGCAGGTTGTAAGTTTGCTTGGAAAGCCCCTTCCCGTGCCACTGGCGGTTCAACCGGTTGGCTTCCTTATATCCCCGGACTTCCAGCAGACGGCGATCAGGAGCGGGGAACACGCTGCTTCGCCGTTTTCCCAATAACTGACGAGCTAAATTGTCGCAATCTCTGGCGCCTTCGACCAAACCAATGGGAATGTCGATGCCGATCAAAAGAGGGTAGTCTCCAAATTCGAATAGTCTGCTTGGTTCTTTCACAAAGTGAAAGCGAATGTCATCGAGACCTTTCCAAATGCAAGCGATCCAGCCGCCAGGACACCCATCAAGGCCAACCACCACCTTTTCCGGACAATTCATGGCTGTGGAGCATCTTTTTGCATAGTATAATTTACTGAAACGGAAGGACTTGTAAAGAAGCTAGCACAAAACCCCTTAAAAACCCAAAGTTTAATTCATAAGTTGACGATAAGTAGTACTAAGGGGATAGCAAGATTGCTTGAAATATTCCTAAAACAGTGTCCGGGAGCAAGACTTTGAGTTACAGTCATAAAGAGAGAGTTGAGGAAGGTAGTACTCATCCCCAAATGGATCGTCCCAACAACACAAACGCGCCTACTCCTGGCGAATATTATCGATGGCAGCCGGAAGGTCACGCCATCACTGTCGATCTGCAATACGGCATTGTCGATAAACTGCTGATTGAAATCATGAAAGGTTTCGGTTCCGTTCCCCGCCGTGGAGCGGAAGTGGGCGGCCTTTTATTGGGTACCTCAGAGGATATCGACGGCAAAGTCAATATCACAGTCCGCGAATTTCAACCTGTTGTTTGTGAGCATGCTGGTGGGCCGTCCTTCACGCTTTCCGAAAAGGACATGCAGGGTTTTGTCAGCGCAGTTGAAGAGCAGCGAGACGGCCTTCAAGTTGTTGGGCAATATCGCAGTCACACTCGCGAAGGTTTGGGAATGTCGAACGACGATATTCATATGATGGATCAGCATCTACCTGGAGACGCCAAAATTCTATTGCTCGTGAAGCCCTTTGCTACTCGAGTCAGTTCAGCTGGTATTTTCTTCCGCGAAAATGGGGAGTTCCTGCGAACCGATGCCAGCCATTTAGCATTTCCCTTTCGCCGTAAGGAACTCGGGGGCGGTAGTTCCGGGACAGAACGGATTGCTGCTGCGGCGCGTTTCGGGCAAACACACACACCGGATGCTCCGCTACCGTTTCCAGGCTCCGGGCGTCCGCCACGGTCGGCAGCTTCAACCGCAGGTGCATCTCAGTCCATGCAGCAGGAAGCTCAGCAATCTTTTTCCCAGGCGCCACTCACCTATGAGGATCCTCGGCCAACGCCGCAGCAAGTGCTACCTTTTGGTGGTTTAGGTCAATCTGACGAGGCTTATCGCCCAAAGAGGGAAAGCAATCTACGAAGCGGTTGGGTTTGGATCCCGTTATCGCTGATCTTCCTTGTTTTTGGAGTACTGCTGGGATTCCAGACGGCTTTGAACATGAGGCCCAACGGACCTGCGGCATTAGGACCGGAGATCTTCAATCTTTCACTTACTGTTGTAAAAGCCGGGGATAGCCTGAATGTCACCTGGGACCGGCAAGCAGCCGCTGTGCGTACTGCTGGACACGGCGTGCTCTACATTAAGGATGGGGATTTCAATAAATCTTTGAATTTAGACGCCACCGAATTGCAGGTTGGTAGTGTGGTTTATCGCAAACCATCATCATCGGTATCTTTTAAGTTGGAAGTATTTCCACGTGACCGAACCACTGTTTCAGAAACCGTGGAGTACAAAGAAGCACCTTAATAGGGAACTCGTCGAGCACCCAAAAAGCGAATACTCCCCAGCATGGGAGCAAGGGTGTCAATCCTGACATTGTGCGTCGTAAGTGCTGCATGAGAGTATTTCCCGTTACCCAAGTACAAGCCAACGTGAGAAATTGCCGATTCACTGGGTCCGAAGAAGACGAGATCGCCCAAAGCCAGCTGATCTGGCTGTACTGGCATTGAAAACTGGAATTGCTGTTGGGCTGATCGGGGAATTTGAATCCCCAGTTCCCGGTAAACCGAGGAAGTGTAGCCGGAACAGTCCATTCCTTGGCGAGTACTACCAGCGTAACGATAAGGGGTTCCCAGAAAACTGATGGCTGAAGTCCAAAGCTTGATTTCATGTTCTGGATGTGTCGCAACGTCGAAAGCGTCAATGAATTGTTGCTGGTTAAGTAGCTCAGATTGAGTTAGTTGGCGGGGCGCTGCGGCAACTGCTGGGACTCGTCTCGATTTGGCCTTAGCAGTTTTCTTACGAACTATTTTCTTTTGGGTGGCAGTTTTCTTTCGGACAATGGGGCGTTTGGCCGGTGCTGCAAAGGTGGGGTCCATTCCCCATAACAGGCAGCAAAATGAAACCACGCCGAGTTGTACGCCACGGTTGAGAAAAAGCAATACAAAAAACCTTAGAAGCGGTCAGAGTACCACAATTCCTATGGACTTGTGGCAAAATGGTAGATTAAAGAAATGGACCGGCTATGACGATGGACAAGCCGGAAGAATAGGAGAGAAATCCAGATATGGCTTATGTTATTGCCGAACCCTGCATTGGCACCAAAGACACGGCTTGCGTTGACGCTTGCCCGGTAGATTGCATCCACCCTAAGAAGGACGCCCCCAATTTCGCTGATCACCAGCAGCTTTACATTGATCCTATTGAATGCATCGATTGCGGCGCCTGCGTCCCTGTTTGCCCAGTTTCGGCGATTTTCGCTTTAGATGATCTTCCGGAAAAATGGAATTCATTCACACCCATCAACGCCGCCTATTACGCAAAATAGGCCGGGACATAGACAGCACTGCAGAAATCAGTCTCCCACACGCGTACCGATGCCACCCGCACTGGACCGTTGGGAGACTTTTCATTTAGCACTTCTTGAAATTCATCCCCAATGAACTTCGCAATGTTTTCTGCCGAAGGGTTCACTTTGTCAAAAGGCGGAGTTTCGTTCAAAAACTTGTGATCCAAGCGGCTAATGATCTGATCCAACCATGCCTTAACCTCAATGAAATCAGCCAGCAATCCACAGGCATCCAGTTTAGGACCTTCCAGCTTCAATTCACTCCGCCAGTTGTGCCCATGAATTGGTTCGGTGGCTCCCTTGTAGTTGCGTAAGGCATGAGCGGCTGGGAATTTATTTTCAACTATGATTTCAAACATCGAAGAATTTCTCCACATCGGCAATCTGAGTTGTGAACGCGTAGTCAGGCAGACTATCGAAGAAAATTTGCCCGTAACGGGTCTTAGTAATCCGGTTGTCCAGGATCGAAAGTACTCCTCGGTCGGACTTTGCCCGGATCAATCTGCCAAATCCTTGCTTTAAGGCCAGTGCCGCCTGCGGAACCTGATATTCGTTAAATGGATTGCCGCCAGCCGCGCGGAGAGCACTGATACGAGCCTCAACCACAGGGTCGCTTGGCACGGCGAACGGAAGCTTGTCGATGATGACGCAGCTCAACTGCTCGCCCTGTACATCTACGCCCTGCCAAAATGCCGATGTTGCAAACAGCACAGCATTCGGAGTTTTCCGGAATTCTGCAAGCAATGCGCTGCGTGGTGCTGTGCCTTGCAGCAGCATAGGCCAATCACTAACCATCGAAACTTTGTCGTGAAGGGTGCGCATACCCTGGTTGCTGGTGCACAGTACAAACGCCCGGCCTCGGCTGTGCCGCAATAGCTCCGCAATTTCGTCAGCCGCCGCTGCAATGAAGGAATGGTTGCGCGGATCGGGCAGATGCTGCGGAACATACAGTAACGCCTGTTTCGGGTAGTCGAACTGATTTCCCACAATCAACGGGCGGGCACCAGGGACGCCCAAGCGCTTCTGCGCAAAATTGAAATCCCCAGCAACAGCAAGTGTTGCCGATGTCATCACCACAGTGGAAACGTTGCTGAACAATTTTTCGGCAAGCAACTGTGAAACGTCGATAGGAGTCGCGTGGAGAAAGCAGCCCCTGCCACGCCGCTCAATATAGTACACCTGACTTTTGTCAGGATTTTCCACCCACAGCCGCAGATTGCCCACCAGATCGCGCACGCGATTCACCAACGGAATCACTTCTTCTGGCGCGTTCTTGATCAATTGAAGTTGAGAGCCGAGAAGTTCCAGCACCGTCTGGAAATCAAAATACTCACTCGCATGGTCGGTGAGGATTTCGTTGTGCCCGGTGAAGCCGACGCGCCCCTCAGTGTCAGGAAAAATATCGAAGAATTTGCCGGCCCGTTCTTCCAGCATGATCAACGTACGATCCAGTTCAGCGGTCCCGAAATTCTTACGGCGGGCAATCGCCGCCACATCGCGCTTGATTTCCAGAATCTGGTATGTGGAAATGGACAGGCCGAAATATTGCCCGGCAACATCTTCAATCTCGTGAGCCTCATCGAAAATCACGGCGTCGTAATTAGGAATAATGCCGCCGTGTTCGGTGTCCTTCACTGCAAGGTCAGCAAAGAACAAGTGGTGATTCACAATGATGATGTCGCTCTCAAAAGCCTTGCGCTGCATTTCGGTTATGAAGCAGCGTTCGTATTGCTGGCACTTCGAACCAGTGCAGAGTTCGCGGCGTGCATCCAACTTCGCCCAGGCAGTGGAGTTTTCAGGCAGCGTGGAAATCTCCGCCCTGTCGCCAAGCACCGTGGTCTTCTCCCACTCTTGAATAATCTGGAAATCGTTCACTTCTTCTAGGCCCGAAAGAATCGGCTCAGTTGCCGCATCGTAGACCTTTTGGCGGCACAAATAGTTTGCCCGGCCTTTCATGTAGGTCACACGAAGCTGCCCTGGCATGTTCTTGTCCAGGAACGGGACGTCCTTCAGATACAGTTGCTCCTGCAGGTTCTTCGTGCCAGTGGAGATCACCACCCGTTTGCCGGAGAGAATGGCAGGAATCAGGTAAGCCAGAGTCTTACCGGTGCCCGTGCCGGCTTCCACCATCAAGTGGCGCTTATCTTTAAGCGCAGCTTCCACGGCTTCTGCCATGTCCAATTGGCCTTGGCGGAATTCATGGTTTGCGTGCCACGCTTTCAGCGTTCCCTTGCGGCCGAAGAAAGACTTCACCGCGAACTTGGTAATGGTGGGGGTCAGCCGGCTACTCCTCGAAGGTGACGAAGTTGGTCACCTCTGCGTCGCGAACCCCGTAAACTTTCCGAATCATGCGGCAGATTTCCGAGGCAAGCTTCTGCGGCTTCTCTCCTTCACTCAAATCGATTTCGACCTTCAGGTACAAATCAAGACGCGCCATACTTCGATGATACGATGGGCTGTATACCTTAATGGAAAAGTGCACACTGTGTGACAGCCGCCGGGCGCGGCGAAACTGTCCGGCGTTGGGCCAAATTATCTGCCCGCAATGCTGCGGCAGTAAGCGCGAAGAAACAATTTCCTGCCCGCTGGACTGCATCTATCTAGTGGAAGGCAGAGCCCATGAAAAGCTAGTGCAGATTGCTCCAGAGCAGTTTCCGAATAGTGATGTTAGAATCGACGATGATTTTCTTGAGCAGAATCAGGCGCTATTTACTTTCTGTGGTGCCAATCTTTATCTTGCCACCGTAGAAGTTCCAGGCGCACTTGATCTCGACGTTCGGGAGACGCTGGAAGCGCTGATTGCAAAGTACAAGACAAGTTTGGTGTACGAACCGGCGTTGCAGAATCAGTTGGCCGCCTCGATCTACCGGAATTTTGAGAAGAAGGTTGACGAATTCGGAAAGAAACTAAAAGACCATGGCGGCGACGCCGCAGCCAAAGCCGTGCTGGATCAGTACATGTTACGACTGCTGGTTTTCTTGCAGCGGCTTGCAATAATGAACAACAACGGCCGTGCCCGCGGACGATTCTTTATACAATTCCTGAGTGATCTCACCCTGTCCATGTCACAACCGGAAGAAATGGCGGAGGGGCAATGACAGCTGTCGTGATTTTCGCACATGGTTCCAGCGTGGAATCGGCCAACGATGCGGTGCGGAATGTTGCGAAGTCCGTCGGCGAAACTGGCGGGTTCGTTTTGTGGGAGACAGCATTCCTTGAAATGGGTAAGCCCGATTTGCCGGCAGCGGTTGCATGCTTAGTTGCTCGCGGCGCAGAAAACATTGTGGTGCTTCCATATTTCTTGACTGCGGGGATTCACTTGAAGCGCGACCTTCCACGGATCGTCGGCGAAATTCTGGAAGTACAAAAGGACATCACCATTCAGATTGCTCCGCCGCTTGATGGACACCCTGCATTGGGGCAGATTTTATTAGATCGTGCAAAAGAGGTTCTACAAAAATGAGAGCTGTTTTGATTGGTTGGAAAGAGTTGGCTCCTGGGATTCGGCATTTTGAATTCTATGCGGAAGGGGCTGAAAAGTTCGCCTATGTTCCGGGACAGTTCGTTTCGCTTTCTTCAGTAACTGCGTCAGAAAAGAAGATCACCCGGGCTTACTCTGTTGTGGCGGGCTCAGGCGTGGATAACAAGTTTGCCCTGTGCCTGAACCTTGTGGAGGATGGCCAATTTTCACCACATCTTTTTGATTTGAAGCCAGGAGAAGGCGTGGATTTGAAGGGGCCACTCGGGACGTTCGTGCTGCGGAATCCACTGAAGGATTCCATCATGGTAGCCACAGGCACAGGCGTGGCTCCCATGCTGCCGATGCTGATTGAGGCGCTGGGCCGTGGCGAAGGGCAGCAGTTCACTCTGATTTTCGGAGTGCGATTTGCACAGAACTTACTCTATCGTGAAGAGTTTGAGGCCTTGGCCGCTAAGTATCCTAACTTCAAGTTCCTGCCAACAGTAACTCGGCCAGGACCACACTGGAATGGGTTAACAGGCAGAGTTCAGCCCCACTTACAGGAAGCAATCGGTGACCGGCGGGATTTGGATGTTTATGTATGTGGGCTAAATGAGATGGTAAGTGGAGTGCGTGAGCAACTGGCGGCACTAGGCTTTGACAAGAAGCAGATTGTGCATGAAAAGTACGATTAGCGGTGGATTCGAGAAATCTGCCGTTCTTAAGCATTGCTAACAGGGAATGCCTAATCGCAACTACTTTCCAGATGACTACAGGGACCATTACTATTGCAGGCATCACTGCTACCTCGATAATTTCCAAATTACGGGTCCTGCTCTAAACGCAATCCATTGCGTTGGTACGCCGATGTGAGTGGGATCCGGCACCGTTCACGCTGCACTCAAATCGCTTTGTGGCCCCTGAGCCTGTCCCATTCCAGTTTACTCGCGTTGGGAAAAGCAGCATTTGCTATTAGAGTACGGCGCAGGAAAGTGGTCGCCGCTGGAGCGGACTTAGGGGAATAGCTCCAATGTCAGCGGTCCCAAATTTACCTTAAGTGTTTGCGGATAGCAAAGTACTATACGGGTTGTACTAACCCAATTGGCTAATCCAATTGGCTAACCCATAAGCAGGATTGTAAGTACTGTAACTCGGTGGTACTTTTAGTTGTAAATCCTCCGGAGGTACTATACTATGCATAGGTCTTGCACCCTGAAGTTCGCCATCATCGCACTTCTCTTGATTCCTAAAGCACAAGCTCTTGATTTTGTGCTCTACCCCAATACCATTCCCACTCCCCAAGTTGTCGGAAACCGCACTAGCTTTGCTCCTGGGTTCTTCTCTGGATCCTGGCAGGCTGACGGAGGTGCAACAAAACAGGAATTGTACCTTCCATCCACAACATTGTTCCCTGGATTTCCGGGCGGAGTTAAGATTAGCGACATTGCTTCCATCAGTTATTGGACGAATAAAGCCGGCACGGTCGTCACTCCTGATTGGTACTTATTGATTTATACGGTGCAGACTGGAGCGGGTGACACGGGCAGTTTTTATCACTCGCGCCTGAACACAGAACCTGCCTATACCGGAACTCCCATTGCCAATGCGCCCCCTGGTGCGTGGCATCAGTGGGCCACGGATGACGCAGCATTTCCGCTGAAGTTCTATGATACGAACCGGAATGGCGGAATCTTTGGCGGCATTCCCACGGATCCCACACTTGCAACTATACAAGCAGGACCGATCAACTGGCCAACCGGGGCACCGGGCAACTCAACCGACTATCGATCCGAAGTCGTTAGATTTTTCAGTCTCCAAACCGGCTCCTGCTGCGCTCTTGGCTTCACTGGTATGGTCGACGGCCTAACCATCACGCTTAAAAGCGGACAAGTTGCTCGAGTGAATCTCGAAGCCATGCCACTCGATGGCCACTTCCAAATAAGATACGCCTCCAACTTGACCTCAGGCGATGCCATAATCAACCTTTCCAACAACGGGGCCAACGGTGCCTCGCTTACTGGACCCGGCTTCGGCGGAGCCGCAGGAAACATCTGTGTCAACGCATACGCGTTTTCTCCGGATGAGCAATTGATATCTTGCTGCTCTTGCCTTGTGACGCCTGGTGGACTTCAATCGCTGTCCGTACTCAACGACCTTACCAGTAACACCTTGACAGGCATAAGGCCCGATAGCATTGTTGTCAAACTAGTGAACACTGGCGCAGGTGCCAACTTCACGGGTACTGGTTGCAACAACAGCGCAGCACTACCGGGTACAGTTAACTTCCCGCTTGCTTCTGGCCTTCATGCATGGGGGACTAGTGTTCATCCAGGTACCGGTGCGGGCACGCTTGCTGTAACAGAGACACCCTTCGCCGGGGCCACTCTGTCAGAAGCAGAATTGGCCAGCATCACCAATCGATGCACAAACATTCTGGGTAATGGCAGCACTTTCGGCGTTTGCCGTGGCTGCCAAACCGGTGGTTTGGTTTCTCAAAGATAGCAAATTCGCGTTTCATCATTCTGCTAATTTTTCCCGGCTGCCAACTTAGGACTTGTTGGCAGCCGTACTTTTTCCAGAACTGCAGGCTCTATACCCTCCATCCTTCAACTGTGGGATCATCTCAAGAAGTAACCGAGCATGAAACTGAAATCTCCCACAGGCCTTTTCTTTTCCTTGTTGCTCCTCATCTCCGCTAGCTACTTTGCCGGCGGGGTTTATGGAGTTTTCGGATATCTGCTAAACGGAACAACTCTTGCCAAGCTTCCCTTGGATTTTGGATTCCTCGGTTCACAAATACTAGGGATCTCCTCTGAAGCTGCTGAGGTGGGGATTCGCCGGTATGACAGGCTACTTGAAATTGGCGGCCGACCATTCGTTGGCTACACCGATATGGTGGAGGAAATCCATAAGCGAAGGGCCGGCGACTTACTGCCGGTGGTGATCCATCGCGCAAGAGACGGCTCCATTTTAAATCTGCAAATCAAGCTGCGTCCCCGCCTCAACGAAGCGGTTCCAGGATGGACTTGGCTGTGGAAAATAGCCTCACAAATTGTATTTCCTTCCTTCTGCATGTTGATTGGTTTTTGGGTAGTCTGGAACAAACCTAGAGATCTGCGTGCATGGCTGCTGTTGGCCATCATGTTAGCTTCATCCGTTTTCCTTCCTACATGGACATGGACCGGCTATCCGCGCGCGTTTGTTTTTGGTTGGGAAGGGTTCCTCTCATCCATGCTTCCGGGTGTCATGTTGCTCTTCGCCATCTACTTTCCGGACCGGTCCCAGATGGATCGCAACTGGCCTTGGCTGAAGTGGTTGCTTCTGGTACCCTTGACCGTTTGCTCCGCTGTTTTCATATGGTGGGCAGTTTTCAAACAGATCAACATGGCACTCAACGATTGGACGATTCCATATCTGAATGATGCCATCAAGAGTAGACAAATCCTAAGCATGGTGGCGTTCGGATTGTTCTTCGCCATCCTTGGTCAGAAGAGTGCTACTGCTTCCACGAAAGATGCGCGCCGTAGGTTGCAGTTACTCTGGGTAAGTTCAGCCATCGGATTCACACCTAGTTTTTTTGTCACGATTTATAGCCTTGTAAGTGGCAAGGACTGGGGTTATGATGTTCCCGATTGGGTTCTCTTTCTGGCGATACTCGGTTTTGCGGTCTTCCCATTGACTCTTGCTTACGTCGTTGTGGTCCACCGTGCAATGGACGTCAGCATGGTGATGCGCCAAAGCTTGCAGTATGCCTTGGCCAAGAATGGACTGTCCGTTCTGCGGGCCATTCTGGTGATCATGGCTCTCACCACCATTCTTGATCCACAAAAAACCGTAGGTAACCAAGCGGCAGGACTGGCCTTGGGCGGCGTCGCCTTACTAGCCTTGCGCGGCAAGTTCAGCGATAAAGCTTCGCAATGGATGGATCGCAAATTCTTCCGCGAGGCTTACAGTAGCGAGCATATCCTCAGCCACCTTAGCGGCGAAGTCCGTAAGTATTCTGAAACCAAACCCTTGCTTGAAACCGTCACCAGTCGTATCTCCGATACTCTTCATGTTCCAAAGATCGCCGTGTTGTTGGCTGATGGGGACAACTATTCAGGTGGGGGCGCGGCCTTCGGAGTTGAATCGAAGACAATGGAATATTTGCGCACTGCCGACAAGCCTGCAGTGGTCTATTTTGATGATCCCGATTCCTGGGTTCATCAAGTGGAGCCCCAAGGACAGCAGACCTTGAAATCGCTGGATGCCCAGTTGTTACTACCTCTAACCGGGCGTGACAAGCTGATGGGGTTGATCTCTTTAGGTCCCAAGTTGTCGGAAGTTCCGTACTCAAACTCCGATGTAAAGCTGCTGCAAAGTGTGGCCTCGCAAATGGGGTTGGCTATTGAGAATAACCAGTTAGTGTCGAAGCTTGCATCGGAAGCTGCCATTCAGGAACGGATGAATCGGGAATTGGAAATTGCCCGCGAAGTGCAGCAGCGTTTGTTCCCTCAGAAGTTTCCAACTATTGGTGGGCTGGATTGTTGTGGCAAATGTCGCGCTGCATTAGGGGTCGGCGGGGATTACTACGATTTCCTATTGCTGCCTGACGGTAAGTTGGGCATTGCCATTGGTGACGTTTCCGGCAAAGGAATTTCTGCCGCGTTGCTAATGGCCAGCTTGCGGTCCTCCTTGCGTGGGCAAACTATTGTCGGTTGTACTGATCTGGCTGGCCTGATGACCAACATGAACCATCTGGTCTACGAAGCGTCGGCAAGTAACCGCTATGCAACCTTCTTTTATGGCCAGTACGATCCCACAACCCGGCGGTTGGATTTCGTCAACGCCGGACACAATGCGCCGGTGATCCTGCGTGATCAGCAGGTTCTGCTGCTCGAAGCCGGAGGGCCGGTTGTTGGCCTGCTGTCCCGCACTGTTTACAAACAAATGTCGATCCAACTTGAACCAGGCGATCTTTTCCTTGGCTACACCGACGGCATCAGCGAGGCGATGAACAAGGCGGATGAGGAATGGGGCGAGGACCAAATGATTGCCACGACGAAAGCCAATGCGAATTTGGGTTCCAACGATTTGATTGACCAGATCATGATCCATGCCGATGTCTTTGCCGATGGAGCGGAGCAGCATGACGATATGACGTTGTTGGTAATGAAAATCGCTAACTGACTTTGTGATATGATCACCGCCAAGGTGATCATATGTCGAATTGCAAAGTCCTCTCGCTTGTCCTGCTTTTCAGTCTACTTCGTTCCAGTCTGGAGGCTCAAGTTCTTTACGGTACCGTTATTGGCACTATCATTGATTCCAGCCAATCCGCAGTTCCCAGCGCGTCCGTAAAGTTGCTGAACAAAGCCACCGGTCAGGACTTCGAAACGAAGACAAACGCATTGGGTGTTTTCTCAATGCCTACCATCCCCGCAGGTTCCTATGACATTCGAGTGTCGATGCAAGGCTTTCAAACCACCACACAGGAGAATGTCTCAGTTACTTCTAACAATACAGTTCGCGTCGATTTCACTTTGCAAGTTGGTGCGGTCACCGAAACTATCAAAATTACAGCTTCCTCAGCAGCACTACAAACCGATAGTGCCGACGTGCGCGCGGAAATTCGTGCTGAAGAATTCGCCGCCACACCAGTGCCCTTCACCCGGAATTATCAAAATTTGTTGATCACAGTTCCCGGCATGTCGCCCCCGCAGAACGCTCATTCCGTTGCAGCCAATCCCTCCCGCGCTTTGCAGGTAAATTCAAATGGAACAAATTCTCAATCAACAAATTTTCGTGTGGATGGTGCAACCACTGGCCACCCTTGGTTGCCTCACATCGCTGGTTACGTGCCGTCGCTAGATGCGATCGAAACCGTGAACATTGTTTCCAATAGCTTCGACGCCGAACAAGGCTACGCTGGCGGAGCTGCAGTGAACGTCCAGATCAAAAGTGGTGGAAACGCTATTCATGGTTCGGCATACGATCATCACAGCAACCAGCACTTGAAGGCTCGGCCCTATTTTCTTCCCGCGAATCGCGACAAGGAAAAACGTGTCATTAATCAGTGGGGCGGAACGGTGGGTGGTCCCATCATCAAGAACAAGCTTTTTTACTTCGCTGCCTTTGAAGGCACCAACGATAGACAGGGGGCCTTTGCAACGGGGTCTGTCCCAACACCTTTGATGAAGCAAGGCAACTTCTCGGAATCCACAAGACTCATCTATGACCCGACAACGGGTAATCTGGATGGCTCTGGCCGAGCCCCATTCGCTAACAATATTCTGCCAGCATCGCGCATTAGCACAGCATCCCGCAAACTGGCTGATCTTACTCCCAACCCCAATTTTGGCACCGGTGGCATAGCGAATAACTACTTCACCAGCGGCCCCTTTGCTTTTGATCGGAAGACCCTGGATTCCAAGGTTACTTGGAACGCAACTAGTAAGCTGAACCTAAATGGGCGAGTAAGCTATCTGGATTGGAAGTGCGATGATCCTGCTTGGTTTGGACAACTGGGCGGCGGTGCCGTTGGACGCTGTAGTTATGATGGTAAGTCATTCGGCCATACGCTGAGCATGACTTACTCAGGTGTCTATACACTTACTCCTCGTTTTATCATCGATGCCTATGTTGGCTACACGCTCTATGATGCGCGGGTGGAGCCTATCCGGTTAGATGAGAAACTAGGCTCGGAATTTCTTGGCATTCCGAATACAAATGGTGCCTCAAGGTTGTTGGGCGGATGGCCCGGTTTTTCCGTCGGTGGGTTCAACACTCTTGGCCGTGGCAACTCCAATGCGCCGTGGCAATATCATAGTCCTCAATCGCAATACGTGACCAATGCCACTTACATCAAAGGTAATCACAATATCCGTTTTGGGTTTGATTCCATGTATGTCGCTTTGAATGGTAACGAACCACAGGGAAATCCCGGCATCTTCAGCTTCGGAGCTGGGCCAACTGGATTGAGCGGTGTAGCTACAGACAGCTATAATTCCTACGCCACTTTTATGCTGGGTCTTCCCACTCAAATTCAAAAAGGAATCACCTGGGCAGACAATACCGCTCGCACATTCGCCGGCAGTTTATACATCCGAGATAAATGGCAAGCAACTCGGAAGCTGACAATTTCCACTGGTCTTCGCTGGGATTATTTTGGTGTTCCCACCCGTGCTGACCGCGGGCTGGAACTTTATGATTTTTCCAACAACACCATAAAACTTTGTGGATTGGCAGACGTAACCTGTGACATAAAAATGAGCAAGAAGCTGATTGCCCCACGCTTGGGCCTTGCTTACAGGGCTACCGAAAGCTTTGTGATCCGTGCTGGTTTCGGCATTGCCTATGACCCGGTAAACATCGCGCGCAATCCCTTGCATAACTATCCGCTGGTAGGCACTTACACTTTTCCCGCGGCCAATGGATTCCAACCTGCCGGCGACCTTCGCACTGGTATTCCCGCCATCGTTGCTCCCGACTTATCAAAGGGCGTGATCCCAGTTCCCAACGCCGTCACCATGGAAATTTTCGATCCCAATTTCCGCCGTTCCTACGTTCAGTCCTATAACTTCATGCTGCAAAAGGAATTCAAAAGCCGTTGGACGGCAGAAGGCGGCTACGTCGGCAATGGTTCGCGCCATCAGCAGAATCGCTGGAACGCCAACTATGGATCCATCGGCACTGGCACTGCTGGTCGCGTCCTAAATCAGAAATTTGGGCGCACGGCTGATACCAACTTCATATCCGATACGGGTGGATTCAATTCATCCTATAACTCTTTCCAAAGTTCGTTGCTGCGCCGTTTTTCATCCGGCTACTTTGCCAAGTTCACTTACACATACAGCAAGGCTATCGGCCCGAATGGTAACCAGACAGGAGTTGATGGTTACTCCATGAACAACCCTGCATACTTTAAACTCACCAAGGCTTTGCAAGGTTACGATAGGGCAAACATGTTCACCGCATCCGGCGGTGCGGAACTTCCTTTTGGAAAGGGTAAGCGTTGGGCGAACAACGGTCCTCAAAGGCTGTTGTTAGGAGGCTGGCAGTTGAATGGGCTCTTCACCGCCTATTCCGGTTCCCCGTTCACTGTGAGCGCCGACGGGACAGCGTTGAACGCGCCAAACAACGCTCAGCGTGCTGACCAGCTTAAGGCGAATGTTGCCATTCTGAGCACTCGCGACTCCTGGTTTGATCCGCTGGCTTTTGGACCAGTTACTCAAGCCCGCTTCGGCACTGCTGGGTTCAACATTCTGCGCGCTCCTGGATTGATGAATTTGGAT
>JAYUSZ010000051.1:0-15416 GCA_043755435.1 Bryobacterales bacterium | reverse complement strand
ACAGCATGGACCGCATGCTGACACAACTTCGCATTTCAGGGAAGCTGGAAAAGGCTGCAGGCATAGTGTTTGGAGAATGCGCGGGTTGCACATCTCGTAAGTTTGATCCGAGTTTCACTAACTCGTTCACTCTTGGCGAAGTAGTGGATGAGATTCTTGGGAAACTGAAGATCCCAGTTCTGGCTGGACTGACCATTGGGCATACGGAGGACCAACTCACATTACCGGAAGGTGTGATGGCGATGCTGGATGCTGACAAAGGCGAACTGATAATCGAAGAGTCGGCAACGGTAGCTTAAAGCAGAGCTTCTTTCACTTCTTTCGCCTTGTCGCGATAATTGGCTGCCTTTTCGAACTCGAAGTTCCGGGCAGCTTCACGCATTTTTTCTTCGTAGTCTGTAATCAGTTTTTCCTTCTGTTCTCTAGAAAGATTTACGAGTGGCCGTTCTTCTTCCAATGGAATTGTTACGTAATCCATTTCAGAAATTGCGATAAGGTTTTGATCAATGGCCTTGATGATGGTTTGGGGTGTGATGCCATTGGCTACGTTGTAGTCTCGTTGAATTGTGCGGCGGCGGTTGGTTTCGTCGATGGCCTTTTTCATACTGTCAGTCAATTTGTCGGCGTATAAAATGGCTCTGCCGTTCAGGTTTCGGGCGGCTCGGCCCATGGTTTGAATTAGTGCGCCAGAGGAACGGAGGAACCCTTCTTTGTCGGCATCCAAAATAGCTACCAGGGAAACTTCGGGTAAATCCAATCCTTCGCGCAATAAGTTCACGCCAATCAAAGCATCGAATTCTCCCTTGCGCAAATCGCGCAGAATTTTCACCCGGTCCAGTGTACTGACTTCCGAATGAAGATAGCGGCACTTCACGCCAACTTCAGTGTAGTAGTCGGCCAAATCCTCGGACATTCGTTTGGTTAAGGTTGTAATCAAAACTCGTTCATTGATTAAAGTGCGCTTTCGGATTTCGCCCAACAGGTCGTCAACCTGGCCGCGAATGGGACGGATCTCAACTTCGGGATCAATCAGTCCGGTGGGGCGAATGATCTGTTCTACGAAGACTCCCTCGGTCTTTGTGAGTTCATAAGGGCCGGGGGTTGCTGAAACATAGATCACCTGGTGGACCCGATTTTCGAATTCTTCAAACGTTAGGGGGCGGTTATCAAGAGCACTTGGCAACCGGAATCCAAAGCCAACGAGATTTTCTTTTCGGGATCGATCGCCGCCATACATGCCTCGAATTTGTGGAACAGTTTGATGGCTTTCGTCGAGGAAAATCAGATGGTCAGGAGGCAAATAGTCGAGCAAAGTTGGGGGAGCTTCTCCTGGCAGGCGGCCGGAAAAATGACGGGAATAATTTTCAATGCCATGGCAATAGCCGATCTGCTTGATCATTTCAAGATCAAATCGGGTGCGTTGTTCCAATCGTTGCGCTTCTACCAATTTGCCGCCGGTGCGCAACTCCTTCAACCACCAGTGCATCTCCTCTTCGATGGAGACCAGGGCCTTTACTTTTTGCACGGGAGTTAACACATAGTGCGTTTTCGGATAGATAGTTAGGCGCTGATAGGTTTGGCGGACGCGGCCTGTTAAGGGATCAAACTGCGAAAGAGACTCAATCTCATCGCCCCACAATTCAATGCGGTAGGCAAAGTCTTCATAGGTTGGGAAAACTTCAATCACGTCGCCACGCACGCGGAAAGTACCGCGCTTGAAATCGATGTCGTTCCGCTCGTAGAGGATTTCCACTAACTTCGAAACAATATCCTGCCGGGCCATGATTTTGCCTTTATCAAGGGCAAGCAGCATTCCATAGTAGGCTTCCGGGGAACCGAGGCCGTAGATGCAACTGACGGAGGAAATGATAATGACATCGCGCCGTTCAAACAGTGATCGAGTTGCCGAAAGACGCAACTTATCCAACTCGTCGTTAACCGTTGATTCCTTTTCAATGTAAGTATCGCTGGACGGCATGTAGGCTTCAGGTTGGTAGTAATCGTAATAGCTGACGAAATACTCTACGGCATTGGTGGGGAAAAACGTACGGAACTCTCCGTATAATTGCGCGGCCAAAGTTTTGTTGTGGGCAAGGATCAATGCAGGACGTCCGGTGCCTTCAATGATCTTGGCCATAGTGAATGTTTTGCCGGATCCGGTTACACCCAACAATACTTGGTGGCGGTCTCCAACGGTCAGTCCGCGCGTTAACTGTTCAATTGCATTTTCCTGATCGCCCTTTGGGGTGTAAGGAATGCCAAGCTGAAATCCCATACTTCTAGTCTACCGAGTGGATCTTTAGAAGCCGCTCGCGTTCAGCATTAAATTCACACCCTAGCAAGGCGATGGCAGAGAGCAAGTACATCCAAACCAGCATTGCAATGACACCGCCGATGGAGCCGTATAGCACGTTGTAGTTTGCCAGGTTGCGCACATACCACGCGAAGGCTTGGGTTGTGAGGAGCCAGAATGTCGTGGCCAAAAGTGCTCCGGGCCAAACATCGCGCCATTGTTGTTTTCGATTCGGACCAAAGTAATACATGACAGCCATCACTAGGGCAACTGCAGAAAGTTCAACGAATAGACGTGTGGCGCTACTGATCATCGGAATCCATCCTCTCATCTGCGCCTCGCCGCCTAAGACGCCTAACCATCGGAATAATGCGCGTTCTGTGCGGTCACCGAACAGGACCAAAGTGGAGGCAAGCACTGCAGGAATTAGGGTTCCGAAAACCAGCATTATTGCTACTAGACGCTGGCGGACCATGGGTCGCCCTGAGGGTAATTTGTAGGCTGCTTGAAACCCTTCCATAAGGCTGGCCATCAACCCAGAGGCCCCCCAGACGGATAGTAATGCTGCTATCACGATTACGAGGACGGGGCGCGCGCCACGAACGGTGACGCTTTGGATGATGAGTTCTTCCGTGCCGGGTGGAACTACATCGAACAAGAATTGCGCCATGCGGACGGAAACGGCACTCGCGTTGGCTTGGACCAGGATCGCCGTAATTGAAGTGAGCACTGGAAATAGACCCAGCAGACCAGAGTAAGCCGCTGCCTTTGCAATGCCCAGGCATCCGTCCATTTGGGTGGCAACCAGCGATCTTTGCAACAACAAGAAAAACACTTTCATCGAATACCGTTTTGGCGCTCTTTCCGCAGGCGAATAAGACATGCAATCCAAACAGCCAGACCGATCATAGCGAAAAGTTTGGGTTCGGCTCCTGCACTGTAATACAGATCGATTGTGGCATTTTGCTGGGGCGCGGGGTGCAGGGTTATGAATCCCAACTGGTTGTTGAAAACAGGCAGGGCGCGTGTTCCTTGCACTGCAGCCCAGCCTGAATCATGATTTACGGCTAACGCCAAACGGTATTGATCGGGGATGTCACCTTGCACACGAAGGTGATTGTTGTCCAGCCATTTCCAAGTTAGTTTGGGACGCGATGGATCGTCCATGGCTTTTACATAGTCTGACAAAATCTTCATACGCCCTTGGCGGGGGGACTGTTTGGGAAGTTCAGAGTCCTTTACAAGCATTGCTAAGGGAGAACTGGGCAGTTGGTAAATGAAATCGTCATTGCCTATTGGTGTGGATGGTAAAAGGCCTTCCAGTTTGTTTGGAAATTTGAAGTCGCGATAGTATTCAGCGGATTTCGGGCCATGAATCACTGCAAGTTCGACAGCCATTGCTCGTAACTGCAAAATCGTATTCTCCGCTTCCTCGCCGGGTTTGCTTAAGAGGTCGGTACGGATCTGATAGATCATGTCAACGGGGATCCTGTTGTGCAGACCGGTCTCGAAAACACCGCCGATTTGGGGCTCATCAAACCAGGAATTCAGATAGAAACGAGTGCCACCACTGACGAACACTCGACCGGCTTGAGGAATGGCGTCGAGCCTGCGCGCCATATCGAACTCAACGGTTTGTTCCTTGGAAGCGGTGGTCCATTTACTCCACTGGTTGTAAATGTAACCCCACGTGGTGGGAGTGACGTACAGAAGACCTGCCATCATGACAAACACAGCTGCCAGCCGAAGACCCTGGCGGTTAGAATTAACAGCAACTCGGACAGTTTCGACGAACGCCAGAATGAGGAAAAACTCATATTCCAGCGCATAACGGCGTGATTCAGGAATTGTGTTGATGTTGTAGGCGTAGAACGCGGTGACCATTGAACCAAAGGCAAAGAGACAGGAAAGAACGTAACAGAGGTATCGCTGTTTAGGGAGCTCTATGAATAACAATCTGATAAGAATCAGGCCGCCGAACCAAAAGCCAATCATCAATCTTTCGGCCGATTGCATTTTGTATCCGAAGGCGTCCTGAGGCCAGTTGAAGGCCATTGTGTAGACGAAAGAAGGTGTTAGCCAGAAACAGGAAAGCAGATAACCAATCGCGCCGGCGGCAATGACTCGTCCAGGCTTAAAACCGTTGACACCCCACATTGTTGTGATCAACAAAACAGTGCAAATGGCCAATGCCAAAGCTGCTACCCAGTTGGTCAAGACGGTAATAGCCATCAAAACAGCGGCGAGGAAAAGGGAAGTAAAGTCGCGCCGTTGGGCAGCTCGCCAAGTTGCCCATATTGAGGCGAGTATGAAAACGAACCCGGCGGTATGGGGTCCTTCGCCGTACTTGACCAGGACCTGCAATCGCCAGGGGATTTGCAGAAGGCCACGGTCGTGATCGATGGTTCCGATTAAATCGTACAAAGGAGAAACGATGGAGATCAGCATTGCCGCCGAGATTGCATCGGGGCGGGTACCTGTGAATGTACGCACGAACAGGAAGACAACCGCCGGGCACAAGCAGGCGGCGGAATATACGATTACGCGATAGATTTGTGCGGGATCAAACCATGGAAGCAGCCAAATCCAAAGTGCCGTGAAATAGGGAATCAGCGGCAGGTAGATGAATTGAGTGGGGAGTCCGCAATACTGCAACGGGCTCCATGCCCAGGGATCAGGATGCTGGCTGATGAAACGAGCCATGTAAACGTATCCTGGTTCAATGGAGCCTCGGTAGGGAGAGACTCCAGGCAGGAACATGGGAAAATTCAGCGCCACATTGAAGGCGGTAATGAGAAACGCCAGCAGGAGATTGAGTCGCACCTATGTCCGCTTCTTTCCTAATGGCAAAAGGAGTAGGAACATGGATAACGATAGGCAAGCCAGAGTTATCCAACCACCTACTTTATTTTCCATGGGTTTTTCAAATACAAGATCTATGACTTGTTCACCAGGGAGCGTCTCGATTGTCATTTGGCCTAAGACGTCAGCTTTGATGGGAAGCGATTTCCCATTTGAATAAGCATGCCAAGCATCGTCATATGTAACCATTGCCGCGACGGATTCATTTTGTCCTACAGTGGTTTCGATTTGCAAATGATCTGTAGTGAGCCATTTGGTTTTCACCGGACGATCGGAGCCATTTTCCAGCATTCCAGCATAGGCGGCTAGGCCTTCGGTATTTGCTTCCTGGGGCACTGGGGTTAGGCCAGCAAGCTTTGTGCGATCAACAACGCGGGCCAAACTGGGGTAGCGCCGGGGCACGCGATAGATGCGGTCGTAGGGAGTGAACTCTTTGAGTAGAGGTAGCTTGCCCTCGTATTTTGTGGGGAAGCCGAAATCAATGTAGGGTTGTTTGGATCCAGGCAAATGAACGATGATGCAATCGGTGGCGAATGCTTGGTACCAAAGCAGATCACGATCGGGATTGTTGCCCATCTGGGTTTCCCACTGCATCACCATGTTGTTAGGATTTTCAAGACCCTGTTCACTACCACCGCCGACTTGCGCCTCGGAAAACCAGGCGTTCCACCAAAAGCGTACTGTTCCGGTGACCATACATTTTTGACCGGGAATGTTTTCATGTACCCATTGAGAGACTTGGAATTCCTGACGTTGGGTATGATCGTCGCGAATATAATATGCCCAAGGATGTCGTAAGAAATAGCGGCCAAAGTATA
This sequence comes from Bryobacterales bacterium, assembly GCA_043755435.1. Taxonomy (GTDB): domain Bacteria; phylum Acidobacteriota; class Terriglobia; order Bryobacterales; family Bryobacteraceae; genus JANXSF01. The sequence goes on along the minus strand of JAYUSZ010000051.1, from coordinate 9,443 downwards.
GGGTTACGGCTACGGCTAAGACTGTCAAGACATGTTTCAACCAGGGTTTGGGACTAGCGTTCCAAATGCGGCGCAATATTTCAACAGAGCCAAGGATCAGAACCAAGTCGAGTTCTGGAACCATTCGTTCGGGCTCACCGGAAAGCCGGAAGTCCCAATAATAATTGCCAAGGACGTTGAGAGAAATCACGGCCATGCTGCCCCATACGAAAACGGCGTAGGCTTTTGAAAAATCGCCTTGGGCCCAACGGCGACTCAAGACGCCGACTACCAAAAGGCAGCCCAAGGCTAAGGGTAATGAGCCTTGTGTCATGGGGCGTGCAACGTAGTGAAGATTGCGCGCGGTGATGGTGAGGAAGGATGGAGTGAGCCAAACTGCGGTTAGACCATATGCAAGGAGAGCAATACCGGCGGCGCGTGCCCAAACCATCCAATCTTTCTTGGTGATAAAAATTGCCCAGCAGAGAATGGGGAAGAAGATTGCCAAGGCCGTGGCACCATAGAAATTGTTGCTGACTGCCCAAGCTGCCCCGAGTGCGGCGAGTGCAAATGACACTGGCCGGCCACCTTGTAAGGCGTAGTAACTGGCGATCAACGTGGGTCCCAGAATCGCCAAGGATGACATATGGGGGCCTTCGCCGTAACGAACCAATGCGCTGAGGCGCTGTGGAAAGGCTTTGTACGAATCGGCACGAATATGTTTCAGGAAAAGGAATGCTGGCGAAATGGAGGCTGTCGCAAATGCGGCAAGAAACGCAGCGGTTCGGCTTCCTGACCCTAGCCGCACTAGTAAAAAGATCCCCATGATTCCGAAAGCGAACATGATGGAGGTGTAAAGATGATAAGCGCGTGCGGGGATGATGGGAAACAGTTTGGTTAGACCGGCCGTAGCATAGCGCAGACCTGGAGGATAGACATAATCGAATCTAGTCCCGCCGTACCAAAGAGGCTGCCATTGAGGATGCGGCCAATTTTCGGCAAGCATGCGTCCATCGGCAATGAAGGTGGAATCAATAGATCCCCAGTTTTGCATATACTTCAGTCTGAACTTGGGGCCTATTAATAGGGCAGCGAATGCGAAAACGATCAAGCACTCAAGAACAATAATTCGAGCTCGATGCAAATCTAACCCTTTGCCTGCGCGGCCTTGGCGGATTCGGAAAGGTAGCGGCTTTTGAGGCTTACAAATTGCCGTTGACGCCAGAATTTATTTGCATGGAGCCAGTAGCGGACGACAACGGCAAGTATAGAAAGACCGTATCGCGAACTTTGTAAGAAGCTGGCGGAGGAGGCTTGAGCGAAGTAGCGAGTGGGCACTGGAACCTCGCCGATTTTCATTCCAGCGTGGACAAACTGGGCGATGATCTCCTGATCAAAAATGAAATTATCGGAGTTCATATCGACATTGACAGACTCAAGTGCTTCTCGTCTGTAGGCTCGATAGCCAGTGTGATATTCAGCCAAATGCAATCCAAAAGTTACGTTCTCAACCCAGGTTAGGAAACGATTAGATACATATTTCCACCATGGCATGCCTTGGGCCATTACGTTGCCGGCCAGGAGTCGCGAACCTAGGACCACATCAGCAGTGCCTTGTTGTATGGGGCGGATGATTTCTGGCAGCAATGTAGGATCATACTGATAATCCGGATGGACCATCACAATAATGTCGGCGCCGGCTCGCAGGGCTTCGCGGTAGCAGGTTTTTTGATTTGCTCCATAGCCATAATTTCGATCGTGAACAAAGATTTCGAGACCCAAGTCGCGGGCGATTTGGATTGTTTCGTCCTTGCTTCCATCGTCAACCAGGATCACCAAATCCACCACTTCGTGAGGCAATTCGGTGTAGGTCATGCGGAGGGTCTTTGCCGCATTGTAAGCGGGCATCACGACCACGACTTTTGCTTTTGACTGCATGGTTACTTAATTCTAGCTTCGATTACGAACTGATACGCGAATAAACGTGGCCACAATTTTCCCAATAAATAGTGAGTCCGCTCACCAATGCCAATAGTGAACCAGCGGCTCAAATTTGGAAGCGCCCTGGCAACTGGCACTGCTGTTGGTGTGACACTCTGGATAGTATAGCCCGATTGTTCGAACAATTCGTGCCATCCATCCAGCGTAAAAAAGTGCAGATGTGTGCGATCAAACAGGCCGTTGTCATGCTTTGGGAAGCTGCCGAGGAAAACCATCAGTCGAAAAAACCAGTGGCCGCTGTTGGGGAGAGATGCTAATAGTTTGCCTTCGGGACTCAGATGCGAGCTCAGTTCAGAAAGGACGGCCTTGGGATTTAAAAGGTGTTCCAAAACATCGGCGCAGAGTATGTAGCTGAACATTCCGTTGATGGGCGGTAGGCCGTGATGCAGGTTGGCTTCGATTAGTTCAATTGCTGCGGGGAGATTGTGATGGCGGCTTTGTTCGATGCCGACAACTTTGAAACCGCGTGCAAGATAGAGAGAGCTAACCGAACCATCCCAACAACCGACATCGAGAATCCGCTTGCCTTGACCGTTGTATGGCAAGGCGGCGAGGAGCAGGCTGTGGCTGGAGTAGGGGCTATCTTTGTGTTCGTAGCGATTGGCCATTGAGCTTGAGGAGACGCTAGTTTCGGTGCACCGGTTGGATCCACGCTTCGTCTCCATTGGATGCATGGACGATGGCGCGAACGTATTGTTCGTTTTTGAGTTTATAGGAGGCTTCCAGACCGTGCACGCGGCTTAAGATCTTACCCTTGGGACCGATGAAGTCTGTGGAGTATTTGGTGGTGCCAGATTGCTTCACCACAATGTGGATTGATTTTTTATTGGCATCCAATTCGTTTAGTTCAATTCCTGAGGAAGCATAGAAATCGCCGGCAGCGAGAGATGCCATGATTTCCTTGCGTGCAAGTGAAGTGGAACGAACTACTACCCAGCCACGGCCGGGGTTGGAATCGGCCTTTCCAAATTTCTTGAAATGATGTGCATCGTCAACGGCAATTCCGTGGACCTTTTTCTTCGCAGTAAGCAAGGTATCCCACATTTGTTCCAGCGATTCAAAACCGCCCCCACCTCGGTTATTGACTGCGGGATGGCCGTTGAAGACTTCTATCATAGGTAGGTCTTGAATAGGCAGAAGATCCTTTGACTGTAGCGCCCAACCGAAGTTGGGATGATTCAAAGATGGGATGGCTCCAGCTTTGTTGATGAGATCCACGTTGCCTTGAATGTGGGGACCCATGGTTTCCCCTTGCATTGGCTTGACTAGAGAATCGAGGCCATAGGCATTGATGTGGATGGGAAGTTTATTGATGGACGTGGTTACCTCTTCACCGGGAATGAGTAGGTATTTTTCCGGTTCAGCCAATTTGTAATTCAATTCCGCGACTGGAGTTAGCACGTTATGGTCAGAGAGGACGAGGAACTGGTAACCATGATCCTTATACCACCGAGCCACAACTTCGGGTGTGGAATCGCCGTCGCTCATGGTTGTGTGGGTATGCAGGTTTCCTTTGTACCAACGCCTGGATTGTGGTTGGCCAAGGGCTGCAGTCCAAAGTGCTGCGGCGACCGCGAGGAATGCGGCGAATCGAAAAAGATGTGTTTTGTTTGTCATTTATTTGCCAACCAGATGTTTACGATTTCGTGACTACCCACCGTGCTATGAAGACGCAGGCGAAGTTCTTTCCGAGTTGCATCGAAGAACCACTGATTCAAACCCATTTTGATCAATGAGGTGGAACGTGTGAAGTCAGGGCCATCCACCATTTGAACGCGGGCAGGTTCGTCCACATGATGCAGAACCCATTCGTAATCGCGGTCCTTCCGGGTTTCTGATTCCACGCGATAATAATCCAAGGCTGGGGAAGCGTGCAACTGCGAAATGAAATCTGCGTCTGGTTCCCAAATGAAGAACTCCCCGCCGAGTTTTGGGAAATAGTGCATTTCCATTGGTCCGTTGTCGGCTATCGGCCCAAGAGGAAGAACAGCTCCGTTTTTTAAAAACATAGGGACTTGCCCTGCGACAGCAGTCACTTCGATTGTTTGCCGACCACTGAATCTCTCACCGGATGGAAAGCTGGTCCAATATCCACGAGGCAAGTGGACGGTTCGACGATTCTGTTTTTCACACAACGGGGCAACCAGAATTTCATCGCCTAACATGAATTCATCGCTTCTTTCAAGACCAGCTTTGTCGTCGGGAAACTGCATTGGCAGAGGGTGAATCATGGGGTAACCCTTGTCCTTGGCTTCTTGCAGATAAGTGATCAGGAACGGAATCAATTGTTTGCGCAAGCCAGTTGCAGGGCTCCATTCTTTGCGATAAACCATGGGGAGCAATTGCCCTAGGAGTTGGATATTGCTGTCAGAGTAATCGTCCAGGTTAATTGCTGGAACGCGAGTGCCGGAAAGAGAAGCGTGCACCAGTGCAGCGATGGCTTTGCAGGAATCGGATTGCTTTTCCATTTTTCGGGCAAACTTGGGCAAGCGAGCTGAAGATCGGATATTCACGTCTTCTTCGCCGTAGTCTAGAGAAGACTGCCACTTGGCACGCTCCTCGAAAATTTCTTTCACTGATGGGCCGTAGTGAAAGAAGTACTCCACGCGGTTTTCGCCATCAATCGTGGTGACGGCATCGGAAGTGGTGGTTTTTCCAAGATCGAAATGAAACTTCCCGGCAGAAGTGAATTCCATTCCATACCCTGCCGTGGAAATGAAGAATGGTGTTTGGGAATCGATGAGCAGGCCACGAGCACCCAAGCGGACCTCGGTTCTTGGACCGAAGCCAAAGAACTCTTCAGCTTCCAGAATTTGCCGAGTCAACTGAATCTTGCCGCTGTTGTTCTGCCCCGCTTTTGTTTCTTTCAATAAGAGCTTTTCTCGACCATCGTGAACTTCCAGAGCCAATGTTAACTCAGTTATTCTGACGATGAGGTGTTCCGACCTGAATTCAATAACGCCCTTTTCATTAGTTCTACTAACGACAATTTCTTCGGAGGTGCGATCTGGCTTGGCTTCAATGTGCCGGTTCCATGTTCGATGAAACCGAAATGTTGATGGGGAAACCCATTCCAATTCGGCTGCGCCGGTTGTAACAGAAAGCGGATATGTATTTCCTGCGTAAGCCAACTGCATGGCCAATATTATTGCGAACGATAGTTTCAAATTAGAAACAACTCCGTTTGAATTTCACCAGTGACGCGAGCTTCCGATTCTCCTACAAACACATTGACTTCTGAGCGCACACCGAACTCAGGTAAGTAAATTCCAGGCTCGATGGAAAAGCAGCTCCACGGGATAATGCGGCGGTCGTCGTGCGTTTCCAGATTGTCCATGTTGGCACCAGTGCCGTGAACTTCCTCACCGATGGAGTGGCCAGTGCGATGGAAGAAATATTGCTCCAATTCGTGCTTGGCTATGAAACTGCGGGTAACGTCGTCGACCTGATATCCACAGATGGGCTGATGGGCAGCGACGGAAGTTTTGATGAAATCAACTGCTGCGTTTCTGGCACCGGAAACGATTTCAAAAATGCGCACCATTTCACTGGGGGGGACATCGCCCGCATAACCCATCCAGGTGACGTCGTAATAGACAGATCCGGGGTCTTTTAGTTTGGCCCAAAGGTCTATAAGGACCAGATCGTTTTGAGAGATGGTTGATGAATTTTCACGAGTGGGTTCGTAGTGTGGATTGGAGGCGTTGCCGTTGATTCCGACAATGGGGCCATGATCGGTGAACAAACTTTCTTCCTCGAAGGCCTGAAGAATGAACTGTTGGGCCTGGAATTCGGTAATGGCGGCGCGACCTCGTAAACAATCGCCAATGTGTTCAAAGGCAGCGCGGCGGACGCGGTCCACTCGTACCCCCGCTTCCAAGTGTGAGTCGAGTTTGGACTGGTTCCATTTGGCTTCAAATTCCTGAACAAGATTTGCCGAACTGACGATTTCCAGACCTAGGCTGCGCACTAGTTCGATGGTGCCTGCATCAACCATGGCGACATATGGAATTGAGCAATTGGGTGAGTATTGCATGGCTACTCGCTTGGCTCCGGCTGTCAGTTTACGAATACCATCCACTTGCGCGGACCAACCTGAGTATTGAGATTTTTCGCCGGGGAGGGTATTGAGCATACCCGCTTCAATTTGATGCACAAGTTTACGCGGTTCGCCGTTGGCCGGAATGAAATAATACCAGCGGCGAGTTGTCATGCGTTCTGGGGCGAACTGAAGAACCTTGTAGGCTAGAGGGTCACGGCCATGGTGATCGAAAAACAGCCAGCCGTCCAACTTTTCCGTACGGAGCGCACTTTGAATGTCAGCAATATTCAACGGATTCCTCCCATCATTCGGACAATTGGGCGGGTGAGAAACAACAGCACCACTGCCGAGGCGATACCAACAATTCCAACCATGGTGAACAGTTGAGGAATGGGCATACCTTCGTATGCTCCAGCTAATCGCCCACTAATAAAATTCCCGACGGATGTGGCCATGAACCACAATCCCATCATGAGGCCAACCAGATTGCGGGGCGCAAGTTTGGTCATGGCGCTGAGGCCAACAGGGCTGAGACACAATTCGCCAACTGCGTGGAGAATGTAGCAACCGATGAGCCACATCACGCTGGCTTTCACGCCAGGTGCTAAGGTTTTTGCTGCAGCGGCCATCAGAAAGAAACTTAGACCAACGAAAGCCAGTCCAAGAACAAATTTCATGGGAGTGGACGGGCCACTGGTTCCTAACTTCAGCCAAAGAGCCGCCAGCACCGGGGCGAAAAGTATCAAAGCACCGGGTTGGACGAATTGCAGTGCGCTAGCGGGGAAGTCGAAACCTAACAGTTGAGTTGCTGTGTGTTCCTCGGCGAACAAATTCAATGTTGATCCGGCTTGTTCAAAGGAGGACCAGAAGATGCAAGCGGCAAGAAAGAGAATGAGGATTACGCCCAGGCGAAGTCGCTCTTGGCGAGTCCAATCACCGAAAAATAAGAGGCCACCGAAGGACGCGATTACTGTTACGAGAAGGAGGACTCCAAAGGTGTTGGAAACAGATATTGCCGTGATTTCGATTGCACCCAATAAATGCAGTGTTCCCGCTACCGCGAACGATAAAATCGTCAAGCCAAACCACTTGTAAAACGTTGCCTGGCTTTCTTTCTGGACATCATCGGAGGGTTTCATTTCCGGGAATTGTTTGGACCCCAACCAGAATTGGACCACACCGGCCATCATTCCAAGTGCTGCCAAGCCGAACCCATAGTGCCAGTTGACGCGCTGACCGACATAGCCGCAAATGATGGGTGCAATGGTGGCACCGGTGTTGATGCCCATGTAAAAAATGGAAAAGCCTGAGTCGCGCCGGATGTCGTCCTGGGCGTAGAGTGAACCGACTAGGGCACTAACGTTGGGTTTCAGCAGTCCCGTTCCACATACAATAATCAGAAGGCCAAGGTAAAAAGTATTGAGTAGCGGCAGGGCCAGGCAAAGATGTCCCAAGGCAATTAGAATTCCCCCTATTAGGACTGCTTTTTTCGCGCCGATGATGCGGTCGGCGATCCAGCCTCCTGGCAAACAGGCAAGGTAAACGGTGCCGGTGTAGAGGCCGTAAATGGCTCCAGCTTTGGTCTTATCGAAGCCGAGGCCGCCACTTGCCTCAGGAGCCACCATGAACAGAATTAGCAACGCTCGCATACCGTAGTAACTGAAGCGTTCCCACATCTCAGTGAAAAAGAGTGTGGCCAGACCGCGGGGATGTCCGAAGAACTTTGTGTCAAGATCCGGCATTTTTCTAAGAAGACCCCTTTGCCCATCGCACTTCTACTGGCCAGTGAATGACGCCGGCGACATCTTTTGGATCTATGACGGTGATGCTCATGTGGTCATCGATCCAATCCTGGCTGGTTCCATCCTGATGTTGGGTAGCAACTGTCAGTGTATATTCTCCACGCGTCAGCAAGCAATTAAACGTGAAATCCACCTCCATGAATTCGCCAGCTTTCCATGACCCTAAATCAGCCCCTTCCAGTTTGGTGTTGCTGCCCCATACATCAATGCCTAGGCGATTGCGGATCAGGAGGCCAACCTGGGGTGATTCCATATTGCGGAGGACTTCAGCTCGAACTCGAATACGAAGCGATTCTCCATTGGTTACAGATTCACGGATTTGTCCCTTTTCGTTGGTTAACTCCACGCTAGTAATGCGGCTAGCACCGTCACCGTGACGATAGCTTCCCACCTTGCCTGGTTCATCGTGCTCGCGGAGTTGGAGTTCGTGGACGAGGCCAACGTAGCGATTCACCACATCGCTGGGTGTGCCGAGTGCTGCTAGTTCGCCGTGGATCAGGAGCGCGGCACGGTCGGCAAGACGTTTCACAATTCCAAGGTCGTGCGAAACAAAAAGGATGGTAACTTTGCGCGCTTTCAATTCTTCCAGCTTGCGAATGCAACGATTGGCAAAGACGGCGTCGCCGACGGCCAGAGCTTCGTCGACGATGAGAACTTCAGGTTCGACGTGGATCGCGGTGGCGAAGGCAAGGCGAACATACATGCCGCTGGAATATTCTTTCACAGGGCGATCCATGAATTCGCCGATTTCCGCAAAGGCAGATATGGCGGGAAAAATGGCGTCGATTTCGCTGCGCTTGATCCCCATGATTTCGCCGTTCAAGTAAACATTTTCACGACCGGTGAATTCCGGGTTGAAACCGGCGCCTAATTCAAGCAGAGCAGCTACGCGGCCTTTGGTTGTGACGCGGCCTCGGGAAGGTTGAAGAATGCCTGCGGCAATTTGCAACAGAGTGCTTTTGCCAGAACCGTTGGGACCCACAAGGGCGAAGAATTCCCCTTTTTCCACGTGGATGTTAATGTCGCGCAGAGCCCAGAATTCAGTACTCCGTTTTTCGGCGAAGAAAGGAATGGCTTCAATCAGCCGGTCGAAGGGCTGCTTGTAGAGCGGGTAAATCTTTGAAACATGTTGGATCGAAACCAAGATTTCGAGTATAGCTGAGCGATAATGGAAAAGTCCCCGACTTCATGCAGAAGCCTTCAACTAAAGCCCTTCGTTTTGAACTCCAGGCTACGTGTCCGCATACGGGCGCGCGTGCCGGGTTGCTTCATACTCCGCACGGAACCATTGAAACCCCTGTGTTTATGCCTGTTGGCACGCAAGGGACAGTTAAGAGTTTGACACCGCGCCACTTAATTGAAGATTTGGACGCAAAGATTATTCTTTCCAACACTTATCACTTGTACCTTCGTCCCGGGCATGAGTTGATTGCAAATTTCGGTGGGCTCCACCAATACATGCGCTGGCCTCGAGCAATTTTGACTGATTCCGGCGGATTTCAAGTGTTCAGTTTAAGCAAGATCCGGACAGTTGCCGAGGAAGGCGTTGTGTTTCAAAGCCACCTGGATGGAAGTAAGCACACCTTTACACCGCGATCGACTGTAGATATTCAATTAGC
>JAYUSZ010000050.1:0-15422 GCA_043755435.1 Bryobacterales bacterium | reverse complement strand
GTGAATCGGAAGTGGTGAAGCGGTCTGAATTCCGCGACTTCACCGACTACACCTTCAAACAAGCCCACCCTCAGGCGGCTGGTGCAAAGTTTTTCGATTGGGTTCGCCGCATGACTGTCGACGCATTCTATACCAGCCCAATTGGTATGAAGGATCTGGGTTACATGGGTAACAGAGCGTATTCAAAATACGAAGTGCCTAAAGAAAGCCTGGAATATGCTATGAAGCGTTCCCCGTTCGCCTAACACTATTTTTTTGGAGAAAGCATGAATCGTATTATTTTTGCAGCCTTAGTTGCGGCTACAACCTTTGCTCAACGCCGTCCAGCGGAACCCACTCCCGAACTTCTGTGGGCTGATGGCGCTCCTGGAGCAATGGGGCAGGAGGATGTTGACAAGCCATCATTGACACCTTATCTTCCCGCGCAACCCAACGGCAAAGCAGTTGTTGTGTGCCCAGGAGGCGGGTATGGTGCGTTGGCCATGGATCACGAAGGAAAGCAGATTGCCCAATGGCTAAATTCGCAGGGCATCTCTGCATTTGTGCTGAAGTACCGCCTGGGGCCAAAGTATCATCATCCAGTTGAATTGAACGATGCTCAGCGCGCTGTCCGCACAGTTCGTGCAAACGCTGTGAAGTGGAAGGTGCAGCCAGACAAAATCGGCGTCTGGGGCTTTTCAGCAGGTGGCCATTTGGCATCGTCGGTTTCAACTCACTTCGATAGCGGCGACGGGAGTTCAAAGGACGCTGTGGAGCGGATGAGTTCTCGTCCTGATTTCGCAGTGCTGTCTTACCCTGTGGTAACTTTCACCAAAGAGGAATTTGTGCACAAAGGTTCGCGCAAGAACCTGCTGGGGGACACGCCTGACGCTAAATTGGCGGCTCTTCTGTCCAGTGAAAATCAGGTGACTAGCGCCACACCACCAACGTTCCTATTCCATACAAACGCCGATACCGGAGTGCCTCCAGAAAACAGTGTCTATTACTATTTGGCATTACGTAAAGCGGGCGTGCCAGCGGAACTTCATATCTACGAAAAGGGTCCGCATGGTGTAGGTCTTGCGCCAACTGACCTTGTACTTTCCAGTTGGGGTGCGCGTTTGGCCGATTGGCTGCGGAACCGGTGAAGATGGATCGTAGGGTTTTCAGTGCCGGCATGGCGGCTGCGGTTTCTGCAAGCGCAGCACAAGCACCTCGGCGTGCACAGGCGGTGAAACCGGCTGTGGCCCCACAAACCGGGTCCCCCGAACATGTTGCGTTCAATCCTGAATTGTCGCGATTCAATCCACTAAAGCGGATTCTGTTTCATGACGATTTTGACAACGGTATCAATGGCTGGGCGGAGTTGCAGGCCAATCATAATGGCAATTTGGACGATCTGCGTCCAGTGCTGAAAGACATGCGGCCGCCCCAGTTAAGCAGCTGTACTTTTTTCGATTTGGGCACGCATGGGTCATTGAATGGCACCTATGCTTTGAAGCTAGCCACCAGACCGAAGCCCTTCCACACTGCCGTTGGCGTGAAGCGGTTCACCTATTCCAAGCCTTGCAAAGTGCAAATGGAAATGTGGTTTACCTACAAAGCGGAGCAGACCTTTGATGGCGATAGTAACTGGGACGGCAACGTGTCCCCATCGGAATTGAATTTCGGCGATTTCACCATAAGCAATGATATTAGCGAGGGTGAGATTGGTCCCAGATACCAATGCGCATTGCGATACATGAATACCGATCTGGATGGCAAGCCAGCGCAAAAATGGATGTATAAAACGTCTCTGCACGCCACCACGAAGATGGAGCGGTCCGGTGTAAAATCGCAGACCGATGACTATCACGTTTTGCAGACTAATGACTGGGCGGAAGTTCCTGGCGGTCGGCAACCACTTTGTTTCAATGAAATCGCTACCAAGGTAAACTGGCACTATCTGCGCTGGGTCTTCGACATTCAAACACGCCGCAACGTGGAACTGCAAGTAAACGAATTGACTATGGATCTGCGGAGCCTTCCAGTGCCAGTTTACGAACAAGGCTACCGTTCTTTGAATCATTTGTTAAATCTTCTGGTGGATGTGCGGACTCATAAGAAAGTTCGTAATTTTCTCTTCATCGATTCCGTGCTTGTCTCCGTGGACGCTTGAGCATGGTAAGAAGATCCTTCACCGCGGTCATCGAAAAGAACGCAACGATTGCCGGGCCTTTTGAAACTGAACCATACGAAACCGGTTGGGCATCCGAGGCTCGCTGGTTCGTTCGGGTATTGGAACTGGACGGGGAACTGACACTAGCCCCTCAGTTATCTCCAGACGGATTATTCTGGTGTGATGATGAGAAGGTGCCCATGGTGATCAGGGCCAAGGGGTTGTATACTCTTTCCTTACGAGATTTTGGAAATTGGTTGCGGCTGCGTGGTGAGTTTGTGCGAGCTGATTCAAACGCCAAAGTAATGATTTACCTGGCGTTAAAAGAGTAGCGTCCCAATAGCAGTAACGTTTATGTTAGTGAGCACGCCAAGACAATGGTAGGAACGCATGCGCGCCGCAACTGGTTTCGCCTTTTGTTTTCCCATGAAAGTCAATTTATTGCGGTGCCCGGTGGAGGTTGGATGAGCTTGCGGTTTCGGCAGAAGTGCTTCGGTCTGTTCCTGATTGGAGCATCGATTAGTTATTGGGGCTGTGGGAAACCTGCTGGGACTGGAGCCGCTGCACCAGGCGGACCTGGCGGCGGTGGTAAGAAGGGCGGTGGCGACGCTCCTGTTACCTTAACGAAAGTCTCGTTGAAAAACGTTCCAATGGAAGTTCAAGTGATCGGCAACGTCGAACCACTGGCTACAGTAATTGTGAAGGCACAGGTAGGCGGCGAACTAATCAAGGCTCATTTCAATGAAGGCGATTATGTCCGCAAGGGCGACTTGCTTTTCACCATTGATCGTCGGCCCCTTGAAGGTGCCCTGCGGCAAGCGGAAGCCAATTTGTTGAAAGACCTTGCCATGCAGGGGCAGGCGGAAGCGAATCTGGCTCGAGAAAAGGCTCAGGAAAAATATGTGCGGAGCCAAGCTGATCGTTACGGTAGTCTTTTCAAAGAAGGATTAGCCTCAAAAGATCAGGTCGAGTTGTTTCGCACCAACGCGGACGTGATTGCATCTGCAATTAATGCCGATCAGGCTGCCATCGAAAGTGCCAAGGCGTCCGTTGAAGCGGGCCGTGCTTCTGTCCAGAATGCCAAGACGCAGTTGAACTATACGGAAATCCGTTCTTCGATTGATGGCCGCACCGGGAACGTCACCGTAAAGCAGGGCAACGTTATTTCCGCTGCGACTCCCGAACTGGTCACCATCAATCAGGTTCAGCCCATCTACGTAACATTCTCCATTCCCGAATCAACTCTGGGTGATGTGAAGAAGTATATGGCCCAAGGTAAGCTGCAAGTGGTGGCAGTGCCGCAGGAAGACGGCGGCATGCCTCACACTGGAGTTCTGACTTTTGTGGACAATGCGGTAGACCCTACAACTGGCACCATCAAACTGAAAGCCACTTTTCAGAATGTTGACCGCAAACTTTGGCCTGGGCAATTTGTTCGTGTAACTCTGCGGCTAACTACCATGATGAATTCGCTGGTGGTTCCTAACCAAGCGGTACAAACTGGGCAGGAAGGGCTTTACGTATATGTTGTGAAGGAAGACCGTTCAGCGGAAATGCGGCCCGTACAAACCGGTGCGCGCATTGATCAGGATCTGGTGATATTGAAAGGTCTGGAAGCTGGGGAGACTGTGATAGTAGACGGTCACTTGCGCGTGGCACCTGGAATGAAAGTTCAGGAACGCGGCAAGGGAGGCAAGAAGAAGGGCGGGGAAGAGAAAGGAAAAGAAGGAGCGTTATGAACTTTTCGGCAACGTTCATCCAAAGACCAATTGCCACCAGTCTTTTGATGTTGGCCATCGCTTTGTTTGGAGCGTTAGCCTACACAGTCTTGCCCGTGGCCGATCTTCCGAATGTCGATTTTCCTACTCTAGTTGTCTCAGCTAGTTTACCCGGCGCGAATCCAGAGACCATGGCTTCGTCAGTTGCGACTCCTCTCGAAAGGCAGTTTACAACCATAGCAGGGTTGGATTCCATGACCTCCGTCAGTTCCATGGGCTCGGCCCAGATTACTCTACAGTTTGACTTGAACCGCGAGTTGGATGGCGCCTCAGTGGATGTGGAAACCGCAATCAGCGCGGCAATGCCTTTGTTGCCTGGTGGAATGCCCAGTCCTCCATCGTTCCGCAAAGTGAACCCTTCAGATTCTCCAATCGTTTTTATGGGTGTCACCAGCCCAACTTTGCCAATGTACAAGCTGAGTGAATATGCCGAGACGATGATTGCCCAACGCATTTCCACAGTACCCGGCGTGGCGCAAGTCATGGTGATGAGTTCTCAGAAGTACGCAGTGCACGTCCGGTTGGATCCCAACAAGCTGGCAGCGAGAAAAATTGGTATTAACGAAGTGGATCAATCGATCCGCGATTGGAACGTGAACCTGCCAACAGGTGCTCTTTACGGCCCTAACAAGGCTTATAGTGTTCAGGCCAACGGGCAACTGATGAATGCCGACGATTTCAAGAAAGCAATAGTGACCTATCGCAATGGAGCTCCTGTCAGGTTGGAGGATCTGGGCAGTATCATCGATGGTGTAGAAGACGACAAGACATCTTCCTGGGCCTATTCTAAGGATTCCGAGAAGCGTGGCATCAATCTGATGGTGATGCGTCAACCAAGCAGCAACACCATTGAAGTAGTGGACAAGATAAAAGCACTGATGCCCATTTTCAAGGAGCAATTGCCGCCTGCTGCAGAGATCTTTATTCGTGGCGATCGTTCAAAGAATATTCGCGATGCCTTCCGCGATATCAAGATCACCATGGGTTTAACCGCCGCCTTGGTGATCCTTGTGATCTTCCTTTTCTTGCGAAATTTCTCCGCCACCTTGATCCCTGCATTGGCACTACCTGTCTCCCTTGTAGGAACCTTTGCAGTGATGTATTTGATGGGGTACAGCTTGGACAACTTGTCCATGATGGCACTGATTTTGTCCATTGGTTTTGTGGTGGACGATGCCATCGTGATGCTGGAAAACATTGTGCGCCATATTGAAAACGGCGTCCCTCCAATGGAAGCGGCGATGAGAGGTTCAAGGGAAATTAGTTTCACCATAGTCTCCATGACACTTTCCCTTGCCGCTGTTTTCATTCCAGTCCTTTTCATGGGCGGGATTTTGGGTCGCTTGTTTCGAGAGTTTGCTGTGACCATTACCGTTGCGGTGCTGATCTCAGGCTTGGTTTCCGTTACGCTCACCCCCATGCTATGCAGCCGTTTACTACGTTATAAACCAGAGGCTAAACACAATTTTCTTTACAACATAATGGAGCGTTTCTTGGAATTCCAAGTACGCATGTACGGGAAGAGTTTGCGCTGGGTACTGCGCTACCGCCCAATCATGGGTGTGGTTTTCGCTGGGATTCTGGTGGCCACCGTTTTCCTTTTTGACCGCGTTCCCAAAGGGTTTATCCCCGATCAGGATAGCGACCAGATGTACGTAAACACCGAGGCGCTGCAAGGTACCTCCTATCCGAAGATGAACGATATGCAGCAACGTATTGCACGGATCGTAGCAGCAGATCCGAATGTGGATTCGTTCATGTCCAGTTCCGGTGGCAGTTCTATGTTTGGCGGAGGAGGATCGAACACTGGTCGCATGTATGTTTCCTTAAAACCTCGCGACGAACGCGAACTGAGTGTCACTGAAATTATTGGCAAAATGCGTCCGAAGCTAAATCAATTACCCGGGATTCGAGCCTTTATCACAGCACCCCAAATGATTCGGTTAGGTGGACGCGGCTCAAAGAGCCAGTATGAATTTACGCTGCAAGGCCCAGATACATTAGAACTCTATCGGGAAGGGCTGAAGCTGGAAAAGGCCCTTGCCAAAGTCCCAGCACTTTCTGAGGTAACTAGCGATATTCAAGTCCGCAATCCTCGCGTGAATGTCACGATTGATCGTGATCGTGCTGCATCTTTGGGGCTAAGCCCGGAGGACATCGAAGCGGCTATCTACGGCGCGTACGGGCCCAAGTGGGTTTCTACCATATACGGTTCGAACAACCAGTACCGTGTTCTTTTAGAACTGGAATCGGAATACCAGCAGCACGCCGATCTTCTATCCCTTCTCTACTTCAAAACGTCCACTGGACGCCTTGTGTCGATGAATTCGTTTTCCAGCTTGCGGCAGGATGCAATGCCCCAAAGTATCAACCACTCCGGCCAGGTTCCGTCGGTTACAATCTCATTCAATCTGAAGCCAGGTGTGGCATTGAGTGATGGAGTGGAGCAAGTTCAGGAAGTGGCATCGCAGGTGCTCCCAGCCGGTATCTCTACAAGTTTCCAAGGCACAGCCAAAGCGTTCCAGAGTTCACTCAAGAACTTGGAACTGCTATTGCTGATTGCCGTGGCCATCGTCTATATCGTCTTAGGTATTCTGTATGAGAGTTTCGTTCAGCCCTTGACTATTCTGTCCGGTCTTCCCTCAGCTGTTTTCGGCGCATTGCTCACTCTCTACATCTTCAATGTGGAACTGAATATCTACGCTTTCGTGGGGCTAATGATGTTGATCGGAATTGTGAAAAAGAATGCAATTATGCAGATCGATTTTGCTCTGGAAGCAGAGCGTAAGCACGGGCTCAGTCCAGAGGAAGCGATCTTTCAAGGGTGCATGGTTCGCTTCCGTCCAATTATGATGACCACTCTTGCCGCGCTACTAGGTTCTGTCCCGATGGCAATTGGCTTTGGCGCCGGCGGCGAATCCAGGCGTCCTTTGGGTTTAGCAGTCGTTGGCGGATTGGTTTTTTCACAATTGATCACTTTGTATTTAACCCCGGTTGTGTATACATATATGGATGCATTGAAGGGGAAAGTATATCGTTTGCTCACAGGCAATCGTAAGCCTCTTCGTCCAGCAACAAGCACGGGAGATTAAGCTAGCCAGTGAATATTTCACAGAGCTTTATTGAGAGGCCAATTGCCACAACGCTGCTGATGTCGGCCATAGCGATGTTCGGCTTGGTGGCCTATCGGTCTTTGCCGGTGAGCGATTTGCCTAACGTTGATTTTCCAACCCTGCTGGTTACTGCGAATCTGCCAGGCGCCAGCCCGGAGAACATGGCTTCGGCTGTCGCAAAGCCCCTCGAGAATCAGTTTTCGATGATCTCGGGCTTGAATGCCATGACATCATCGAATTCATTGGGCTCGACGCAGATCACTCTTGAGTTCGATTTAAGCCGCAGCCTTGACGGCGCTGCAGTTGACGTGCAGGCCGCCGTAACCCAGGCCTCACGGCTACTTCCTCCTGGCATGCCCACTCCGCCCACATTCACAAAAGTGAATCCAGCCGACCAACCGATTTTGTATCTGGCTTTGACGTCGGACACGGTTCCTTTGTACACACTCGATGAATACGCCCAAACGAAGATTGCCCAGCGGATTTCTATGGTCACCGGCGTTGCCCAGGTACAAGTATTGGGTGCTCAAAAGTATGCAGTTCACGTGCAAGTGGATCCTCACGCTCTGGCATCCCGCCAAATTGGTCTCAATGAAGTCGAAACTGCGCTGAAGAGCTGGAATGTCAATCTGCCTACAGGTACCATTTCAGGCCCGCAGCGTGCCTTCACATTGCAAGCCACGGGACAGTTAATGAATGCTGCTCAGTACCGGTCTTTGGTGGTTTCTTATCGCCGCGGATCGCCGATTCGTTTAGAAGAATTAGCCAATGTTATTGATAGCGTTGAGGACGACAAAACAGCATCGTGGTTCCACAAGAAAGAGAGCAGTTCAAGATCTATTGTTCTTGCCATTCAACGCCAACCGGGCACCAATACGATTGAAGTCACGGAGGGAATCCACAGGTTGTTGCAGACCTTCAAGGACAACAAGGAACTTCCGCCGACGGTCAAAATGGAAATTTTGTATGACCGCTCTGAATCGATCCGCGAATCCTTTGACGACGTTAAGTTCACAATGGCCCTTACTTTAGGCCTTGTGGTGATGGTAATCTTCTTTTTCCTCCGCAGCTTTTCTGCAACCTTGATCCCGACTCTGGCCTTGCCATTTTCTATCATTGGAACCTTTGCTGTGATGTATCTTCTGGATTACAGCCTGGACAATCTTTCCATGATGGCCCTGATTTTATCTATCGGATTTGTCGTTGACGACGCCATTGTGATGCTTGAGAACATTGTCCGTCACATAGAAATGGGGGAGCCGCCCATGAAAGCGGCGTTGGTTGGATCCCGCGAAATTGGGTTCACCATTTTATCCATGACCATTTCCCTGGCCGCCGTTTTCATTCCAGTACTGTTCATGGGTGGCGTGCTTGGTCGGCTGTTCAAAGAATTTGCGGTCACCATAACAGTCGCTATTCTAATTTCCGGCGTCGTCTCCGTAACCCTTACTCCAATGTTGTGCAGCCGTTTCTTGCGAGGAGGACACAGCCAGCACGGCTGGTTTTATCGGGTTACGGAAAAGTTTTTCGATGGAATGCTGCACGCCTATGATTCCTCATTGAAATGGGTTTTAGGAAAGCGTACACTTACCATGGCCAGCTTCTTCTTGGTGCTCGCCGCAACCGGGTGGATGTTTATCCACATTCCCAAGGGATTCATTCCAGATCAGGATACCGACCAACTCTTTGCAGTGACAGAAGCGTCGCAAGGTACTTCCTTCCAGCAGATGGTGAAATACCAAAGTGAAGTTGCCAATATTTTCCGGGAAAACGAAAACATTGAAGCGCTGGTTTCCAGTGTAGGTGGTTCGGCAGCTTCATCCATGGGCGGGCCCAACTATGGACAACTGGTGGTTCACCTGAAGCCACGGACGAAGCGAAAGCTTGGAGTGGCTCAAGTGATTGCTGAACTTCGGCCGCAGTTGGCGAAGATTCCCGGGATGAAAGTGTACATCCAGAATCCGCCTACCATTCGTCTTGGTGGTCAAGTGACGAAAAGTATTTACCAACTGTCCATGCAGTCCACTGATGAACTGAAACTCTATGCTGCCTCAGAGGAGTTGCGGGAGAAAATTGAACAGTTAAGTGGCGTGGAAGATGTTACCAGTGACCTGGCCATTGCCACGCCGCAAGTGCACGTAAAGATCGACCGCGATAAAGCTGCGGCTGTCCAAGTGAATGCCATCCAGATCGAAAATTCCTTGTACGATGCCTATGGTCCGCGTTGGGTCTCGACGATCTACGCCGCTATCAACGAATATAAAGTGCTGCTTGAATTAATGCCGAAGTACCAGCAAGACCCACATGCATTATCGTTGCTCTACTTCAAGGCCGGCAGTGGCAAGCTGATCCCACTAGATACTTTGGCCGAAATTGGTGAGCAGACGGGTCCGCAAACAGTGAACCACTATGGGCAACTCCCAGCTGTCACAATTTCCTTTAACCTGAAGCCAGGAGGGTCATTGGGTGACGTAGTTAGCCAAGTTGGTGAACTGGCAGCCGAAACCTTGCCGACCGAGGTAAGTTCCACTTTCCAAGGAGCGGCAAAAGCATTTCAAGGGTCGCTCGGCAATCTTTGGGTATTGCTTGTTGTAGCTATTTTGGTTGTCTACATCGTTCTAGGTATCCTCTATGAAAGTTACGTTCACCCGTTGACAATTCTAAGCGGACTCCCTTCAGCCGGATTCGGTGCTTTGATTACCCTGTTCCTGTTCAAAATGGATTTGAGCATTTACGCATTTGTTGGACTGATCATGTTGATTGGTATTGTGAAGAAGAACGCCATCATGCAAATCGATTTCGCATTGGAAGCGGAGCGGGAAGGTGCCACCCCAACTGAAGCTATCTATCAGGGCTGCCTCACTCGTTTCCGCCCAATCATGATGACCACCATGGCAGCTCTGCTGGGTGCTGTGCCGATTGCCCTGGGATACGGTGCCGGCGGCGAAGCACGCCAACCCTTAGGGCTGGTGGTTGTCGGTGGTCTGATGTTCTCCCAACTTGTCACCTTGTATTTGACGCCTGTTGTTTACACCTACATGGCCGCATTGCAAGATAAACTTCGAAAGAAGCCAGAGGTACAGTCTCCGGTGCAGGAACCAGTCAAGGCCTAAATTGGAAAACGGCAAGCTAAAAACCGCTACGCAGCATGGCGAAATTTCGCTTTTGACTTTCTGACTAGAAGTTGCGTTTGATTTTGCGGCAGGCACTGGTTGTCTGTTTGCGCCAAGATTTGGGAATCTGGCCTGGCTAGGAAAGTTCGCGGAAGTGGGGAATACTACGAAGCGACACCCAACCGGCAAAAGCGAAAAGCGAGGCTAACGCAAACGGAGAAAACGCAGGAACATTTCGGAGTTGCTGCTTAGTGTTGAATCTTCCTTTTTCCAGTTTATTGATTTCCTGGTAAGCCTGGTTCAGTTGCTTGGCATCGCGCGCGTCGTAGTATCTTCAGCCTGTAGCCTTGACGCCGCTGAGCAGTTTTGGTGCTTCCAGAAAACCCTGATTTTGGACCGTTGCTTTCGTTTCAACTTCCACTCCAATGAAGTAGGTTCGAAAGTTGCATTCCTTGACAGTCTTCAACGCGAATTCGACTGGACGGCCAGTGTTGCTCTCACCATCAGTGAGTAAAACGATCACGTTCCCACTTCGTTCACCTTCAACGGATTCCCGCAAAAGCATGTCACTTGCTTGGGAAAGTCCTTCCCCAATCGCAGTCATGCCCTCATCTCTGAGTGTTCGTTCATTGATCAATCTTACGTAATTGGAAACGTACTTGTAGTCTTGCGTCAACGGAGTAACAACGTAAGCATTGTTTGAGAATACGACAGCAATTGCACGCTGATCCCACCCGCCCAACCAGCCCTACTCTGCTTTCTAACCATATGCCAATAATCCCTCCTGGCGGTCCGTTGTGCATATGATCGGGTAGTTTCATGGCTGGCAATTCCGATCTGGATCAGTCGATTCCAGGTACAGAAATTCGGAATCGGCGAACGGCGCTGACGAACGCGGGGACTTCGCAAATCGCTGCTCGACCGCGGCGTGCTTCATTCGCTTGAACCCCTTAACCTTGCGCGAGGGCCGGCGGGTTCGACTGTCAGTTGGATTCAACGAAAGCGTCCTTTCAAAGATGCCCGCGCATTCCTCGAACCAGTGCAGACGCCAGAGAATTAGCCCGTAGCCGTCCATGCAGCGCAAGAAGCGGCGATGATCGATCATATCGCCGCCTCGTTCGATACCGGAAACAACAAGATAATTGTAATATTACATGATATGATCGAATGGAATGGCGGACCTATATCAGTGGCGAAAGCGAAACAGCCTCACCCAGGTTGATGCCGCATCCTTGCTCGGTGTGTCCCAAACCTACCTGTCGCTGCTCGAAACAGGGGCGCGGCCTTTGACGAAGGTGCTTCAAAATCGGATGAAGACGGCTGTGCACAAACAACACCGAGAATCTGATGACGATGTCTTTCGCACGCAGTTGAGTGTTCTTGGCTACGAGGGGTTTGCCCACTTTGCGCGGCCTCGGTCGAAACCAAGTCCAGACGTACTCTTGCTTTCCGTGCTCGCAAGGCCCGATGCGGATTCTCGTGTAGTGGAGGCACTCCCTTGGCTGGTGCGGCAGTATGCCTGTCAAATGAATCTAGGATGGCTGGTTCGCCAGGCAAAGCTGCACGATCTGCAAAACCGGCTCGGCTTCCTTTTACAAGCGGCCGGGGGGGGGACGCTAGAGGTCCTATCTGCGGTCCGCGAATTGGAGCGGGCACGGCTTCTCCACGAAGCCACTTTATGTTGGGATTCCATGCCTGCCGCAACTCGAGAGTGGATGCGCGCGAATCGGACGCCAATGGCCAAGCACTGGAACGTGTTGACGAGGCTCCAAACCGAGGACGTCCACAATGCCGCCTGAGCGTCCCGCAGAGCCCTGGTTATCCTTCCTTGTGGATCTGGACGCCGCACTCGACGCGCCCGCCGAATTTCATTGCATAGGCGGCTTCGTCGTAAGTCAGCACTACGGGTTTGCAAGAGAAACAGCGGACCTGGATGTACTCACGGTGATTCCGAGAGAGATCGCGCAACGCGTGGCCGTCCTGGCCGGTAAGGGGTCGATACTCCACAAGAAACATAGGGTCTACATCGATCATGTTGGAATCGCGAATTACCCAGCGGAATACGAAGATCGGCTGGTGCGTGCGTTTCCGATCTGGGCGAACGTCCGACTGTGGGCGCTGGAACCACACGATCTCGCGCTGACGAAACTGGAGCGAAGCAACGACCGCGACATTCGCGACGTGATGTTTCTGGCGCAAGCGGGTTTAATCCACCGCGACACTTTGGTCGCCAGATTCGAAACAGAGTTGGCACCGTATATCACGGGCCGCACGCCAACCTGGAATGAAACGACACTCAAGATGTGGATCGACGCCTGTTGGCCGGAATGACTGTTGGCGAGAATGTCGACGCCGGTTTCACGGCGCGGAGGCTCATCATGGAATACATTGAAGTCGAATACAACCAGGAACTGAAGGCACTCGAGGCCATCTTGTCGGACGTGAAGCGCCCAGGGGATTTCTTCATTGCCGGGACAATGGAGATACCCATGCCACGGGTGGAAGTGAAGGGTGTCGGCACGCTCTCGTTCCCGATACCAGGTCCACAGATCGAGGCGTTGGTGCAACACGCGACGCAGGCACCGTACGGTCGTGGCGAGGAAACCATTGTCGACACCTCTGTACGCAACGTCTGGCAGATCGCTCCCGCCGCAGTCAAGATCAGTGGAAAGTCATGGGCAGTGAGCTTCGAGAATATTCTTTCGAAAGTGATTGCCGGTCTCGGTTGCCAGGACGCGAAGGTCTCTGCCGAGATTTACAAGCTCCTTGTCTACGACCGTGGCGGGTTCTTTCTTCCACACCGCGATACCGAAAAGACTGCCGGGATGTTCGGAACTCTTGTTCTCACGCTTCCCTCCGCCCATCGCGGCGGAGCTCTCCGTATCCGCCACGCGGACCGCGAAGTCACCGTCGAGGCGGACGCCACTGATCCATCCGAGATCTCCTTCGCCGCATTTTATGCCGACTGCGAACATGAGGTTCTGCCTGTCCAGGAAGGCAGCCGCGTTTGCTTGGTCTACAACCTCATTCAAGAGTCGGCGAAGCACAAGAAGCAGGTTCTGGAGGCACCCAATTACGAATCCCAAGTTGCGAAAGGGGCAGCCATCCTCGAAGAATATTGGAACTCAACGAATGCGCCACCAAAAATCGCATGGCTTCTGGATCACCAATACAGCCCGGCAGGACTTTCCTTTTCATCGTTGAAGGGTGCCGATGCGGCAAAATCCCAAGTCTTGGTGCAAGCGGCTGGGCGGGCGGAGGGCATCGTCCATCTTGGGGTAGTCCACATTGAAGAAACCGGGGGCGCAGAGGAGGATGGCGACTTCTACTACAGGAGGTCACGCGGGAGTCGCTACAGGGACAAGGATAACGACGACGAAGAAGAGGACAGCGTCGGCGAAGACGTGAGCTTTACAGCCATCACCGTCGACGACGGCTGGCAGTACCTTGATGAGTGGCGCGACACGAAGGATCGTGTCGTGGAGTTTGGCAGCATTCCCCTGGCGAAAGGCGAGTTGCTCCCAGGGGGCGCGCTCGACAAGGAACCTCCTGACGAAAAGCGCCTGACGGAGGCGTCTGGCAACGAAGGGGCAACCTACGAGCGGTCCTATCATCGCGCGGCCCTTGTACTCTGGCCTGCCAACCGCATGATCGACGTTCTGCTGCAGGGCGGAGTTGTCGCCGCCCTCCCATACTTAAATCGGTTGGCCGCCGGCGGCAAGAGCACCCACTCCAAGGCAATCGCAGCGGCGCGGCGCCTTGTGCAAGCGTGGAGCACTGGCGTGCGGCCGGACCGGTACTGGATAGGCATCACGCAGCCAGGATCGTCCGCCCGCGCAACCATGATTGGTGCCCTCGTCCAACTGAATGCGCCGGAGTTGCTCGAGCGGTTCATTCGCGAAGTTGTAATAGCAGCGTACGACGGTCCGGAAAATGCAGCATTGCAGTCATCGGTACGCGTGCTTGGAGATGTGCATGCTGTCGACGTTTTGTCCGAGTTGGTAGAGGCCCGGATGCCGCATCGACCGAGCGAGTGCGCGGAGTTGTTGCTCGCTCTTACTGCGGATCCATCAACGTCCTTTCAGCGGGTGGCAGAGGCCGCCGTCGCTGGTCTTGACGGAATCGGAATGCCGAAATCCGGACCTGACGACAATGATACCTTCGACTGGCGGAAGGGGCCTGAAGTCCGCAGCCAACGATCTATTGCTCCAGAATTCATAGCCAA
This sequence comes from Bryobacterales bacterium, assembly GCA_043755435.1. Taxonomy (GTDB): domain Bacteria; phylum Acidobacteriota; class Terriglobia; order Bryobacterales; family Bryobacteraceae; genus JANXSF01. Next base: position 1,056 of record JAYUSZ010000050.1, on the reverse strand, counting down.
TCTGTTTTCAGCGCTGCGGCATTTCAAGGGCCGGACTCTATGTGACGCCGCTGCGGGCAAGCTCACCTCGCGCCTGGAGGTCTTCGACCCCGTCACACTGATCGTGCCTGCAATTGAACGGATGAGTGCGGAAAAGCCGTCGGCAATTGACAGCGTCATCCAGCATCTTTGGACAAGCGCGGCGGAGTTCCTGCTTCTGCGCAGCGAGGTTCCTCCTCAGCCCCCGTCGGACTGGCGTCTGCCGGAGACGCTTTCCTGTACCTGTCCCGATTGCGCGAACCTTCAGGCATTTGCTCGTGATCCAAATGAGCAAGTTCATCGTTTTCGTCTCAACAAGGAGCGCCGCCAACATCTCCACCAAGTGATCAAGCAGTACTGTCTTGATATGACCCACGTAACTGACCGCGTCGGTTCACCGCAAACGTTGGTGTGTACCAAAGATCGCCGGACCTTTAAGGCACGCATGAAGGAATACCACCAGGAGATCTCCGCCATGCGCAAGCTCGTGAAGCTGGCGCACCGATCCGCTGCCGCCCTTTCCAAGAGAATGGAGGCGGCCACAAAAGCGAGCGCGAATTGAGATTCAGACTAGAACGGCGAGAGCCGAATCATTGTGCCCACAGTATTCCGCAACAACTATCTGATGGCGCTGAAGGCTCTCTCTCAGAATCGAATCATAGGAGCCATCATTCGCACACTTGACTTTGTGCAGCGGTATACAGCAGCCGTGGATTTTTCGGACCTGGACCGGGCGCGGCTCATTCTGGATCGAACAAACGCTTTGCAGACCCGAATGAGGCGGATGCGGCAGGCACTCGATTGCTGTTGCCTACACCCGAGATGTTTGCGCAGGACGACTAAGCCACGATACCCAAACGCATTGCGCGTGCAGGCACCGGCCTGAAAATTGCTGCAATAGGGAATACGAACTACCCTTCGCCTCCGACTGCATCTCTCGGTGTGTTTCCGGCAAGCGTGCGTGACTGGAGTTCGAGATAACTGGTACCGTGTGCCAAGGGCTGGAGGCCCTTGGGCATGAAAGAGAGAACAGAACAG
>JAYUSZ010000049.1:0-5927 GCA_043755435.1 Bryobacterales bacterium | reverse complement strand
CGCTGGGGAGTTGGTCCCAGTTTTCGGCTTCAATCGCTTGAATGTATCGGCTTGAAATACGGAGTTCATCAGCAATTGGCTTGATCTCCTTACCCTGCCGAATCCTCTCTTCGCGAAGTTTTTGTCCTACAGTTTGCATTGTGCCGTCACTTCTAAGTGCCTAACGCTTATAATACAACAATTGTCCACGAATGCAACAAGCCGAGCTGCCACGCTAAACCCATTTGAACCAACAATAAGCGTTGTAATAGTTACCTTCAACCGAAGGGAACTACTAGGCAGGTGTCTTGACTCGGTTCAAAGTCAAGAGGTTGTTCCTTTTGAGGTGATCGTTGTGGACAACGCATCCACCGACGGTACCCTCAAATTTGTCGAGGAGAACTACCCGAAAATTAAAATTCTTTACAATAGTACCAACCTTGGCTTTTGCGGGGGGAACAACCAGGGAATTCGTGCTGCCAATACCCCTTTAGTGGCACTTTTGAACAACGATGCCGAAGCTGATCCTCATTGGTTAGGAGAATTGCGGGCTGGTTTCGATAATCGAGAGGACGTGGCGATGGTTGCCTCGAAGATCCTCCAGTATGAGGATCCTCATATAATCGATAAAGTGGGGCACCTCATCTATTGGGACGGTCAGAATCGCGGGCGAGGGATGGGTGAGGTGGATCGGGGGCAATATGACCAGCCGGAAGAAGTGCTTTGGCCCGACGGTTGCGCTGCCGCCTATCGGCGCGATGCAGTCCTTGCCGTTGGAGGATTTGATGAGGACTTCTTCGCCTACGCGGATGACGCCGATTTGGGGTTTCGTCTTCGGTTGGCAGGTTACAAGGCTATTTCCGCTCCTAAGGCAAAAGTCCTCCACCGACGTGGCAGCACTTTGGGGAGAACGAACCCATTTCGAGTCCATCTGATTGAACGCAATCGAGTTTTGCTAGCCGTGAAACTGTTTCCCTGGCCACTGCTGCTGCTTAATCCCTTCTTTTATGCCCTGAGGCTTTTGCGCGGGGCATGGTCGACATTTCTGGGCAAAGGAGAATCTGCCCGCCATGCATCGGAGCGCGGTAAACTAGGCCTAGCGGCCACTCTGTTGAAGGCCGATTTGGAGGCGATCCGCATGATACCCCGGATGTTAGCGAAGCGGCGAGAAATCACCCGCTTTCGGCGGATGTCCTCTATCGATATCCTTCGTTTGATGTGGCGATTTCGAATCTCGCTAAAAACCTTAATGGAGGACGAACCATAACTCAACATCCCAAAGTGGTGGATATGCCTCCGGAGGCATGTCCAGCTTGTGGCGAAACGGGCATGAGGACCTTATTCAGTGCCACCGACCGCCTTTACCAAACCACGAACAAGGCTTTCCTGGTTGTTGAATGCGAGGGCTGCCGTTTGGTGCGGTTGTATCCTCAACCTACCCCTCTGGAACTCAACAACTATTACCCTCCTGATTACTGGTTCTCTCCTTCTGAAGATACAGCCACTCAACTTGCCGAACGGTATCGCCGCCTGGTTTTAATGGATCATGTATGGTTCGCTTCCAGGGCGATGGAAAACGCTGGAGGCGAAGGATTGCTTTTGGACGTCGGTTGTGGTGGAGGGCTGTTCCTCGAAATGATGCGCGCGCGCGGCTATACGGGAATGGGGCTTGATTTCTCCCTTGCTGCTGCGGCGGTTGCCTGGCAGCGGTTCGGCGTTCCTGTGGTCTGCGCCACATTGTCTAGAGCCCCTTTGCCTGAGTCCAGTTGCAGGGTGATTACGATGTACCACGTATTGGAACACCTCTTTGATCCAGTAGCCTATCTGCATGCAGCTCATAAACTGCTCACTCCCGAAGGCCGACTGATTGTTCAAGTTCCAAACGCTGCCTGCTGGCAGTTTCTGATCCTGGGGAAGGATTGGAACGGGATTGACGTTCCGAGGCATTTGATCAACTTTCGTGCTTCCGAACTGGAGTCGCTGATGGACTTTGCGGGATTTGAAGTGGTGCGACGGAAGTTCTTCTCGCTTCGTGATAATCCGGCTGGACTGGCAACTAGTATTGCTCCGGGTCTGGATCCGATGGCTCGGCATGTCCGCGGAGTGCAAGAAACACCGGGTATGAAGCTGGCCAAGGACATTGCCTATTTTGGCTTGGTGTTGGCGGCTTTGCCCGTTACACTCCTAGAAGCAGCTTGCCGCGCTGGTTCCACAATCATGATTGAGGCCAAGAAGAAGTCATGAACTCCCAGGCGCGGGCTTTGTCCATGCCCTCTTGGCTAGCGCGCTGGCTATTGTACTTTGAATGGCAGATTGACCAGGAACTACAGAACTTCGCCAAGTCTCTGCCGCCAAAGGCTTTGGTTTTGGACGCTGGAGCAGGGGAGTGCCAGCATCGCCGCTACTTCTCTGGGCAGCGGTACTTCGCCGTGGACCTTGCCGTGGGTGATGCAGCCTGGGATTATCATCAACTGAATACTATTGCTGATCTTGCGGCACTCCCGTTGGCAGCAAATTGTTTTGACGCGGCCATTCATATTGTCACCCTGGAACATGTTCAGGAACCAAAACAAGTTCTTTGCGAGATTGCCCGCTGCCTGCGTCCTGGAGCACCGCTGCTTGCGGTGGTTCCACATGAATGGGAAGTTCACCAGCATCCAAACGACTATTACCGCTACACATGTTTCGGCATGCGGTATTTGTTGGAGCAAGCTGGTTTCACCGCCATTGAGATAAAACCTTCAGGCGGACTGTTCCGGCTGCTTTCGCGCAGAACGCTGAACTCACTCCAATTTTTTCCGTGGCCGTTTAAGGCGTTGGCATTTGTATTCGCCGCTCCTGCAGCGTTGCTGTTGCCTTTGTTTGATTCTTTAGACAAGAACAAAGATTTCACTGCCGGATATTTATGTACTGCTAGAAAGGCCTGATTTGTTCGCAGCGGTGTCTATATAACTATGGCTGAACTCCTGAATGAAGAGTCGCACACTTTTTTCAAAGTCCCACCTTTGATTTGGGCAAGCTTGTGAAAAGAGGGCAAATTGAGTTGATGAAGCGCTGTCACCGCCGGTTTTGGGATTGCTCAAATTGGACAAAGTTGCTCTTGGGTTTCCTTCTATCGAATGTGACATGTTGGGCCTGTTTGTGTGGTGGTGGACCACCGGCCTGCGCAACGGTTGGTCCAGACATAGTGGTGTTCGTTGGCGTTGCTTGGAACGAAGCGTATGATTCCACTCCTATCCTAGGTGGAACGAGGCGAGTACATTTCCGTACCGAACGTGCGTACCAAGGTTCAGCACTATGGATTTCGCTGGTTGGCGTCGACAACTGGTCAAGATCGAGTTGTGGTGTGGAATTCAAGAAGGGTGAACGCTATCTGGTTTATGCGTGGCGGAGGGGCTTGTTGCTGGAAACAACACAGTGTCTCGGGTCGAGGCCTATAACGTTGGCTGAGGACGATATTCGCTTCTTTGACAACTGGAAGTTAAGACGAACTGCAACTCATATTCTGGGATGGATCTATGCCGATCCTGAGACTTCAAGTTCCACAACGTGGGAAGAAATGCAGAAGAAACTTACGGGAACAATTGTGACGGCTATCGGCAAAGGTGGGCAGCGTTACTCGGCGGTAACCGATGATACAGGCTACTTCATGATCAATCCAGTTCAAGCTGGCGAATACAAGGTTACAGCAACCAATTCGGGGTATGTCACCAGCGATGCTGAATACAAAGTTGCCGTCGCAGCAGGTGGGTGTGCAGATGTTTATGCCAGAATGCGGGTTGATGGACGTGTGCGCCAACCTAAGAGAAAATGAGGTTGATGATAGTAAAGTTCGTTGGAATCCTATTCGTTCTAGGTCCGCCTCTTTTCGCTAGTGACTTTAGTGGGGAGAGGGCATTTGGCTCTACCAGGAAGGCGGTTGCCTTTGGTGCCCGGCCATCTGGGTCTGCTGCGATCGCTAAGACTCAGGCTTGGATTGTTGCGGAACTGAAGAAGCTTCGCTGCAAAGTTACCGAGGATGCTTTCACGGCGCAGACACCAGCGGGTCCTATTGTTATGAAGAATATCCTGGCTACCTTTCCAGGTTCGAGCGGCAGGAGCATCGTGATATCGGGCCACTACGATACAAAGGTACTGAAGGATTTTGTGGGTGCCAATGATGGTGGATCCTCAACGGGGTTTCTGCTGGAACTGGCTCAAAGCTTGAATCGCATGCCTCGCAAACATAGCGTGGTGCTGGTTTTCTTCGACGGGGAAGAGGCCGTGGGTGATTGGACGTCAACGGACAGCCTTTACGGCAGCCGTCATCTTGCGGCGAAGTGGCTGGCGGATGGCAGCATCCGGCAGATTCACGCGATGATCAACGTAGACATGATTGGGGATCAGCAGTTGGATCTATTGAAGAACCCCAACGGTTCGCAAACGCTGACTCGTCTGGTATGGCAAATTGCGGCGGAGCGTGGTTACGAAGCTAACTTCCTGAACTCGAGTCTGGCTATTGACGACGACCATATGCCGTTTGTGAATCAGGGTGTGAATGCAATTGACTTGATTGACTTCAACTACGGGCCAAATCATAGCCACTGGCATACCGCAGCGGACACGATGGACAAACTGGCGCCTCGGAGTTTCAAGGTTGTAGGAGATGTGGTTGTGGAGACGATCAAGCGGTTGGAGCAATAGAAAGGCCCGCTAGCGTTACCGCTAACGGGCCTTTCCGGTTAAACAACAGTTACTAAAACGTGTACCGCAGAGCGAGTTGAAGGTTCCGCATGTTAGTGCGGACGCCGTTGATTGTTCCGAAGTTAGCACCAATGCCCGTTGCGGCATTCACAGTACCAGAGTTCAGGTTGTTATCGGGATTGCCCCAGTTCGGGTGGTTAGGAAGGTTAAAGCCCTCAAACCGGAACTGAAGACGATGGCTATCGCTGTATGGCATTTTGAAGTTCTTCATCATAATGAAGTCCCAGCCAATAATACCAGGCGAGTCAAGGGTATTTCGGCCAACATTGCCGAAGCTGCCATCGGGTGTGCGGCTGAATGCCAGTGTGTTAAAGAACCGTTGAGGGTCCTGTTGTCCACGCGGCAGTTCTGGAGCAATACCCGTCGCATTGGGACGGTCGAACTGTCCGCCGGTGTTTGACGGATCGCCACTTTGGGTAATTGTCATTGGGAAACCACTTTGCAGAGTGATGATGCTACCCAATTCCCAACCGCCGACCAAGGCGTCGGCCACTTTGTTTTCCACGCCGAACTTCTTGCCTCTACCGAAGGGAAGCTCATATTGGACTGAAGTGACCCAGCGCTGACTGACGTCGAAGCTGGACCGTGCGCGTTCGCAGGAGCGGCAATAGCTGTTCTGTGGGAACAGTGTGTCGCCACCCTGGTTACGAATTGCTGATGAGGTATCGATGGATTTTGACCAGGTATAGCTCATCAAGTAGGTCAGTCCGCTGGAATAGCGCTTGGTGATTTTTGCGCCAAGCGAGTTGTAATTCCCATTGCCGCCGTTATCGACCAATTGGATGCGGCCGAATTCTGGAAACGGAGCACGGAGGCGTTCAGCGATGCCGAGGGCGCGTGGTGCTGGCAAGGATTCGTTAACAGCCCGGAGACCTTCCAGGTGATGACTAACACTGCCCACATAACCAACTTCAGCTACCATTCCTCCGGAGATTTCGCGCTGCACATTCAATGTGTATTGCATGGAAATCGGAGTACGGCGATCGAAGGGATTGGCGAACGAGTAAGGCGTTGCGACGCCTGCTGTCCCGCCAGCAATGCTGGCCAAGGAGTTTGCCCAAGTCAAATTCGGCGCCAGCGTGTTTGCGTTAGAACGCAGACGGCCTGCCAGGTTACGAGCCATGTCGAAACGTGGATTGCCTGTGTCCTGACTGTAGAAGGTACCGGCACCCGCGCGAAGCACAGTCTTTGAATTCAACTGGTAG
>JAYUSZ010000048.1:0-5945 GCA_043755435.1 Bryobacterales bacterium | reverse complement strand
GCCGAACGGGAACGCACCAAGGACCGGCTAACCCTGCAAGGTTCGATTCTTGATTCCGTAAATGGCGACGCCCGTTCGCTGAAGCACCGCCTGGACTCGCAGGACCAGCAAAAACTCGACGAGTATTTCACCTCCGTCCGCGATGTTGAAAAGGTTCTGGAGCAGCGGCAAAAGTGGGCAGGCGTACCCAAGCCCGACCCTTTGATGAAGGAGCCCGAAAATCGCGGCCTTGTCACCGATATTCCGGTTCTCTATGACCTCATCACTTTGGCCCTGCAAACTGACTCCACCCGCATCGCCACGCTCGAAATTGCCGGCGGCTTTGAAGCTGCAGTGCTCGGTGTCCGAAAGGAATACCATTCCCTCTCCCATCACGGCCAAGTTCAGGAGAGCATCGATCTTCTCGTCAAACTCGAGCGCTATCAAACCGAACAATTCGCCCGTTTCCTCGGCAAAATGAAGTCAATCAAAGATGGCGAAGGCACTCTGCTCGACCACACCATGGTCTTGTTCGGCAGCGGCATGGGCAACGGCAACGCACACACCAATGTGAATCTGCCAGTGGTTTTGGCCGGCGGCGGATTCAAACACGGCACCTACCAGGCCTTCCCGGAGAGCGGACCCAATCGTCAGCCCTTGTCCAATCTCTTCCTCACCATGTTGCAACGGTTCGGCGTCCAGCAACGGAAGTTCGCCTTGTCCACCGGCACACTGCGCGGAATCTAACGAAATGACGCTCGCGTTTGTCCTTCTCCTCGCTGCCGCCGTGGACCCTGTTACCATCTTTCTGAACTCCTACTGCACCAGTTGCCATGGCGAGAAAGTCCAAATGGCCAATCGCCGTTTCGACCTTGGGCCCCTAACTCCGTCCGACCGGATCGCCGTCTCCCGTCGTGTGGAAGCCGGCACCATGCCCCCCAAGCAGTCCCCCCAGCCACCCCCAGCCCAGCGTCAGGCCTTCGTCGCGGAGTTGGCCAGACAAGCTCCGGCGAAAGTCGCCCTGCGGCGGATGAATCGGCGCGAATATCGGAACACTATCGGCGATCTGCTTCAGCTCGATATGGATCAATTCGATCCCACCAGCCGCTTCCCCCGCGACCAGCAGCTTGCCCACATGGACAATATCGGCGACACCCTGATCACGTCCGGCTATTTGCTTGAACAGTACCTCGACGCAGCTGAAGCGGTGATTCGCAAGGCCCTCCCCGGCAAGCCTGCCCCAACCCCTCGCACCTGGGTTTTCAAAGATCACTTCGAACAGCAAAAGGAGCTCGACGGGGCCAGAAAACGCAACAACCTGACCCAGTACATGTCACTGTTCGAGCACCCTCGCACGCCTCACTATGAAGGCGCCTACGCCCCGCTCCATGCCTTCGCCGAAGGCGTGCCCGTCGACGGCTTCTACGAAGTCAAAGTACAGGTCGAAGCCTTGCATCGCAAGAATCCCTACGACCCGAAGCTCTTCGGGATGGACCCGGAAGCGCCCTTCCGCTTCGGCGTCGTTGCGGGCAATGCCCAAGCCGGATACCTGCAGCATGAGCAACCCTTGCAGCCGTTGCTGGCCGAACCCGTCGACCTCGCCGACGGAGGCCCTCAATGGATAACGTTCCGCGTCCGTCTCGACGCCGGCTATCAGCCCCGTTTCATCTTCCCCAACGGCATGAACAACGTTCGCAACGTCTTCAGTAGTTATGCGCGTCGATTCCCGCAGTTCCTCCCGGAAGACCAACGAAACGTCGGCCAAGGCATCGTACTCGGCCGCATCGCGATGATGAAGTACGGGCCAATTCCCCAAATCCGCATTCACCAGGTCGAGATCAGAGGACCGCTCAATCCTCCTTCGATTCCCCCCAGCCAGCGAGTTCTTTACGGTGACCGCCCCTTCGCCCCAGTACGAACCCGGGAGATTCTCTCGAACTTTGCCACCCGCGCCTACCGGCGTCCCGCCACCACCGAAGAGATCAATCGGCTAGAAGCGATTGCGGTAAAGCGCCGTGCGGCCGGCATCCCCGCCGAGACCGCCCTGCAGGACGCCCTTAAAGCCATCTTGTGCTCGCCCGAGTTCCTCTACGTCTCAACCGGGGAAGGCAAGGACCGCCTGCCCGCCTACGCACTTGCCTCACGCCTGTCCTATTTCCTCTGGTCCACGACGCCCGATGAAACTCTCCTAAAGCAAGCTAGCACTGGTGCTCTGCTGCAAGACGACGTTCTAAGGACTGAGACTCGTCGCCTCCTCGCCAGCCCGCGTTCCAACGCCTTCGTCGAAGGCTTCCTCGATAGCTGGCTCAACCTCCGCAGCCTCGGCGACATGCCACCCGATCGAGACGCCTTCGGAGCCTATTACTGGGACGATCTCCAGAGTGCCATGAAAACCGAGACGCGAATGTTGATGCGCCATCTTCTGGACGCCAACAAGAGCCTCCATGGGTTCATTGACGCACAATATTCTTTCATTAATAAGCCCCTGGCTCGGCTCTACGGCATGGACGCTGCGATTCCCAGTGTCGGCGGCCACGTCTTCCGCAAAGTCGATCTGCCCGAACCCCGGCGCGCCGGCATCCTCGGTCACGGCAGCGTTCTTACGGTCTCCGCCAACGGCATTGAAACCTCTCCAGTCACCCGCGGCGTCTGGGTCCTCGAAAACATCTTCGGCACTCCGCCAGCCCCTCCGCCCGATGATGTCCCAGCTCTAGACCCCGACGTTCGCGGAGCCAAAACCGTCCGCGACCTGCTCGTCAAACATCGCGAAAGCCCCGCCTGTATGTCCTGCCACCGGTCCATCGATCCGCCCGGCTTCGCTCTCGAAAACTTCGATCCAATCGGTCGATGGCGAACGAAGTATCCCGGCGGTCAAGCGATCGACGCCTCCGGCGAATTGCCCTCCGGCGAAAAGTTCACCGACATCGTCGGCCTGCGCGAAGCTCTCGTCCACCGCAAGACCGACTTCACCCGCACGCTCACCCAAAAGATTCTCACCTACGCGTGCGGACGAAAGTTCGACGCCGCTGACCGCCCGCAAGTCGAAGCGATCGCCACCAAAGTCGCGGAGCAAGGCTATGGACTCCGCGATCTGGTAGAACTTGTTGTGCAAAACGAAGCCTTCCGCAAGCGATGACAATTTAGAAAGAAAAGCGCCCGGTCAACTGAATCCGCCGTGGCGTCCATACGAATTCCGCAACTGCTGAATCCCATCGACTTAGCCAGAGATCGCACTGTTAGCGTCAAGTTCGCCGCAGGCCGCACACACCCTAATCAAACCCCATTTTCAAGGAATGATTTTCGAGGCTCGGCACACTTTCACAAAGCCTTTTCAGAGCCGTGACCGCCAGAGCGGATGCGACAACCCTACATAGGCCGGCGAACCAATTCGCGGTGCAGAACATAGGACGTTTCCGTGGGAACGCCTCCTTTGTAACTGACCGTCAACAGAACCTGGAAGTATCTTGGAAAATGGTTCGAGTCTCCGCGCATTTTCACAGCCAGATTCCGCACAAAAACCGGATCGGTGAATGCTTCGACTGCACCAACGCGGCCAAATGTGGAGTTGCTTGCAAAGTTGGCCACGTCCGTGTTTCCCACCGGTCCCGGAGCATGCGTCACTAATACCGTGGCTTTTCCGTCTTCAGACAAGTATGCCGATTGATCCCGGTAAGCGAATAAGTCCGCCTCGCCTGATTTTGGGTGCGAAACGCGAAATCCTTCGGGGGATTCGGTGATTTCAAAAGTAACCGGCATACTGGCCATACGATCAGCAAAAAACCGGGGTGGGCCGATTAGAAGCACATTGGAATCGGCCATTTGCTGCCATAACATTTGGCTGCTTCTTACAATGGAAATGTTGCGTTGGTGGGGACCCAAACGTTGACCTAACAAAAACGCTGCGGTCACATCACCAACGGCTGAATAGTAATAAACAGGACGGGCTTGGCGGTCTCCTATCGACTTTTTTAGATCATCCCACTTTTCAATGGATGGGTGGCGGTAGATGGTTTTGTCTTCAAACTGGGCGAACAAAGGGTTGCCCACTGTGATCAATAGAGGCTTTCGAGTGTTTATGAACGGTTGCCAAATCTCGTCCAATTCAGCGCTCCATGGCGCGCCGGTTTGTTTTGCGGACTCGGAGCTGGAATTGCTCCACCAACCAACGCCGATGATCACCGGAAAAAGGGATAGCGCCAAAGCTAACCATCGCCAATATGCCGGAACCTGGGTGGTAACAGTATTAGAAATCGCGTGTTGATGCAGCGGTTGGGGCGCGACTTGGGTTACGGCCACTTCGGGCCTGTGAAATTCCGGAATATAGGAGCCGGCTGGAAGTTCAATACGGAAGTCTGAAGGTGCGTCGGGGTCTGTATAGCAACGAAGCAATCGGGAACGTACGTCGCTGGCGGCCACTCTTACAGTGGAATCACGGCCAGTATCGAACCCGGGTTCCTTGCCGAACAGCTCAATACCAAGTTCGCGCTCACCCAGCCGTTCAAAACTGCCCTGAAGCGCATTGTCCACTACAAACTGAATGAACCGTTGGCTGCGTACGCTTCCGCGGAATGCTGGGCTGGCAAGTACCCAAGCCAGGTGTTGCCGAATGGCCTCAGTCGAACCTGCGACATCACGAACCTTGGCAATAGCTGCCGCCTGACTTCGTGAATCTGATCTTCCAGCCACTACTGAGTGAACCCCATCTTACACCGCTGAGCCGAGTCTACCATAGTCCATTCAGCAACTTGCGTGCGTTAATAACGTTGTTGACCTTAAGTCTTGGGGGTTGATGGTGTCATACTGAGGGCAAAATGATTAAGCTCTTCATCGTTTTGATAATTGCGGCAAAAGTCTGGGCCCAATCGGGCGGCGAGGGTCCAGAAAATGATTTGGACCACGCTGTGAAGGTGAGTGACGATGTACTGTGGCATCTAACTTTAGGTGACGTGGCCGAAGTTGGCACATTTCGATACACCGGTTTGCCGGCGAATGGCAAGAATCCGATGATTCTTTACGCCTACAGTTATATTCCGAAGAATATTGACCGCACCAAAAAACATCCTTTGATTGTTCTCGTGCATGGCGGTGTTCACAGCAATCACATGACTGGCGGACCGGCGAACGCCGCGACGATTGTCCGCGAATTGGTGGACCAGGGTCATGTGGTGGTGGCCCCTGATTATCGTGGCAGTTCAGGCTATGGCGAACCTTACAGAAAGGCCATCGACTATGGTGGCAAGGAAAACGACGATGTGTTGGGTGCCCGCAATTGGATGTTGGAACGTTACTCGTTTCTGGATGCCAACCGGGTTGGCTTGGTGGGGTGGAGCCACGGCGGAATGATTGCACTCTTTAATATCTTGCAGCATCCGGAAGCATATGCTTGCGCCTATGCCGGCGAACCGGTTAGTGACCTGTTGGAGCGGCGGAAGTATCTTAAGTCAATGCCCAAGACGATTGCCGAAAGCGCCGGCGATACAGCGGCACAAGATGATGCGGAGTACCGGAGCAGGTCGCCGGTCACCTATGCCGCAAAGTTGGAACGTCCACTGCTGATCCACGGCAACACCAACGATGAGACTGTTCGAGTGGTGGAAGTGGAACATATGGTGGAAGCACTCAAAGCGGCGGGCAAAAAGTTTGAGTACAAGATATATCAAGCGGCGCCGGGTGGGCATCATTTCAATCGGATCGATACGAAGTTAGCGCGGGAATCGCGTGCGGAAATCTACACGTTCTTAAAAAGGTATTTGCAACCATGACGTTCAAAATTTGTTCATTCAGTACTTTGTTCGCAGCTGCGGTCTTTGCTCAAACCAGCGGGACCATTAGCGGAATCATAACTGACGATAGCGGGGCGGTCGTTGTCAGTGCCAAAGTGACGGCTGCTTCGGTGACTTCAGGCGAACGGCGGGAAACAACCTCGTCGGCTGCCGGGCAATATAGCTTTCCGTTTCTGGCACCAG
>JAYUSZ010000047.1:0-5968 GCA_043755435.1 Bryobacterales bacterium | reverse complement strand
ACATTTTAAGCATTGCGTTTGCGTGTGTTGCTGGATGCAGGATGGGCAAACCCCGCCTGTCTCAAAAGTATGCCAAGAAAAGCCGCAACTGCAACTCCACATATCCCTAGGCTTAGGTTTCCATTGGCACAATGGGCAGCGGATTTTAGGTCCGGTGATACCGGTATATGGTTTGTTCTTATCCTTTGTACCGGTATGAATATCGGTACCGGGCTCCATCACGGTTGGCAGTTTGGTCAGAAGTGGTTTTGCCATACTACCTCCATTGTCTACGATTTTGATGCATGAAAGTGTAGTCTGGAACTATGACTGAAGTAGAAATTTACAGCGTGATTGGGGAAGAGGGGTTTCAACGACTGATCCGCGCTTTTTATCAACAGATTCCCGGCGATCCTATCTTGGGGCCAATGTACCCGGGCGACGATCTGGCAGGGGCAGAAGGCCGGCTTCGAGATTTTCTGGTGGGGAGATTTGGTGGACCGATGCGGTATGTGGAACAGCGCGGGCATCCGCGGCTGCGCATGCGCCACGCACAGTTTCCGATTGGGCAAGCTGGGCGAGACCGGTGGATGCAATTGATGCGGACGGCGCTTGACCACGTCGCATTCCCGGCCGACGCGCGCGATTTGTTGGAACAGTATTTTGACCAGACGGCTACTTCGATGATGAATCGGGTATCGATGTGAGCAGGTGGTCGGCACCAGGCCTTCCTGCTCTGGTGCTTGTCATTGCGGCGATGGCTGTCGGCGGACTGCCTTGGGCATGCATCAGTTTGGTTGGACTTCTTGCATTTATCGGCTTTGGTGCAAACTGGCGTGAGGTGTTGCTGTTGACGTTACCGGCGATGTTTTGGCTTGCTATTTTCCACTTCACAGGTGACCGGCGAATGTTCTTTCCATTTTCAATGCTTTTCGTCGCATGCTTGGCACTGCGCGATAGTTGGGCAACAGCAATGGAAATCATGGTTCTGTTTCTGGTGGCCCGCATCCTGCAAGACGCCACAATTAGAGTGCTGGCGGTTGAGCTGATCGTCGGAGTGGTAGCGCTTTCTCCTATCTACTTTGCCCAGAAAAAGTTGAACCCACTTGGGCAGTGGCGCAGTGCATTTGCAGTTGCGTGTTCGCTGCTTGCGTTTATTGGGCTTATATTCTAATACCCTGGCTGGTAGAATGGAAGTTCCTCTTCATGCAAGAAAAAATCCATTCGACAACCGTGCTTGCTGTGCGCCGTAAGGGCAAAGTTGTGATGGCCGCCGATGGCCAAGTCACACTCGGCCACGAAGTGCTAAAAGGTACGGCGAAGAAACTTCGACGCCTGTATAACGGGAAAATTCTTTCCGGTTTTGCAGGGTCTACCGCCGATGCTTTCTCGTTGTTCCAACGCTTTGAAACCAAGCTGGAGCAGCATTCCGGCAAATTGGAACGCTCAGTTGTTGAGTTGGCGAAGGATTGGCGAACGGATAAAATTCTGCGTCATCTGGAAGCACTTCTGCTGGTTGCTGACACTGAGCGGATTTTCATTCTAAGCGGCAATGGCGACGTGATTGAACCCGATGAACAGATGGCGGCCATTGGTTCAGGCGGTCCATTTGCGAAAGCGGCGGCAACCGCGCTTTATCAAAATACGCAACTGGGTGCCCGTGAAATTGCAGAAAAATCAATGGTGATCGCCGGCAATATCTGTATTTACACGAACCTCAATATTATTTACGAGGAGCTAGGCTGATGGTTATTTATCTACCGAATCAGCCGATGAATGCGGCGGGAGAAGAAGCGCCGCTGCTGGACGAACTGACTCCTAGGGAGATTGTCCGGGAGTTGGACAAGTACGTGATTGGCCAGAACGATGCCAAAAAAGCGGTAGCTATTGCACTGCGAAACCGCGTGCGTCGACAAAAACTGGATCCGGAAATGGCCGAAGATGTGATGCCTAAGAACATCCTGATGATCGGTTCCACCGGTGTTGGCAAAACGGAAATTGCGCGCAGGTTGGCCAAGCTGGCGAACTCTCCATTTCTTAAAGTTGAAGCCAGCAAATTTACGGAAGTTGGCTATGTGGGCCGCGATGTGGAATCGATCATCCGCGATTTGGTGGAAATTTCCATTGATATGGTTCGTGAAGAACGGCTGGATGAAGTGGCGGACAAAGCTGAGCAACTGGCCGAAGACCGGTTGCTGGAACTTCTTATGCCGACTCCGCCCGAAGGCGGCGAACCCGTGGATAAGTCGCGCGAGAAACTGCGCGAACGCTTGCGGGCGGGCAAACTGGACGATCGTCAAGTGGAACTCGATGTAAAGGAGCGTGGTCCGCAAATTGAATTTGCAACTGCACCTGGCATGGAGGAGATGGAATCAAGTATCAAGGAAATGATTCCCGCCTTATTTGGCAATCGCACGAAGAAACGCAAAATGCGGGTACGGGAAGCGTTTGAATATCTCATCTCTGAAGAAGAACAGCGCCTTGTAGATATGGATCTGGTGCAGCGCACCGCCATAGAAAGAGTTGAACGGAACGGAATTGTGTTTCTGGATGAAATTGACAAGATTGCCGGTCGCGAAGGTGGTCACGGACCGGATGTTAGCCGCGAAGGAGTGCAGCGTGACATTCTTCCCATTGTTGAAGGAACAACCATCAACACGCGGTATGGTTTTGTGCGGACGGATCATATTCTGTTTATCGCGGCCGGAGCATTTCATGTCTCCAAGCCGTCAGACTTAATTCCTGAACTGCAGGGGCGTTTTCCAATTCGCGTGGAATTGAAAGCACTGACCGAAGCCGATTTCGTGCGTATTTTGCAGGAGCCGAAAAACGCTCTAGTGAAGCAGTACATGGCGTTGCTGGAAACAGAAGGCATCAAACTGACCTTCACAACAGACGCCCTGGAAACCATGGCGCATTTCGCTTGCCGGGTGAATGAAACAGCCGAAAACATTGGTGCCCGCCGCTTGCATACCATTCTTGAAAAGGTGCTGGAAGAAGTTTCGTTTGATGCACCGGACATGAAGAAGAAGAATGTGAAGGTGGATAAGTTGTTCGTTGAAAAACAACTGGCAGCCATTGTTTCTGATCAGGACTTGAGCAAGTACATTCTTTGAGGAGTTGATGAGAAACAGCAGTAGCCGCATTATGTTGTGGATGGTCACGCTTGCCCTGTTGAACCTGGCGTCTTGTGGATACATAGGCGACCCTCTTCCACCTTCGCTGGAAACTCCGGTGGCGGTTTCGAATTTGCGTGTTACGCAGTTTGGAAACAAACTGACGATCCGCTTCAATCAACCGCCGAAGACAACCGAAGGGTTGATTTTAAAGAAGATTGCGGATACGGAATTAAGGTTGGGGCAACCACCTGCAGGCGTGTTCAATATGGATAACTGGGCATTGAGTGCCACACGCGTGGAAGTTCCACCGACAAAAGATGGCCTGGTGGAATTGGAAGTTCCCGTGGACCCTTGGGTTGGAAAAGACATTGTGGTTAGCGTGCGCACCCAGGGGACCAAACAGCGATTCTCCGCTTGGTCGAATCTTGCCGTGCTGCCCGTTGTTGCTGGATTGATTGCTCCGCAAAAAGTGACAGCCACGACGCAAGTGGATGGAGTGATGCTCCGCTGGCAACCAGTGGAGGGGGCAGAATATCGCATTTTCCGAGGCGCTTCCGAACTGGCTAAGGTAGCGGCTAGTGAGTATCTGGATAGTAGTGTGGAGTTCGGCAAGCCGGCCAGTTACAAAGTGCAGGCGTTCCGGAAACTGAATGACAAACAGATAGCTGAAGGTCCACAGTCTGAAGCTGTTGAGATCACGCCGACGGATACATTTCCACCGGCAGTTCCCGAAGGCTTGCGGCTGATTGCAGGGGTGGCCAGTATTGAAGTCAGTTGGCAGCGAAATTTGGAATTGGATTGGAAAGCCTATAAAATATGGCGATCGGAAGGGGATGCGGAGTTCAAGGTGCTGGTTGAAAATATCACTCAACCAACTTATTCCGACCGCAGTGCTGCACGCGGCAAGCGTTACCGTTATGCTGTTTCTTCTGTGGACAACCTTGGCAATGAAAGTGAAAAATCCAAAAGCGAGGAGCTTACTTTACCCGAATGACGAAACATGTCCGCTTCAGTCTTGATGCTGAAGTTCCCCCAACAATTCCCGATGCTTCGGGCAAGGTGATTTACGGAACGTTGGAAGGCGACGTTATTCACGCTAGTGGTGCAACTCACAAGCTGGCCAATGTGCGTCTGCTGCCGCCGTGCTCGCCTACCAAGATTGTTTGTGTGGGCCGCAACTATGCTGACCATGCCAAGGAAATGGGAAACGCTGTTCCAACAGAGCCACTCATTTTCATGAAGCCTCCCTCATCGTTGAACGCCCATGGTGATGATGTTGTTTATCCTGATTTGACCAATTCCATCAGCTATGAAGGTGAGTTGGGAGTTATCATTGGCAAGCGGGCCTTCCATATAGACAAGGACAATTGGGAACAATACGTGCTTGGCTACACCATGGTGAACGACGTCACCGCCCGCGACTTGCAAAAGAAGGACGGGCAATGGACGCGTGGAAAGGGCTTTGATACTTTTTGTCCCACTGGCCCATGGATGGTGAAGAGGGAAGAAGTTGACTTGAAGTCGCTGCGTGTGACCTCCTTCGTGAATGGCGAAAAACGGCAGGACGCTCCGGTGACGGATATGATTTTTGACCTGCCCACTGTGTTGCACTATGTGACGCAGTTCATGACGCTGGAACCCGGCGATTTAATAGCTACCGGCACGCCTCCGGGTGTGGGAGTGGTAGAGGCAGGCGCTCTGTTACGCGTGGAAATTGCGGGTATTGGCGCGTTAGAAAATAGACTAGTAAAGAAATAAGGAAACGATCCAAATGAAAATATTTCTAGATACAGCAAACTTAGATGAAATTCGCAAAGGCGCGGAATGGGGCATTGTGGATGGTGTTACCACCAACCCCAGTTTGATTGCCAAAGAAGGCCGCCCTATTGAAGAACAGGTAGCACGGATTTGCGATATTATTGACGGCGATATTTCCGCTGAAGTGGTGGCAACGGAAGCCAGCCTGATGATTTCAGAAGGGCTGAAGCTGGCGAAGATTCACAAGAACATTGTGGTGAAGCTTCCGCTAATTCGCGATGGTATCAAGGCTTGTAGCGCACTGGCGAAAGAAGGAATTCGCACCAACGTCACTCTGTGTTTTCAGGCTGCACAGGCACTGTTGGCTGCAAAGGCAGGAGCTTATATTATTAGTCCCTTTGTGGGCCGCATTGACGACATGGGTATGCCTGGCATCGAACTGATTGAGCAGATTGTGACCATCTACGAAAACTACGGATTTCAAACGCAGGTGCTGGCTGCGTCGTTGCGAACGCCTAACCACGTGATAGAATCTGCAATGATCGGGGCGCATATCGGCACCATGCCATTTAAGACTTTAGACATGCTGTTCAACCATCCGCTTACGGACAAAGGATTGGAACAGTTCTTGAAAGATCATGCGAAAGCATTTCAGAAATAATTGAGGTTTGGTGAATTCGGACGCAATAAAAATCCTGGCTCTTGGAATACTTGCAGTGGTGCTATCGGCACTGTTGTACCGTCAGGTGCGCGTGCGGCGTGACCCGGTTAAACGAGAGCGCCGCCGCCGCCAGGAAGTATATCTTACGGGGAGACTCGCAGAAGGGATGGTTTTGGATCTGGACGATAGTTGCGTGCATTATAGCTATACAGTAAACAGCGTCCCTTATTCCACGGCTCAGGATTTTTCAACTTTAGAGCAGTATCTTCCCGCTGATCGCAATTCGATGATTGGTGAAGTTCGAGTAAAGTTCGCCCACAATAACCCGGCGAATTCGATTGTAATTTGTGAATTTTGGTCCGGCTTCCGCGCCGCCCAGGCAGTAACGAAACAAACATCTTAAACCAGGAGACTCCTATATGAAACGAGTACTAGCTTTATTACTTTTGTC